>JAOAIM010000059.1 GCA_026414705.1 Verrucomicrobiia bacterium | reverse complement strand
AGCCAGGAGTGTGTCACCGTCATGTCTGTGCGCGATGGCTGCGGGCCCGCTGTGTCGGAGTTAAGCCCTACGCCGGAGATCGCGTAGGGCATCTTGGTCGGAATTGGATCTGAGCTTCTCAGTTCCGGGCTTTGTTCCGCGTAGTTTTGCTTGGCAATTCCGCTGAAACTTTTGACTTCCCCTGCGACAGCTCGGGGTGCTGAAGAGCCCGTTTTTCTTGCCGCTTCGCCGGGCCCTTAATCAGCGCTTTTCTCGGTGCCGGTCTCGCGCCGGCCGATGCACGTTGGACACCTGCCCCATGCGCGCGGCAACGGATGAACCGTTACAGCGAGCCTTTCTTCGACCGAAAGCTAGCGCGCTCAATTCGCCCCCGCCGTCGCCGCATCGTTGAGCGTCCCGCAGCGAATCGCGTCGGAGGGATCATCGTCCCGCCCGTCGAGGCAATCGCGCACGGCCTGAACGAGGCTCTGGGGATGGAAGGGCTTCTGGACGTAACGAATGCCACGCTCTAAGAGGTGCTCGCGGCCCAGCACGTCGGCGCTGTAGCCGCTGGTGAAAATGACTTTGAGTCCCGGCCGCTCGGCGCACAGGCGCTCCGCCAGCTCGCGCCCGTTGAGCGCGTCGGGCATCACCACATCGGTCAAAAGCAGGGCGATCTCGTGCTTGTGCGCGCGCCAGACCTCCAGCGCGCGCGGGCCGTTCTCGGCCTCCAGCACCCGGTAGCCGTGTCGCGTCAACAACTCGCCCACCAGCTCCCGCACCGCCGGCTCGTCTTCAACGACCAGGATGGTTTCCCGACCGCGGGCAGCGGCGCCCGGGGTCGCCTCCCCGGCTTGCCGTTCGGCCTCGCCATCGGCCTCGGGCAGATAAATTCGGAACGTGCTGCCGCGGCCCAACTGACTTTCGACCTCGATCCAACCTTCGTGCTGCTGAACAATGCCATAGACGGTGGCCAGTCCCAGCCCGGTGCCCTTGCCGACTTCTTTGGTTGTGAAAAACGGCTCGAAAATGCGCGGCAAAATTTCCGGGGCAATGCCGCAGCCGGTGTCGCTCACCGTCAGGCACACAAACGCGCCGCGGTTGCGGACACCTTGGTTCGGCGTCGGCGGCGGGGTGACCTGTTCACGGGACAGGCGGATCGTCAGGCGCCCACCGCGTGGCATTGCGTCGCGCGCATTCACCGCCAGGTTCAACAACACCTGCTCCATCATCGCTGAATCGGCACGCACGATGGCCCGAGCCGGGCTGGGCAACACCTCCAGCGCGATGTCCTCGCCCAGCAACCGACCCAGCATCTTGGTCAGGTTGGAGACAACCTCGTTCAGGTCCACCGGGCGGGGTTGGAGCATCTGCCGACGGCTGAAGGTGAGCAATTGGCGCGTGAGGGCGGCGGCCCGCTCGGAGGCTTGCACAATTTGTTGCGCTGAGCGGCTCGCCGGCTCGGACAGCCCCCCGGCCGAAAGCAACAACGACGCGTGCCCCTGAATGATCGTCAAAATGTTGTTGAAATCGTGCGCCACGCCGCTGGCCAACTGGCCGATGGCCTGCATTTTTTGAGACTGGCGCAACTGTTCCTCCAACCGTCGCTCGGCGGTCACGTCCCGGAACACGCTCAGTTGCAGCGGCGGCTGACCGGGCAACTCCACATAGGACACGCTTTCCTCCACCACCAGCGATTTGCCGCCGGGCAACACCAACTGACGCTCCGCCGCGTGCAGGCTCAACCGCTGGCGGAACGCATGGCGATAACTGTTGAGTTCGGCCTCGGCCGCCGCGCCGTCGGCGCCCGTCACCACGGTGAGCGGGTTGCCCTCCAACTCCGACCGGCTTTTGCCCACCAACCGGCAGTATGCCTCGTTGACCGCGACGATGTATCCGTGCTCATCGGTCAAACGCATCCCGTCCACGACGTTTTCCCAAATGGCCCGGAACATCGCTTCCGACCGGCGCAAGGTCGCCTCCGCCTGCTTGCGTTCGGTGATGTCGCGCATGTGCATGAGCACGGCGGGCTCGTTGCGGTATTCGATGGGCACGGCGCGGATGCTCACGGGCACAACCCGTCCGTCGCTTGTGCGTGCTTCGGCTTCCACGCGTCCCCGTTCGCCGGAGCGCAGTTGCTCGAAATTCTGCCGGGCATGGTTGGCCCGCTCTGGCGGCACGAGCGTCGTTACTTGCTGTCCGATCAACTGCTCCCGCTGCAGCCCGTGCAACCGGCACGCGCGCGGGTTGGCATCCAGGATCCGACCCGCCGCGTCGGCCACCAGAATCGCGTCGGGTGAGTTCTCAAACAGCGCGCGGAACTGGGCTTCGCTCTGCCGCAACGCGGCCACGGCCCGAATCCGCTCCAGGGCCCCGCCGCAGTGGTCAGCCAGCACCTGCAAGGTTTCCAGGTCTTCGGCGCTGTAAGCCCCAGGCGTGTAACTTTGAACCGAAAGGATGCCCACCGGCTCGGCCCGTCCGCGCAACGGCACGAACAACAGCGAAGCCGAACGACGCGAGCGGTCGCCGAACGGGTGCGTGACCAAAACCTGGTCTGGTGTGTCGCGCAGGTAACGGCGCGCGCCGTGCCGGAGAACTTCCCGGGCCAGCGGGCTGATCGGATGCGGGGCGCCGTCGGAGTTCACCACCACGCGCTCACCCCCGATGGTGTCCACGTTCAGCACCGGAATCATCTGCTGGCGGTCAGGCGAAAGCAGGTCCAGCACGAAAGCATCCCATTGGAAGAGTTGATCGGCCGCGGCGCGAATCAACTCTGCGGCCTGTAACGGCTCGGTGACGGTGTTGAGCTTGCGACCCAGCTCGGCCAGCACCGCCAGCCGCTGTTCGGCCCGCTTGCGGGCCGTAATGTCGCGCGAGTTGACCACCGCCGCGTTGATGTCAGGATCGCCAAAACGGTTCTGTCCCACCGACTCCAGATGCACCCACGAGCCGTTCCGATGTCGGATGCGAAACTCCACGCGGACGGTCTCGTGCGGGTGAGCCAGTCCGTATTGAAGCGCCTCTCGAACCTTGGTCACATCCTCGGGATGGCAAAGCGTAAAGACCGATTGACCGACCAGTTCGTTCGGGTCATATCCCAACACCTGCCGGACGGAAGGGCTGTTGAACTTGAACAGACCCCGTTCGTCCAGCAGCGTCACGATGTCGAGCGCGTTTTCGGTGACTGCGCGGAAGTATTTTTCGCGCCGAACCAGCTCGGTCTCCGCCTTCCGTCGCCGCTCCCGTTCGCGGGCTTCCTCCACGGCACGGCGCACCGCCGGCACCAGCCGCTCGGGCGTTTGTTTCAAGACGTAATCGGTCGCGCCGGCCCGCAGCGTTTCGATCGCGGTCTGCTCGCCCACCGTGCCGGAAAGCAACAGGAAAGGAACCCCTGGCGCCAGCGACCGCGCCAGTTCCAGCGCTTCGATCCCCGTCAGACCCGGTAACGTGTAATCGGCCAGGATCAGATCGAATCGTTCCTCGCTCAGCGCGCGCTGGAAATCTAACCGGTCGCGCGCCAGCCGGAGATCGGCCTGAATCCCCTCCTGGGCGAGAATGTCCCGGACCAGTTGGCAGTAGTCGGGCTCGTCTTCCAGGTGTAAAATCCGCAGCCGTTGGCTCATGGTCTTCGGTTTACAACGAAACGCCTTCTGAAAAACAAGCAGCCGCGATGCCACAAACAACCCCTGAACGGGGCGGTTTTTAAGCGGCTCGGCGGCCCCTGATTCTACGGTTCAAACCGCGCCGCCGGTTCGGGCAAAACCCGCAGAATTTCTGGGATTCGATACCCAAACCCCGGCCCCCAAACGCTGCCCCAATCTACCCGGCCCGCCCGCCGCTCATACAAGCCCAAATGTACCGCCGCCTCCGGACGGGACGCCTCGGGATAAAACTGCACGGCATTTGTTTCCACCCCCTGAATGGTCTCGACATGGGCCGCCAGCAAAACGTGGGGAATCATCGCCAGCATCGGATTGGTCAGGTCCTGCACCATCAGGCTCATGCCGTGCGCGCGCGCCCAGCACGCGCTCAACAGCGCGCCAGTCTGCGTTTTGCAGGTCTTCAACGCCACACCCGTCCAGCCCAACTCCCGCCCGCGTCGCACCACGCGCCAGTCATGGGCGCTCTCATCCAGGAACAGCGGCTTGCGCGCCGCCACGCTCCGCACGTCCAACGGCCACGCTTCCAGGTCATACGGAAACGGTTGCTCGACGTAGAGAATCATTTCCCAAGCCCTCGGTGCATCCGCGGCCAGCCGGTCGAGCACCGCGTTCACATAAGACGGTTCGCGCACCGTGCAATTGAAATCCGCCGACAACCACTTCACGCCCAGGTCCTGCCCGATGGCCGCAACCCGCCGCAGCCGCTCAAAGTCCCAGGCCGCGTCATCCCCGCGCAACTTCACCTTCAAACATTGCAAACCATCGCGCCGAATCCAATCGCACAACGTCACCGGATACCCGTCGCGCGGCTCGTCGCCCGTGAGCTCCGACGCCTCCAGTGCGTCCAGCCCGCCCACCAGATGCCACGCAACAAGCTGTTTGGGTGGATTCAACACAAGGAACTCCGCCGGGTAACGCCCACGAAACGTCACCGCGACGTCGGGCGCCGGCTCAAGAAACGCCGCCAGGTCGCGGCTCATCCAGTCTGGCCCGTAGGTGGCGTAGGTCGGCACGCCATGCAGGCAACCGAATGCGTCATGCAACGCCAGATCCAACGCTGAGCAGCACAGCAGGGCCGCCAGCCGGGGCATCGGCTCGCGTCCCGCGCGTTCCTGCGCGTTGAAATCGCGGAGCATGTCCCGGAGCGGACCGCAGAGAAAATCATGCCCGACCTCGATCGGATGGCCCGTGAACTCGCCCTGCGCCCAGCGCGCAGCGAGCCTTTGGCAAAACGCCTTTAACGCGGCGTGCCGTTCCTCCCAGGGGATTGCGCCGGGCCAGACCCATTGCACGCTCAGCGGCGTTTCGCCCCAGCCCTCGGCCCGCCGTCCGCGCCGGTCCACGACCGTTACCCGTGCGCGCGCACACGTGACCTCGGTCAGCACCTCGGCACCGAACTTGAGCGGCACACGGGTGCGAATGGGTAAAAAATACAGCGCGCTTCCCACCACCTGCACATCGGAGAGCCGGCCCATCGGCGGCGATTTAGCCCGAAGCCCTCCGCCCCGGCAAGCAGCGGTCACCCAATGGCTCACGCGGCCTCGGATCGGGCTGATCTGTCCGATATCACGCTCCCCGCTCGCGCGGCCCTGGTGTAAGCTTCCCGCGATGACCCTGCCCTCGGGCACGCGCTGGACCTGGCTGCGCACCGGACGCGAGGCCTTTGCCGCCATGCTCGATGCCATCGAGTCGGCCCGCCGCTCGGTGTGCCTGGAGATGTATATTTTCGCGCCCGGCCCGCTGGGCGAACGATTCCGCCAGACCCTCATCCGCGCCCGCCAGCGCGGCGCCGCCGTTCGCGTGCTGGTGGACGCCATCGGGTCGCTCGAACTGCCCGACGACTTTTGGACACCCCTGCGCGAGGTCGGCGGCGAGGCCCGTATCTTCAATCCCATCTCACTCAAGCGCCTGGGCATCCGCAACCACCGCAAACTCCTGGTCTGCGACAACTCGGTCGCCTTCATCGGCGGATTCAACATCGCACCCGAATACGATGGCGATGGCATCACCGAAGGCTGGCGCGATTTGGGAATGCGTTTGGAAGGGCCGCTGGCGGCGGAGCTGGCGGCAACCTTCGACGACATGTTCGGCCTCGCCGACTTCCGCCACAAAGCGTTCCCGCGCCTGCGTCGAGCCGCCCTGCCCCGGCCCGCAGCCGCCCCGGGCGAACAAATTCTGCTCGGCCAGCCGGGTTTCGGACGCAACCCGCTGCGTCGCGCCCTCCGGGCCGACCTGCGCCGCGCGCGCCGCGCCCAATTCATGGTTGCTTACTTCCTGCCGCCGCCACGACTGCTGCGGCTTTTCCAACGCACCAGCCGGCGCGGCGCCGAAGTGCAACTCATCCTGCCCGCCCGCTCCGACGTCGCCCTGTCCCAGATGGCCGCTCGCAGCCAGTATCGCCGCCTCCTCAGGTCCGGGGTGGACATCTACGAATACCAGCCGCAGGTCCTGCACGCGAAGCTCTTTGTGGTGGACGACGCCGTTTACATCGGCTCGGCCAACCTCGATCCCCGCAGCCTGAGCGTGAACTACGAACTGACTATTCGCTTCGAGCATCCGCAAATGGCCGGAGAAGCGCGCGAGATTTTCGCCGACGCGCTTGCCCACTGCCGTCGCGTGGACGCGCTCGAGTGGCGGCGCTCACGCAGCATTTGGACGCGCCTCAAACAGCGCCTTGCCCTTTGGCTGTTGGCCCGGCTCGACCCCTGGCTGGCGCGCCAGCAATGGCGCGCCCTGCCCGATTGATCAGGACTTGCGCGCACGCCCGCTCCGCCATCGCGCTGGCCCGCCAACCGGCGTCCGCACACCAGCAAACTGCCGGCCTTGAAGAAACCCCTCGGGGAAACGTGTTGCGGAGAGCGACGAGCCCGGCAGCGCGTTAGATGAAAAGGCGCGGGCTCATCAGCCCCAGATACTCCCGGATTCGCGCGGCCTCAGCGGGAGCCTCCGCCGCTTCGTAAAGCCCGGCCAGATGCTCGCAAAGCCGCTGCATCCAGTAACGCGACGAGACCGGGGAAAGATAGTTGTCCTTCACCTCCGCCTGGGTGCGGATCAGGTGGTGCACGCAGTCGGCCCGCGTCAACAACCGCCCGTGATGAAACGCGTCTATGTAGATTTCTTCGGCAGCGGTTTGGTAACGACACAGAAAATGTCCCGCCAGGTCCACCGGAGCGACCGGCAGTTCAAGCCGTTTGGCCACCGCGATGTAAACCAGGCACAGCGTGTGCGCGTTGCCCACGCGCCGGTCGAGCACCCGGTTCAGGTAACAATGCTCGGGTTCGTCCTCGCTTTCGGAATGGCCGGAGAAATTCTGTTCCCGGAAAAGAAAATCATTCACGCGGCTGAGGATTTGACTGCCCCGCCGGAACAGCGCGGTCCGCGGACGCAATTCCGCGGCGAATTCATCCAACACGGCCTGATACGCCTCGACGTTGATCTCCGGATCGGTCGTCTGAGCCAGCAACCACGCGGCCTCCTCCATGTCAAAATGGTCGGCGTGCGTCAGGCAAAACCGCCGAAACCGCTGGTGCGCCTCCTCCCGCCCGATCGCCTGCACAATCTCGCTCACCCGCCGGGCCACGAGGCGATTGCGCGAAAACATGTGCGGACGCAACCACTCCTGCGCCGCCGCGCCCAGGGACAGCAACTTCGACCGCACGGCTTCGTAAACCGCCGGGTCTTCATCGCCCAGCAGCGTGATCAACGCTGCCTTTTCACTCTCGCGCAGCGCGGGGGTCGCAGCGACCGGAGACTCCTGCATAGGCCGTGGCCAAACTAGACGCGGCTTTTTCGCCGAAACAATCCCAAAAATTGCGGAGCGGTATTTCGCCGAACGTTCACTCTGGCTTCGGGCCGCGAGCACCGCCGCCCGGTTTCCCGCACCCTTTTCCCGGGCACCCCACCGCAGGCCCTCAGGTTTTTCGATCCGGTGGCGGGGGCGCGACGTCTTTCCGGGATTGCGTTTCACTGGCGTCCCCTGCCGCGTGCTCAAGGCCCAACCCGGCAAACGTGCGGCGGAACAACTCCTGCCGCTCCGCTTGCGCCTCGCGCCGGACAATTCGCGCGTCCCACAACGCCGTCACAAACGCCAACACCGTCAGCACAAAACACGTCAGCCAATAGGCCAGCAGACCCGGCACACTCAACTTCGACGGCCAGCTCAATTCCCCGCCGATCAGCAGCCCGATCGCGCCGAACAAACACACCAACCCGAAACCCCGCCGCAGAACTTTTGCGCTCATGCTCCGCAAACCGCCGCCGGCACGCGCGCCGTCGCCCCGCCTTCCACCCACTCGATGAAACGCGGCAACAACCGCCCGCCGGAAAACTCCTCTGCCACCGCCTCAAATCGTTCCGGCTCGCCGCGCCGTCGCAGCGCGGCGATCCGTCGAATTTCCCGGACGCACCCGGCCACGTCGCCATGCGCGATTCGCCCGCACACCTCCGAGCCGAGCCGCGCCAGCACATCGGACAGGTGGCTGGGCTGCGGCCCGATATACAGCACCGGTGCGCGCACCCGCAGCACATTGTAAATCTTGCACGGATGAATCGTGCCGACAAACCGTTCGCCCATCACCACCACGTGCAGGTCCGCCGCCGAGAGCGACGCGCTCAACCGCTCCAACGGCTGATACGGCAGGCAACGCACATTCGCCAAACCCCGCTCCCGCGCTCGCCGTTGAACGCGTCCAAACTCGCTGCCCCCGCCCACAAACAAAAAAACAAAACGCTCCTCTCCCGCCATCGCCTCCGCCGCCGCGAGCAACGTGTCCAGAGGATGACACGGGCTGTGATTGCCCGAATACATCACCACAAATTTGTCACCCAGCCCGTGCTCGCGTCGGAACGCTTCCCGTCCGGCCGCGTCAAACCGCACCGCCTCGTCGTGCGACCACGGCGGTAACACGGCGATTTTTTCAGGAGCAACCCCTTTTGCGGCAATCCGCTCGGCCATGAAGCGGTCCAGCGCCACGATCGCGTCCGCCCGCTTCAGACTGAACCGCGAAACGGCTTCGAGCCATCGGGCCGCCAGCGACCCATCGCGCAGCCAGCCCGCCGCCAGCGCTTCATCGGGATTCAAATCCATCACCCAATACACAAACCGCGCCCGGCGCCACCGCGCGAACAACGCCCCCAACACGCTGATCAGCGGCGGCGAGGTCAGCGCCACGACCACATCCGGTCTCGGCATCACGGCCAGCCGGGCCGCGCAGCTCGCCATGAAACTCCCGAAATCCACCGCGCGCCGCCACCGCGCGCGCTTGCCAAAACCGGTCGCTCCCACGCGCACGATGCGAACGCCGCGCCACGTTTCGCGGCGCGGAAACGCACGCCTCGGATCGTCGTAGGCGCGGCGGCTGGTGAGGACGGTCACCGCATGGCCCCGCGCCGCCAGCGCCGTCGCGGCCTCCGACAACACCTGCGCCGTCGCAACCACATCCGGGTAAAACGTCTGGTTGAGCAGAAGGATGTTCACGCGAATAGACTCAACGCCCTTTCGGAGCGAAAACCCACCGAACCGGAATCAGTTCATTGCGCACCTCGGCGGGAAGAGACTTCAATGCTGTGAAGACAGCCCCCATCGCAGCGTGAGAGGTTTCAACGGGCCCGGCTACGCAGCAACCGTTAACACGGCAGGTGACTTCGATTGGGTGCGGCCAACGGGCTGAGCGGGGCGCACATTCCAGGCGATCGGTTCGGCGCCGGGCCCGTCTGCTAGTTGTCCTTGCGCCGGATGTGCAGCCGGATCGTGCCCGGCACCTCGCGCGGCGTGACCAAAACCAGATAACCGCCTCCGCCGGCGCCGGACACCTTCCAGCCCAACGCGCCGTCGGCGTAACGGCGAATGCTCGCCCGCACTTCACGGCTGGCCATGGCCGGAAACAAGGCCACCTGCGCCTCGAATGCCTCCCGACAATGCCGGCCGAAGCCGATCAGATCGCGTCGGAGAATCGCTTCCCAGCACGCGCTTGCCGCTTCGGCCAGAGCGCGCACGCGCCTGGGCGTGATGACGCGACCCTTGAACACATCAAAACCGCCCCGGCGCGGCCCCAGGGGAATCAACCGCAGATGCGCTTCGAGCCAGTCCAGAATTTCCGGGTCGTGCACCGACGTGATCTTCTCCGGCCAAAACGCGCCGCGATAGTCGAGTCGGTTCAAGCCCGGAAACACGATCCCGATGGCGTCCTGCGATCCGGAAAACCGCACCGTGCCCGGCGGGTTGTCGTAGGAAAAGAGCACCCGCGCCAGTTTCTCAGGGTCGCCCGGCGGAAGGCGCGTCTCCCACAATTCGATGGCCCGCCGCCGGGTGCTGGATGCCATCCCGCTGCGCTCGTTGAACTCCAGCGTCGGTTCGAGCGAAATCGTGATCACCGGCCCGGCCCCGTGCTTCGATACAAAGGGCTGATCCAACCAGCCGCCCGCCAGATCGAGCCGATACGGAATGCGACACTCCCGCCGCAGGGCGGTGGTCGAGCGCGCCGGCAAATTCGCATACGGCTCGCGACGGAGCACCACGTATCGGATGCCCATCCGCCGACACAACTCGGCTTTCGCCGGCGCGTTGCCATCCTCGTTTACCACGAACACGTCCGGTCGCAGCCGACGCAATTCCGGCAGAAAATCCAACAGCCCTGAGCCGGAATTGATCATGCACCGTTTCACGAAGCGGAGCGACTCGACCATGTATTGGCGCTCCCGCTCGGAATTGACCGGTGGACGGCCCTTGAGTTCACACACCGTTCGATCCGATCCGATGCCCACGTAAAGCTCGCCGTATTGCGAGGCCTCTTGGAGAAACCGCACATGGCCGCTGTGCAGCAGATCAAAGCAACCGCTCACGAAAACCTTTTTCCTGCGCATGGTCACCAGGTCATCGGCTGTGCGCGCGCTCGGTGCTGCCGCGCGATTCAGCGCGGGAGTCGAGTCGCGCCTCCATCAACCGCAACGCCAGCAGTGTTTCCGCCAGCGTGCGTTGAAAAGCATTGAATCCCTTCCCCGCACCCCATCAAGCGCTCTTCCCAGACAGCTTGGTGTGGAACAAAGACGGCTCCCGGGGCAACTTGCCTTGGCATAGCCTGAGGTGGACTTGTTTTACGTCGCCACAAGGTCAACTCCTCGCCCCGGGCTCTCCACACCAGCTCAAAACGGTCGCCCAACCACTCCCGGATTCCCTCAGCGGTAAGCAGCCGAGCTCCGGCGGCTGGGAGAAACGGGCCAACAACGACAAACTCCGGCGGCTGCGCTTCCCACGCCCGCCTGAGCGACGGCTCATGACGGGAGTGGTAGGTGTCCTTGTAAAAGAGCGGAACGTTTTTGACCGGCAGACCCCCGTACGCGCTGTGGGGGCCGCCGCTGCACAACCAGAGCGTCCGCCGCCCACGAATCCAAGGAGTCAAGCTTCCCCATCGGTCCGCCACCAATTCAGCCGTACCCGCGGGCGCATACAGCCCCGCAAACGGTGAGCCGGACGGCAAGGGCTTCAATGCCGCAAAGGTTGGGGCGAACACCGGACGGAAAAAGAAAACAACCAGGAACAAAACGCCTACCAGCAGCGTCTGGCGCGCAAGATTCGGGAAACCGCCGGATTGGTGCAGCAGCCCCAGGAGCATCGGCAACACCACGGGCGCGCAAAACGGATAATACAAGATCGAGCTGGTCGCCGCGCTGAAAAGAATGACCCCGCCCAGCACGCTTACGGCGAACCAGTTAAGACAGTTGCGGAAACGGAAACCCGCAACCACAAAAGCCGTCACCGAAAGAAGGTACGCCAGTTGGATAAACACTTCGGCCCCCGTCGGAACAAAGCGAGACACATCAAAAGGTAGCGGCGCGCGCACGCTGTCCCATGGCCAAAGCGAAACAACCGAAAGCATTGTCATAGACACCAAAAACCCGCCGACAGCGAGGCGGGACAACGGTTGGGGAGTAATTTCACCGGTGACGAAGTCGCGCCGCGATGCGGCGTCGCGCAGCCGCAACCATAGCCAGGCGCCCGCGCCCAACAGCAAAGGCGCAGAAATCAGTCCCTCTACAATCCGCCGATGCGGCGTCTCGGGCATTAGTATGATCCGGGGCAGCGCGCGACCTAATACCAATGCGATTCCCCCCTTGGCCGTGCCAGCGTCCAAGAAATACTGCCGCAGGAACTCCGAATAGCCTGCATGTGCCCCGAAAAATGTTGCGGCCGGCACGAAGGCCGTCGCAATGCCAAGCGTCAGCCGCCCCAGACGTCCAAGAGATTTTTTGGTGTTCCCTTCTTGGAATCCCTGCCATAACACCACGCCGCACGCAGCTACGGCGGCCATGCAACCAACGTTTTGTTTGGCCAGCGTAGCCAGTCCAATGGACAGTCCGCTCAAAAACCACTCTCGGTCCCGACCATCCGCCAACGCACGCAAAATAAACAACGCTCCCAGGCCGGCGAATGTGGTGCTCGCATAATTGTGTGCGTGCCCGAGTGTCCCCGCAGGGTTTGAAAAGATGGCCATCAGAATCACCCCGGCCTGGCGGAGGTTTGTGTCTACCGTCAGCCGGCGAAGGAGTTGCCAACCCACCAGCAGCGCTGCCAGCCACCAGCAATAAAGATGAATCGCCCAGCACCATAACGAATCACCCAGCACCCCCAGTAATGCTGCCAGCGTGTAGTGGGTCAGCACCGGCAAACAGCAGATAAAATCCCGGTGTTGGACTTCACCCAGCACGATTCGCCGCGCCACTTCGTATGTCCAGCCGTAGTCGCCAATCCCGGCAACCCAGACCCAGCGCGCCGTAATCAAACCTGCCAGAATCCACAGCAACCCAAGCGGCTGCTTAACTCGTGTGGTCCACTTCCCCATCATGTGCGTCCACGCCCGTTTTGACTCACTCGTTTCATGTGGGAGTCCTCATCTTCGCCTCCATCAACCGCAACGCCAGCAGTGTTTCCGCCAGCGTGCGTTGCAACACGTAATACCAGCCGCGCCAGCCCTCAAACAACAGTCCCTTGCCCAGCAGCGTATGACAAAACACCAGCACCGGCGCGGGCCACATCCAACGGCGCAACCGATCCGGCCAGCTCAGCGCCGCCCGGGGTGTGCTCAAGAGTTTCTCCGCCTCCAGCCTCGCGTAGCGGTCCTGCATTTGCAGCCAGCGCGAGAGCGGTTTGCGGTCGTCGTGGAAGATCACGCCGCGCAACCGCGCCGTCCCGCCCGGAATCGCGAGCCGCTGCGTGTGGCCATCCGCTTCATAGTGGCATCGTTTCGGGCGGCACAGCACCGCGCGGGGCGGATAAAGCGAGGCGCGAAGCGGGCGACCAAAAATGCAGTAACGGAATGCCGCAAACGCGGCGTCCACGGCATCGCCCGGTCGCCAGTGCTTCAATTCGCTCACCAGTTCGTCGCTCAGCACGTAATCGGCGTCGAGCGTCAGCGCCCATTCACTCTGAACCTGCGCCAGGCCGAAATTCCACTGGGCCGGATGGTCGTCAAATTTCCGCTGCACGAAGTCCACCTGCGGAAAACGACGGCAAATCGCCTCGGTCTCATCGGTGCTGAAGCTGTCCACCACGACGATGCGCCGCGCCCAGGTGAGCCGCTCCAGGGTGCGCCCGATGTTCGGCGCCTCGTTCCAGGTCAGAATCAACGGGGTGATTTCGTTGGCCGCTTCCGTCATGGCTTGCACCCCTCGACGATCAGGGTGTGGGGCGTATCGGGTGTGGATTCCCATTCGAGCCGGAGAACGGCCTCCCCAAAATGTTGGGGATACCTCGTGGTTCGGCACGGTTCTGCGACGCTGACCTCGCCAAACCCCGCCTGAACCGCCAGTTCGTTGAGAAACGACGGCGTGAGAATCGTGAGGTGTTCGCCCCGGCAAAAGATGAAATTCTCGAGTCGGCCGCCGATGCTGTGCCTGGACACCGGGAAATCCGAAAACCAGGCGGTGTCCTGTTCGAGGTATTTGCGAATCGCCGCGTCGCCGTTTGGGCCGCCGACTCGAAACACGCCGCCGCGTTTCAAAATGCGAAACATTTCTTTGAAGTGAAAATCCAGGTTCGACAAATGCTCGATCACGTGATGCGAATAAATCGCATCCACGGTTTGGTCTCGGAACGGCAGGCCGTCTTCCAGGTTCGCCCAGACGTCGCATTTTCCGGTAAACATGTTGGCGTCCACGTTGATCCAACCTTTCAGGTAATTGCGCTGACCCGGTCCCAGATGAACGCGGACCACGCCAGCCCGTGGCGCACGCCAGCGCTTGTAAATCCAGGCGTTCAACCGCATGGCCGGACCACAAAGCACGAAAAAAGCGGCTTTAACTTTTCGCGGCAGCATCAGCCGAATTCCAGGCGTTTGAATGTTGCCGGGGCTTTGTCGGAAACGCAGCCCCCAGGTCGGAGTTGATCCTCAAGTCGCCGGGGGCAGAGCACGCTCAACCTCGCGCTTCCCCGCCCACCGCCACGCACTCCGGCCGCGGTCCGCGCCCGAGCAACCAGTGATACACCGCCAGCATCTTTGCCGCAGCCGCCGACCAGGTGTAGCGCGAGCGAACCAGTTCGCGTCCGCGCGCCCCCATCTGGCGCCGCTCCGCGTCCGAACGGCTCAGCGCATCCCGCAGCGCGTCCGCCAGGGCGGCGGCATTCGGCTCCACCCACCAGCCACACCGGTGCGTGAGCAATTCTTCCCACGGCGTGCCTCGCGTCGTGATGACGGGCAGCCCGCACGCCAGCGCCTCGGCTACCACCAGCCCGAAATTCTCCGACCGACTCGGCAACACAAACAGGTCCGCCTCCCGGTACAGCGCCCAGCGGCCCTCGGCCGAGACCGCACCAGCGAACTCGAAGTTTTTTTCGAGCCGGTGCGCGCGAATCGCCGCCTCCACTTCCGCCCGGTGACCGCTCTCGTCCCCGCCGGCCAGCACCACGCGCCAGCCGTTTGCCCGCACCGCTGCCCATGCCTCCACCAAATCGAGCAATCCCTTCACCGGATGAATGCGCCCGAGAAACAGAACGGTTCGCACCGCCTCGGTGGGGCGTACGGCCGCGCGGGCCGGTTCGGGCGGCAGTTCAACCCCGTTGGGAATCACTGCAATCGGCCGGGTCAACCCCAGGCTCCGCAACGATTCCATTTCAGCTCTGGAAGTGGCATGAAGCGCCGCCGCCGTCTGTAAATCGCGCCGTTGATACAACCACCACGCAACGCGCTTCTTCCAGCCCTTGTGTCGCAACGCCCAGCCGCTGAGCATCCCACGCGGGCTGACCACGCGGGGCAGGTTGCGATGGCGACTGATCCGGGCCGCCGCGTGATTCGTCAACAACCACACCCCCGTGTCGTGAAGCACTTCCGCGCCGAAAGAAGCGCAGCGGCCGCGCAACACCGACGCAAACCGCGGCGTCCACTGCGCGCGCCGCGCCGCCGCCCGACTACAATCCACAAACCTCACGCTGACACCCGGCGGCAGCGAAACCGGCGCGCCGGTGGCATCTCCATAGTGTAGCGAGACAATTTCAACCTCCGCCCCGGCCCGGGCCAGCGCCCCGCACAATTCCACCACACTACGCGTCGGCCCGCCGGCTTCCGGGTGCAGGCCTGCGATGCTGAACAGCGCGCGCAGCGGACGCATCGCCAGGTGAGATTTGACACCGACGCTCAGCGCCGCCCGTTGAGCTTTCGTTCGGCGCTCCTTTGCTTCCCCGCCGCCTCACGGGCCGGCCCGGGACGGCACAACAACCTCCAGAACCACGGCCCTGCCACTTTCGCAAAGGCGCCCATGACCAAAAGGCTCATCATGTTGCCTCCCACCAGCTTGATGTTCGAGGTCTCGATCGCGTAGGCGCCAAAGATCAGGATCGAGGTGCCCATCGCAATCCCCAGCAACGTCAGCCGGTAGCGCCACGCAAAAAATCGGTAAATGAACCCGTAAAACGCGCCCAGCAGGAAAATCGGCGCAAACATCCCCACCGGCCCGAAATCCACGTAACTCTCCGTCATGTAACCGAGGCTGATCGAGGTGCCCCGCTCCGCGCCGGCCACCTGCACGCCGCTGTAATAGTTGACCCGATCCGAATCGTGGATGGGCGGCTTGTCCGGGAAAAACAATCGCGGCATGAGAATGTGCTCAATGCTCTCCCACCAGAGTTTCCCCCGCTCAAATGGAATCGCATCGGGAACGTGGTCCAAGGTCAGCGCGAAAAACGACACGTAACTCACCCGCAAGACCAGTTGTTCCAACCCCTCACGGATGCTCTCGCTGTTGAGCGCGCTCAACAGTTGCGCCAACCGCATCACTCGTTCCGGCACCGGCGCCAAGACCACCTGCTCGCCCGTGCCCTGATTCAGAAAATCCCGATAGTCCTGCTTGATGGCCGTCCAGACCACGCCCAGCACCAGCACGCCCGCCGCCAGCAACGCCATGCTTGCCAATCGCCAGCCCCGGAACAGAAACGGCGCCGCCGGCAACGCCACCAGCAGCAGGAAGAAAATGTTTTTGAACTCGCTGAAAAACCCCAGAATCCCGATGGCAAACTCCAAAAACGCCACCGCCGCCAACAGGACATAACGCCGCCGCTGCGTCAGCACGCTGTGGGCGAGCAGAAACACCAGCACCCATTTCAACGTGGCCAGAGCCCCGAGCGGCTGGGCCAACCCGGGAATCGCCATCCGAATGCGGTTCAAGAAGGCAAAAAACACAAATGCCCCCAGATACCACGCGAAAATCCGGCCCGGATCCAACTGTCGGGATTCCGCCACCGCCCGTTCCGCCACATGGCCGGGGCGATGCCACAATCCCACCCGCATCCCCAGCGCCAGCACCAGCAGCCCGGTCAAACTCAACGCTGTTGCGGTTACCAGGTCCGCGCCGCCGTATTCGACCTGACGGGAGAGCGGCATTCCATACGCGTTGCTGTAGAGCAGCGCCGATGAGGCTTGCGCCCATTGCATAAAACACGCAAACACCAGCGCCGGCGGCTCACCCGGAAACCAGAGCAAACTCGCCATCACCGGCAACAACAACACCGCATAGGCCGTCAGCCACCCGTTGGCCGTCAGCAGTCCCCAGCCCGCCAGCAGAATCGAGCCGAACCACAACCAACCCGGCAACGGCCTCAAAAACCGTTCTTCGACCACTACCCTGCCCACGGCTGCGCTCCCGCGCGTCAAACCCCGCCCTTGAAAGCGCAGTGTCACCGAGCCGTCGCCCTCAGAACGCGCGGCATCGGCGTGCAAGCTTCTAAAGTCGCGCTCAGCCATTGCTCGTTTCGGCCCGCTGGTCGCCCGTCAAAAGAGTCGCTCGCTCCGGGCCTTTGGCGCAACTCCGGAACAACGCCTCAAACTCCTCAGTCATCCGTTCCACCGTAAAGCGGGCGAACACCCGTTCCCGGCCCGCCGTGCCCATCGCGCGCGCCTGTTCCGGATGCCGAATCAACCATTCGATCTTGTCCGCCAGTTGGCCTGGTGACCGCGCCTCCACCAGCCAGCCCGTCACGCCATCCTCAACAATTTCAGGCAAGCCGCCCACGCGACTGGCCACAACCGGAAGCCCAAAAGCCCCCGCCTCCGCTGCCACCATCCCAAAAGGTTCCTCAAAACAACTCGGCACCACACAAATGTCCATGCTGCCGTAAATCCGGCGCAGATCCGGCTCGTATCCCGGCCAAGACCATTGCGATGCAAGTCCCGCCCTGCGAATCTGCTCACTTAAGGCTTGCACGTATCCATCTGCCCCCGCGCCAAAAACCTGCACCAGCGGTCGGAGGCCGCGCCGGGCCAGCAACCGCATCGCTTCCACCAGGCAGTCGTGCCCTTTGTGAGGCGCAATTTGCCCCACGATGCCCACCCGCACCGGCCCCTCGGCTCCTTTCAAGCGTTGCGCCGATGCCGCTTCAAACGCCTCACGGTCACGTTCAAAGACCGCGCCGTTGGGGATGACTTGCACTTTCCCGGCTGGCGCGCCCAGCCGACGCAGGCACTGGCCCATGAATTCGGACACCCCCACAAAGCCACAAATCCGTCCCGCCAGCCGCCGATACCACCACCGGCGCGGTCGGTTGGGCGGCAGATACGTGTGCTCGACCAGAAATGATGGATGGCGCGTCACCCACGGAAACAACAGCACCGTGTAGCGTGTGCTGGTGTAAAGCACCGCCTCCGGTTGAAACTGCCGCAGCACTTGAGCGAATCCCCGCCACGCCCCCGGCAACTTCATCAACGCCGCCGCTGTCCATCGCATCGGCCGCCACGCCGGCCGGATCGAAATCGCGCCCAATGGCAGGCGCGTTTCCGGAATTCCCAGCATCGTCAGCCGCCGACTGAACTCCCCGTCGCTCCAGGTGCTCGTCACCGCGTGAAGCTCGTGCCCTCTGGCCCGCAGCCCCTCGAACATTCGCAGCGTGACAGTTTCCGCCCCAAAGACCCGCCAACTGGTGCAGACACTCAGAATTCTCATGCGGCTCGGCACCGACGCAACACGTTGAGCGTGTAAACCGTCTCCAACCACTCAAATCCGGGATGCTTGCGGATCACCTCGTTGAAAAAACGCACACTTCCGGGCTGACGATGCGGTTCCTCCACCGGCACGCTCGTATCGTGAAAGCAGGCGATCCCGTCCACGGCAAGGCATTCGAGCACAATCCCCCAGTCGGCTTGCAGCCCCTCGTAGGAATGGTCCCCGTCCACAAACATGAAATCGCACCCGCGCGGTATCTGCGCCGCCATCTCCACGCTCCGCCCGCGCAAAAACGTCACTCGCCCCAACACGCCCCACCGCGCCAACTCCCGGCGGCAAATCTGTGCATTGGGATTTTCCTCGGAGTACGGGTCCACACACACCAACCGCCCGCCGGGCGCCAGCGCCCGGGCAATCCGCACCGCTGACACCCCCTGGGCCGTGCCAATCTCCACCGCCAGCGCCTTGCCGCGCGCATGCCGTTCCAAACACTGCAACTCCGCTTTCGTGGTCGAACTGACCGGCCGGATCAACTTCAGCGCGTGCAGCACGTTCAAGATGCGCGGCCGACGTTTCAACCAGTCTGGCAAGGGCAGATTCATCTCAAAGCCCGGCCAACCCGCGCCGATGGCGACCGCTCAACTCAAGAACCCGTTCAACTGCGAGCACAGTACCTTCCACCGCCCTCTGAACCGAATAGCGCTCCATCTTTTCTCGCACCGCGGGGCCAAAATCGTGGCCCTCGGCCCGCATCCGTCCCAGCCGTGTCAGCCGGTCCGCCAGCGCCGCCGCATCGCCCACTGGAAACGTAAACCCGGTGCGTCCCTCCTCGATCAGGTCCGGCGCGCAGCCCGCGGCATCCGACACGATCGCCGGAATCCCACACGCCATGGCCTCGTTCACTACCAATCCCCACGTCTCGCTTCCCGATGGCAACACCAGCACGTCCGCCGCCGCGTAACACGCCGGCAACTCGCTCTGGTTTTTGAACCCTGCAAAATGAACCCGTAATCGGGCCTGCGCCGCAAATTCTCGCAATCGCGATTCCAGTGGCCCGGCTCCGACAAACACCGCCATCCATTCGTCTCCCCGTTCGTTTCCCGAGCCTCGACCTTCAATGTTCGATGTTCGTTGTTGGTTGTTCGATGTTGGACACGCCCCGCTGCGCTTCGCCCCATGCACCATCGCCTGCAACAAGTCCGTGGGCCGCTTCTTGGCAATGAACTTCCCCACGAACAACGCGACCAGATCATGCTCGCCCGCGCCCCACCCGCGCCGGACCTCTGCC
>JAOAIM010000058.1 GCA_026414705.1 Verrucomicrobiia bacterium | reverse complement strand
GATTGGCAAAGAGGCCATCAGACCACCACCTCGACCTGTTGCGTTTCGATGGTTAGGGGCAAGCCGCGTTCGGCGCGCACTTCCAGGCAGGCGGCGATCGCCTCGCGGATGTTGGCCAGCGCCTCCTCACGAGTGCGCCCCTGGCTGACGCAGCCGGGGATTGAAGGGCACTCGGCCACCCAAACGCCGTCTTCATCCCGCTCCAGCGTGGTCAGAAATTTCATGTCATGATTTTAAGCCGCCTCCAAGCCCTTGAAAAGTCTCCCCTCCGATTCGCCGTGTTTTGCCGATGACCGTCTGGCCGGTTCAACTGCGCACGACGCTCAGGATCTCGGCCAGCGCGAGGGCGAATTCAGCCCTCCGCTTGACACGCCGCCGCGCGAAACTATAGTGCGCCACGCTCATGCAACTTGAATCTGAAGCCCTCGGTGCGTCCGCTGACGAGCCGCCAGCGTCGCCGTCTGGTTGTTCCCCTGATTTGCAACGCCTTGCCGACCTCAAAACCTTCCGCTCGCCGGGTCGCGGGTTCTGGCGCGATGTGCCCGAGCGCGACTGGAACGACTGGCACTGGCAACTCCGCCATCGCATCACGACGCTTGAGCAACTGCAACGGCTCATGCCCACTCTCGCGCCGGAGGAAATCGCCGGCACGCAACTGGCCAATCACAAGCTGGCCCTCGCCATCACCCCGTATTTCTTCAACCTGATTGACCCGGCCGACGAGCTCTGCCCCATCCGGCGGCAGGTCATCCCCCGCGTCGAGGAAATGAACCTCGCGCCCTGGGAACTGACCGACCCCTGCGGCGAGGACGCGCACTCGCCCGTGCCCGGCATCGTGCACCGGTACCCCGACCGCGTGCTGTTTCTGGTTACCGACCGGTGCGCCGCCTACTGCCGCTACTGCACCCGTTCCCGACTCGTCAGCAACGCCAGCGGTTACGATTTCCACCCCGACTTCGACCGCCAGATCGAATACATCGCCCAACACCCGGAAGTGCGCGACGTGCTCCTGAGCGGCGGCGACCCGCTCCTGTTGAGCGATGAAAAGCTCGAACAGTTGCTGGCCCGGCTGCGCGCGATCCCGCACGTGGAATTTTTGCGCATCGGCACGCGCATTCCGATTTTTCTGCCGCAGCGCGTGACCCCGGAGCTGTGCGCGCGATTGCGCCGCTTTCATCCCCTGTTCATCAGCATCCACACCAACCACCCGCGTGAGTTGACGCTGGAAGCGCGCGCCGCGCTGGAACGACTGGCCGACGCGGGCATCCCCCTGGGCAACCAGTCGGTGCTGCTGCGGCACGTCAACGACGACGTAATCGTCATGCGCGCGCTGGTGCAAAAGCTCCTGCTCTGCCGCGTCAAGCCCTACTACCTTTACCAATGCGATCCGATCGCCGGCTCGGCGCACCTGCGCACCAGCGTCGCGCGCGGGCTGGAGATCATGGCCGGCCTGCGCGGGCACACCACCGGCTACGCCGTGCCGCAGTATGTGATTGATGCGCCCGGCGGCGGCGGCAAGGTGCCCGTCAACCCCGAATACGTCCTGAGCCGCAACCGCGACCGCGTCGTGCTCCGCAATTACGAAGGGCGCGTTTACGAATACATCGAAGGCGCCTCCCCTGCCCCGGCCTACAAACGCTCCGAAAACTTTGACGCGCCGGAGTTTGACTGAACCGCCCCCCGGTGGTGGGCGTGCCATCCTCGAAGGCAACCCGCGCCGTCACCGACGCGCCGAGCCGCTTCTGCAAGGCTGCGTTTCGCCAACCAGTCGCGGCGACGGCCGCATCGCGTATTCAGGGTTGAATTTCGATGGTGTCGCCGGGTTCCAGGGCGAAATCCTCGCCGCGCAAAAGCCGTTGCGGCTCCACCAACACGCGCTCGCGCTGGCGGATGATGTAAATGGCGCGCGGCTCACCGGGCAGCGTGTAGTCGGCGGCCACAATCGCCGCCGCCAGCGTCAGCCCGTCCTCCCACAGCACCTCTGAATACCGCACCGGGCCGAGCACGCGGATGTTGACCCGGCGCGCTTCGGTCACCTCGTCAAAGGCCTGTCGTTGGCCGGCCGCAAACGCAGCGGCGGCTCGGGCGCGCGCTTTGGACCGGGACACGCATCCACAGAGCCCCGGCGCAACGAGCAGCACGGCCACAATCCAGACCAGCCACGCGCGGGGCAACCCGGCGTCAAAAGGTCGGCATTGGTTGGTGGTCCGCATGGTCAACGCGCGCGTCCGGCTTTCACGTCGGCAATCCATCCGGCGACAACCGCGCGGATTTGTTCGGCCGCGTTCAGGCGGGGTTTGACGTGTTTGAGGTTGAACCAGGGCAACATGCCGAGCAGATCGGGCGTGACCAGGATTTGCCCGTCGCAATCCGGCCCCGAACCGATGCCGATGGTGGGCACGGGCACGCGCCGGGTAATTTCGGCGGCGACCGGCGCCGTGACCAGTTCGAGCACGATCGCGAACGCGCCGGCGTCGGCCAGCGCCTGGGCGTCGGCCAGCAGGGCTTCGCGCTCGGTCTCGGTTTTGCCTTTGACCCGGTAGCCGCCTTCCTCGTGGACGTGCTGGGGCAACATGCCCAGGTGCCCGCAGAAGGGGATGCCCGCCTCCAGAATCGCCCGCACCTGTGGCAGAATCGCGCGACCGCCCTCGGCCTTGACGGCTTCGGCGCCGGCGGCCACCAGCCGACGGGCGTTGGCAACGGCATCGGCGGGCGTGTCATAACTCCGGTAGGGCATGTCGGCGGCGAGCAGGGCGAGCGGCTGGGCGCGCGCGGCAGCGCGGACGTGATGTTCCATGTCGGCCATCGTCACATGCGTCGTATCGGGGTAACCGAGCACGACCATGCCCAGAGAATCGCCCACCAGAATGAGCGGCACACCGGCCTGATCGAGCAGGCGCGTCATGGGAAAATCGTAGGCGGTGAGGGCGGCGATCCTTTCGCCGCGCATCTTCATCGCGCGGATTGTGTCGGGAGTGATTTTGCCGGGGTTCATCGGCGGAAGCTGGCGAGCAGTTCCTCGCGGCTGGCGGTGGCGGTGCCCACCTTGCCCACCACGATACCGGCGGCGTGATTCGAGAGGATGGCTGCTTCGAGGGGCGACGCACCGGCGGCAATGGCCAGCGTGAAGGTCGCAATCACGGTGTCGCCCGCACCCGAAACGTCGAAAACTTCCTTTGCGACGGTCGGGATGTGAACCGGTTTGCGTCCGTGCTGGCAGAGCAACATGCCCAGTTCTCCGAGCGTGATGAGCAACAGCGCCGGGCGCAGCTCGGTCAGCAGTCGCTCGGCTGCGCGCAGCAGGTTCGCATCGGCCAGCGGATTGGCATGGCGCGTCTCGTCGGGCAGCCCAGCCAGTTCAAAGGCTTCCTTGCGATTGGGCGTGAGCAGCGACAGGCCGGTGAGGTTGAGCCGGTGAACGGGTTTGGGGTCCAGGCTCAACCAGACGCCGCGCTGGCGGCAGAGTGCGCGCACCTGGTCGAGCAACGGTTGGGTCACGACGCCCTTGCCGTAGTCGCAGACGATGAGCGCGGCGGCGTGGGGCAGGTGCGCGGCCAGTGCCTCCAGCAGGCGGCGCGTCTGGCGCGGGCGCAGGCCGTCGCGCGATTCACGGTCAATGCGCACCACCTGCTGGGTGTGTGCGACGATGCGAGTTTTGACGCTGGTGGGCCGGGCGCGGCAGGTCAGCAGCCCGCGGCAGCCGATGCGGTGCTGGCGCAGCAACCGCTGCAATTGCGTCGCGGCGGTGTCGTCGCCCACGGCGCCGAACAACTCGGTTCGAACGTTCAGCGCGGTGAGATTGCGGGCGACGTTGGCCGCGCCCCCGGGCATGAAACTTTCCCGCACAAAGTCCACCACCGGCACGGGCGCTTCGGGCGAGATGCGCGCGACGTGGCCCCAGATGAACTGGTCGAGCATCACGTCGCCCACCACCAACACGCGCGTCCGGGCGGCGGCGTCGAGTATCTCGCGCACGCGCCGCTGCGAAAGGCTCTGATTCATGCCGCCGGCAGGTTAAACCGGAGGTAACGCCCGCCCAATACGAAAAAGGTTCGGGCGCGCCCGGGTGCGCTTGCGGCGGCCTACCAGACCTCGACCGGGCCTTTGGGCACGGGAATGCCCGCAGAGAGCGGCACTGAAGGCTCGCGCATGAAGGAGGCGACCAGTGGGGCGGGCCGGTAACGCGGCAGCAACTCGCCGCGCTCATCCAGAAACTGCGCCCGCCAGCGGCGGTAATCGTCGAGGACCTCGTAAAAGTCCGCGCGGCTGGAGATGTGCACCACGCGTTCGTTGAACCGGTGACACGGGCCGAATCGCTTGGCATACCACGGCGCGACCTTGCGGAAGAGGATGCAGCCCCGCTGTTCGCCAAAGACTTCGATCATCAGCTCGAGATGCCGGCACATCACCCGGACGCGCTCTTCGAAGTCCGGTTCGGGCGGCAATGCTTCGGCCTCGCTGCAACCGGCGCGCAGGGCGTCCAGATACGTCCGCGTGCGGCGGAAAATCCACGGGTCGTAGAACGCGCCGCGTCNGATGCTCACGCCCGCGCACCCGGTCTGTTCGAACATGACTCGCGCCGCTTGCGGTGTGGTCACGTCGCCGTTGCCGATGACCGGAATGGTTCGGACCGCCTGCACGACGGCGCGGATGCCGGCGAGGTTGACCGTGCCGCTGAAGCCCTGTTCGCGCGTGCGCCCGTGGACGAAAATGGCCGCCACGCCCACATCTTCCAACGCGCGCGCCAGGTCGGGCGCGGTGATGTTTCGGTCGTCCCACCCCAGGCGCATCTTGGCGGTGACGGGGATTTTGACTGCGTCCACCATCGCCTTGACCAGGCGGACGGCCTTTTCCGGATCGGTCAGCAGGGCCGAGCCGGCGCCGACGCGGCAAACCTTGCGCACAGGGCAGCCCATGTTGATGTCGATGGAGGCGACACCCCGCGCTTCGAGCCATTGAGCGGCGTCGCGCATCTCCTCGGGCACGGCCCCGAACAGTTGCACCGCCAGCGGGCTGTCCTCGGGTCGGGTCTGGACCAGTTCCAACGCCCGGGGACGCTGTTCGAGCAACGAACGGGCGTTGACCAGGTCGGTCGTGCACAGCCCGACGCCGCCGAGTTCACGCACGACGAGCCGGAACGGCAGGTTGGTGTAACCCGCCAACGGCGAGAGGAACAGGTTTGAACTGAGCGTGAGCGTCCCGATGCGCACGGTTTGAGGATAGCCAAACACGAGGCGGCGGCAACAGGGCAAGAGCGAGAGGCAGATTAAGAGTAAGATTAAGAGGGTGGGAGGTTAGTCTGCGTCGAGGCGGGATTGTTTGGGTTCGGGCAGCCAGTGGGTGAGGATGGCGCCGAGCAGGGCGTAAGCGCCCGCGACGCACGCGCCGGCGATGGCGATGTTGGCCGGGTTGGGCGGATTGGACGCCGAAAGCGTGATGGTGAACCAGGCGGCCGCCGTGCCCAGGATGCGCCCACCAATGTTGGCGGCGAAGCTCTCACCGGTGCCCCGCAAATGCAGCGGGAAAACCAGCGGGATGTAGTTTCCCCAAAAGCTGAATTGGGCAATCGTCAGCATCCCGGCGATAAACACGCCGGCCTTGATCCACGGCAGGGTTTCGGCGCGTCCCAGGTTCGCCGAAATCCACACAAACAACAGCGGCACAAACACCAGCGCGGGCAGTTGAAACACACGCAACAACGCGCGGCGGCTGATGATGTGAACCGCCAGCAGTGCCAACAAAAAACGTCCGGTCAGCCCGCCAATTTCCTGCGCGAGCGTGACCTTGGCGACGGCTTCATCCGAGGCGTTGGCGGCGATCTGGCGTTTCCTGGCCGGGGACGGTTCGGGCTGCCCCTGGGCCCGGGCTTCGGCGACGGCTTGCGCGACGGCGGCTTTGGCGGTGGCGATCATGGCCGCGTGGCCGGCTTCCTGGGGCGTGCCGACGCGCTGAGCGCCGAGGATTTGCGGCAGTTGCTGGATCGCGCCGAAAGCGATGCCGTAGCTGGCCGCGAAGACCAACGTCGTGAGAATCGTGGTGCGCCGAAGCTCGGGACTGAACAGGGCCAGCACGCTCGGACGCTTGAGTTGACCCGCTTCGCGTTTCTGCTTCCACACCGGCGATTCGGGCAGGAAGGGCCGGATGAGGATCAACGGTAGCGCCGGAATGACGCCGGAGATGAGCGTATAACGCCAGGCTTCGTGTCCACCGTAGATCGCCGGCAGGTCCAGCGCGATGTTCGCCGCCAGCACGTTCATGCCCCCGACCATCAGGCCGCCCAGCGAGGAGAACGCCTGCGTGAAGCCCAGAATCCGCTCGCGCCGTTCGCGTTCCGGAAACAACTCGGCCAGCCCCGCAACGGCGGCGACAAATTCCACGCACACGCCGATGAACACCAGGCAGCGGAGCACGAGCAGTTGCGTCAGCGATGTGGCGAACCCCGACGCGCACGCGGCGAACGCATAAAGCAGAATGCTAAAGGTCAGGACGCGGCGGCGGCCGAGTCGGTCGGTGAGGTAACCGCCCAGCAAGCCGAAGCCGCCTCCGGCAATGGCGGGGATGAAGAAAAGCGCGCGCGCCCATTTGACGTATTCGGGCGAGCCGGGCACCAGCAACGGCAGGCCGTCCGGACCGACGCCGCCCAACGCCGCGAGGGCCGGCTTGATGATCAGCGGCAGCATGAGCAGTTCGTAGATGTCGAACGCAAACCCAAGGGCGGCAATGAAACACACCAGCCATTGGGTGAGGGTCAGGCGGGGCGGGGGCGACGCGGTGTTCATGAGGTTGTCATCGGAGCGGTAAATGTTCGACGCGGTTGAGAAAGTCCGGCGCGTCAAAACAGCGGGCAATCAATTCGAGGTTGCGAACGCACTGTCCAATGGTGACGCGCACTTGATGGGCGTAAACGATGCCCGCGAGGGGTTGGCCGGTTCTTTGACGTTCCGCCGCCTCGCGCAGAAAATCTGCCTCCTGCGTAAAGAGCACCCGACCGAGCTTGGTGGCCCGGTCCAGCAGACGGGCATCATCAAGGAGCTCAGCATCGTCCTCTTGAGCCGTCCGCACGTCCACACCGCGCCGTCGCAGCGCTTCGGTAATCGCCAGGGGGACGTGGACGTCCATGTAAAAGCGCACGCTCACGCGCTCAGATCAGACCCATCGCGCGCAAGCGGCGCTTGATCGGGAAGTCGGTATTTTCCGCCGCGAGCTTTTCGGCGTGATTCAGGCTCTCGGCGATCTCTTTATCGAACTCGGCCTGGTGGTCGTAGTAGTAAGCCAGTGCCGCATGAGCCTGGGCCAGCGAGATGTGCGGATATTGACGATGGACTTCCTCGGCGCTCCAACCGTGGCCAACGTGATCCATCGCAATCTCAATGACCTTGACGCGGGTGTTGTCAATCCAGGCAACCCCGCGCTCGTCGAGCCAGACGTGGCTGTGAACGGCGGTTGTCATCGTTGACAGATTACCTCAGCTCGGAGCGCCCGACAATGCTTCGAAGGGCTGACCGGATCGAGATTTGAACCGACGCATCTGCCTTCAAGGCGGTCTTACGGGCGCGTTGTGAAGTGAACCGAAGCGCGTCCAATTGACTGAAAGCGGCGTTCAACGCCCGCTTCCGGGCTCACCGGAGCAGTCGGCGTTGCGAGCGGGGAAGTCGGGACAACCAGGCCCGCGGTGTCAGGACTTCTATTCCGAAGGGCCGCCTCAGAACGACGAGGTCCGGATCGCAAGCGATGAGTGTGCGGGCTCCCGAAGCCAGAGCCGCTTCGATGAATTTATCGTCGCCCGGATCCCGACAAACAGAACGCGCCAATCTCACCGGAGCGACCCAAACGGATCCGACCTTCAACGCGTCCAGCCACGGCGAAAGATTAGTGGTGAAGCCCTGCTCCTGCTTCAGGTCTTCCAACACCTTTCGGTATTCGTCAAAGATCGCTCTCGAAATCACGGGCGTCACGAGCCCGCATTTCCACGCCAGCAAAACCTGATGTGGCTCGCGCCTCCAAAAAACCCGGAGACAAAAACGCCGGTGTCAATGACGGCGAGCACGTCTGATCTTCTTGAGGGAATGCTCGACGATCGCGGAAGCGGCTGCGGTCGAGTGCCGACTGGCCGGTGGCTGGGAGAACATCGCCCTTGCCAGTTCCGGAGGTGGCGGTTTTACAGGTTCAATGACCAACGCATCGCCAACCTCAAGGACACGAAGGGTGTCGCCATTTTTCAACCCCTGGCGTTTGCACCAATCCCGCGGCAGCACGGACAATCGCTTCGCCGTCAGCCTCAGCGTGGTCACTTTCATCGGATCGAATTATCCGGGTGCCCGCGATTCGAGCAAGCTCGGCGTCGTTGGGGCCTAGTTCGCGGGTTCCAGCCTGATTTTCTGCGGCTGGTCTTGAAGGCTGTTTTGCCGGCTCGGATCGCTGAAGGCGAACAGGTGGGTGTTGGACTGAATGTAAAGCGTGCCGTTGGCGACGATGGGCGTGCCATAAACAGCGGCGCCGAGGTTGGTTTCGCTGAGGATTTTTTTCTCCTTGGACGCCGCCAGCACGACAAAATCGCCGTCCTCGTCGCCCACATACACTTTGCCGTCGGCCACCAGCGTGCTGCCCCACATGTGCGCTTTCATGTCGTGCGTCCAGTAGAGCTTCCCTGTTTCGGCATCCAGACAGTGCACGAAGCCGGAGAAATCGCCCACGAACAGCAGGCCGGTTTCGGGGTCAATCGAGACGGTCGAGATGCTGCGGTGGATGCCCCGGTATTCCCAGATTTTGCCGGTCTTGGTGATGTCGCCGGTTTGGGTCGCGTCAATGCAGTGGAGGATGCCGACACCCTCGCCGTGTTCAGGGTCCTGGCCGACGGCCACGTAAACCCGGTTCTTGTAAAAGACCGGTGTGGCGTTGATTTCGCTCGGGCCGTGGGCGGCCGGGTATTTGATCGGTTTGCCGTCCTTGTCGAATTTGTAGTCGGGCGGGTTGCAATCAAACTTCCAGACGGTGCGGAGTTTGCCCTCCTCGCCGGGGTTTTCAGGTTTCGCATCAAAGGCATAACAAACACCGTCGCCGCCGCCGAAAATGACGAGCTTGCGGCCGTTGACGATGCCGAGCGTGGGCGAGCCCCACTGACCGTGGAAGATGCGCGGGCCGATGCCGGCGTCGTCTTCGGCGAGAAACTTGCCGGTCTTTTTGTCGAGCGCGATGAAGCTCGGCGCGTTGGGCGCGGGGATGTTCGAGTGCGTCCAGTCCTGGCCGTTGGAGGTGCAGGTGTAAAGGATGTCGTCCACGATGAGCACCGAACAGTTGGATGCGTTGTGCGGGAAGACGCCCAGCTCGTCCATCATGTCATAGACCCAGATGATGTCGGCGTCCTTGGGGCCGGGTTCGATGGGCGGCGCGGGGCGCTCGGTGGGTTTGCCGCGGTCCAGGAACACGTCTTTGACGACGTATTTGGCCTCGTCTTTGAACGGGCCGTCGTTGCCGTTGGCCATGCCGTGAACGTCCAGGCACATGACCTCGCAACGGCTGGTGACGATATAAACGCGGTCGCCCTCGACGGTGGGCGAGGACAGCAGGCCCAGGCTTTCCCAGTCGTTGACCTTGCCGGACAGGAGTTTGGGCACGACCAGTTGCCAGAGCAGTTCGCCGGTTTTCTCGTCCAGGCAGAGCAGAATGCTGCGGTCGCCCTGATGGCGCGGGTCGCGGGGCGGCTCGTTGTTGGTGCCGATGAACACGCGCCCGCCGGCGACGGTGACGTTGCCGTAGCTCTGGGAGCCGAGCCGGGCGATCCATTTGAGGTTGCGGATGGCGTTGGTGCGGATTTCGTCGCTGCCCGGCTTGAATTCGATCTGGCCGAAGGTGTCCGGCAGGCCGCGCGCCGGCGAATACATGTTGCGAATGGGGCGGCCGCCCCACTGCGGCCAATCGGCGGCGGGGGCGATCCATCCTGCCAATGAGATTGCACTCGTTACCAACAACAGATGTTTCATGGGTTGGGTTTGTCGTGAAGGGACTGGACAGATTCGTTCTTCGCACGAATGCCGGCGAGGGCGGCCTCGGTCTCTGCCTCGGCGCACACCCGGCCGCGCTCGCACCAGAATCGCACCACGTCAGGGCACAGATCATAACCGTTGGGCCACACAATGGTGGAGCCGTCGCACGAAACCTGTTGAAAAAGCGTCTCGTCCCGGAGCTGGATTTCGAGCGGGCCGCGAGGGGCAGCGAGGATCGGCTGCAAATCCAACTCCCCCACGTATCCGTCGTTGAACACCAGCTTCAGCCGGTAGCCGCCGAGCCAACGAACGCTTTTAATCGAATTCGGCATCTGCATCGTTTCAAACCTCACAATGGCTCAATTTCAAAGCAAGGCCGACCTGCCTGGGCGCATTCCCAATTCTCCTGAAGTTCCAGCCGATGGAGCGCAAGCCATTCGCCCACCAGCCGCGCGGTCCGTGGCGACATCCGTCCCGCCAACACGTTCCCAGTCGCAATCTCCACCGCCGCCCTTTCCTCCCCGTATTGGACGTGAAAATGGGGCGGACCGTGATCGCGTCCGTGGATGCGAATCGAGATGCCATAAAACCGGGAAACAACTGGCATGAGCCGGTCAATTTGCCGTCACCTTCACGTTATCAATGAACACGCGCATGTCCTGGGGCGAGAACCCGAACAGGCCCGGCGAACCTTCCTGATGCGCCGTGCGGTGGCGAACCTCGATCGTCCAGGCATCCGGTTCGGGTTCATCCCGCTGCCAGGCCTTCGCCCGCACCACGCCACTGCCGTCGGAGGCCACGTCCACGCGCGCTTTGAGCCGATACCACACGTTGGGCTGCCATTTGAAATCCACCGCCTCGCGCAACCGCTCGAGATTGGAGTTGACCTCCAGCTTTTGTTCGTTGCCCTTGAGCACGATCGCGTAACGCTGGCAGATCACCCCCACCTCCGACATCTTCCGCCGATTGCCCTCGCTCATCACGTCGGCCTGAATGGTGTAATTCTTCGCGTCCGGCGCGCCCACAAATACCATCGCGCGCTGGAAAAATTTGTTGTCCACAGTCTTGACCAGGCACTTGTTGCCGTCGCGCTCGCGCACCTCGAATTTGAACCGCGCCCCGATCCACGGCAGCGGCGGATACGCAAACGCCACCCCGTCGGTCGCATTGGTTTCGGTCAAATCGAACGACTCAAAATCCTCGTTCAACGGCAGATAGGGCAACACGCGTCCCCGGATGTAACCCTTCAGCTCACCGAGCGTGGCTTCAAACGCCCCCGCCGAAGGTTTGGTGGCCGCGGCGGCCACCAGTCGCCCGTCGGCATCGAACTTCGCGTCCATCGCGGCCCGCACCCGCGCCGTCGGCGGGATGTAACTTTGCCACTGCAACGCCCTGATGTCCGCCACCGGTTCAACCACGAACCCGTGCGCGTCAATTTTCCGCGCGCGGAAGGTGGCGCTCTGCCCGGGCCGCAGCGTGACCTCGGCGGGAATAATCTGCAACGCGCGCGCCGGGCCGGGTTCGGGCTTCGGCTCGGGGAGTTCCACCGGCTTGAGCCCGGGGTTGTTACCGCGTTTGCCCCAGCAATAAAGATAGCGCGTCGTCTGCATGTAGAGCTTGCCGTTGTAGGCCACCGGCGTGCCGAAGCAACGGCCTTCCAGCTCCGCGTGCTGCAAAATTTCGGGCGGCGGGCCGGGCTTGATGATATAGAACGCGCCCTTGGTGCCCGCTTCGGTGCTTTCGCCCGCGCCCTTGCCCGCCGGGTCATCCAGAATCGGCACATACAACCGGCCGTCCGCATACAACGGGCAGGAATTGCGCTGTTCGATGCCGAGTTTGAGTTTCCATTTGATCTCGCCGGTGTTCGCGTCCACGGCGCACAGGTCGCCCTTTTCCGCCACCACGTAAATCATGTCGTCAACCAGAATCGGCGAACTGGTGGAGGTGGTGATGTCGGCTGCCCAGACCTGAAGTTTCTCGCGCTCCAAAACAACAGGCCCGGCCGCCGCGTTGGTCGGTTCGACGTCGGGAATTTTCAGCGCAACCAACTGGCCCGGCTCATAGGGCACGCCGAAGATGGCGATGAGCTTGTCCTTGTGCACGAGGGTGGTGGCGTTGATGCCCGCGCGAAAGAGCGGGACGCGCCAGATTGGATCACCCGTGCGCGCGTTCAGGCACGCCACGCTGCCGTCGCCCAGCGCCACGTAGAGCACGCGACGGCCGCGATACCAGGCCAGTTGCGGATGGGAAAACGAGTTGTCCATCGGCCGGCCGCTGGGACTGCTGGCCCAGACCAGTTCGCCGGTATTTTTGTCGAACGCATAAAACCGATCGCCCGCCGGGCCTTGAGCGCCCCAGTTGGCCGTGATGCCGCGCGTGATGACCAGTTCCCCGTCCATCAATGGCGAAGCCGTGCGCGCGTTGGGAAACGTCAGTCGCCCGAACTCCTCCATCAGCGAGCGCTTCCACAAAAGTTTCCCGTCCGGCGTGAAGCCCGCCAACAAGCCCTGCGTGCCCTGCATGAAGACGTTGCCCGTTTCGGGATCAATCGCCGGGGACGCCGTGGCGTAGCGCAGGTAAATGGTGTCGCTCAGAAAATCGTTGAACAACTGCTGCCACAACTTCGCGCCCGTCTCGGCGTCGAAGCAGGCCACGCCCTCCTGCAAATCGGGCCCCTCACCCAGATAACCCATGATGTAGAGCCGCCCGTTGGCGATCACCGGCGTGGACTGGCCGGGAAACTCCACGCGCCAGAGCGGGTTTTGCGGGTCAATCCGCTCGGGCAAACCCGTCTCACGCGACACGCCGCACTGTTCGGGCCCGCGCCAGGCCAACCAACCGCGAACCGGGCCGGACGCCGCATCCGCCAGCACCGGACACAGCGCCGCCGCGCTCCACACCAGACACACCAAACCTCGAAGCATCATGCGCAGTCGTGTTTTCATTTCCAGACGGTCACGCGCCAAAAAACGTTCAAGAGTTTTCGCAGTTTCAACGGCTCTTTCCAGTCCGCATTTCGCCGCCGCTGCTGCGGGTCGCGCCCGACGTTCGGTTCCCAAGCACCCGGACGAACGGCGCGGCTCGGTTGCGCGCCCGCGGCACAGCCCGGGCGCCCCGGTTCGGCTCCGAAACGCCTGCCGCGACACAAAAGGCACCTCCCGGGAGTTTTCCCTGAGCCTCGCGGTCTGAAAGAAGACGCCCCGATTCGATCAGGACGGCGGACGCACGGCGGCCAGTGGGGGTTGGTCGGGCCGCGCGGCCTGCTCGCGTGCCCGCTGGATTTTGCGTTCGAGCGACTCGCGCAACGGCGGCATCAACTCCTGCAACCGCCGATACAGATTCACCGCCACCGACCACTCGCCCAGGCGCTCCGCCAGTCGCCCCGCCTCCAGCCCGGCTTTCTTGACCCAGAACCAGTCGGGCGATTCGCCCTCGCGCAGGTTCTTGAGGTAGAGCACGTCCAGACAATGGTTCAGCGCGGCGCGGAGCAGCGCGGGTTGGTTGGTTGCCGGTTCGCCCCGCGCCATCTCTTCGAGCATCAACGCCAGGCCGACCTGCGCTTCGCTGCGCGCCCCCGGCCCGGCCACGGGCGCGCTCATCACGCGCTCGAAGGCGCTCAGCGCGTTGCTCCAGGACTGCAACTGCCAGTAACACTTGGCAATCTCGCCCCACGCCAGCGCAGCGATTTCGTTGGTGGGCTGGCGCTCGTGGATTTTGCTGAACACGCGGATGGCTTCCTCAAAGTGCGCGGCTCGATTGGTGTCCGTGCCGGCGGTGAGCATGAGCGTGTTGCCGTAGGCGAAGACCGCCTGCGCCCAGAGCGCGGGCGGGCAGTCAAGCCGGCTGGCCAGGTTGGTGAAACACTCGATCGCGCCGTTGAAATTGCGCCAGCCCAACGCCGCGCGCCCGGACATCATGCACGCCTCAAACGCCAGCTCCGACTGCGGCCAGGTCTGGAACAACAGCCGGTAGCTCTTCTCGGCTTCGGGAAATTCGCCGCGGTTGTAGAAATGATCCGCAATCCACCACTGCGCCTGCGGCGCCAGCGGGTGGGTTGGAAACCGGGCGACAAAATTCGTGAACAACGCCAGCGCGTTGGTCTCCGCGCCCGCGCGATACGCGGCCAGGGCGTGGAAAAATTCCGCCTGCGGCCGCAACGGGTGATCGGGAAAACGCTCCATCCACGCGGCGTAAAGCGCCTGCGCCTCCGCCCAGCGATTTTCCTTTTCGAGCGCGCGCGCCAGGTGCAACTCCACGGCGGGACGCTCCGGCGATTCCGGAAATCGCTCGACAAACTCCGCAAACAACGCCCGCGCCCGTTCCGGCGCCCGCGCATCCAGAAAACTCTGCCCGACCAGCAACAGCGCGCGGACGAACGGGCCTGCGCCCGATGTGGCTGCGGCCGCTGCCGACGCCTCCGGCCATTCGAGCAACTGGCGCATGGCAGCGGCGGCACCTTCGGCATTCGTCAGTGCCACGTTCACGCGCACGAGTTGCTGAAGAAGCTGCGGCACCAACGGGCGCGCATCAGGCTGGTTGGTCGCTACCGCCAGCGCCGCAGCGTAATGCTCGCGCGCCGCAACCGGATCGTTTTGAGCGAAGCGCGCGTCGGCCAGTTTGAACCGCGCCACGGCCAGTTCGGGCGAATCGGGCAGGCGCGCGGCGGCGGCTTCAAATGCATCGGCCGCACGGGCGAAATCGCCCAGCAGCCAGAAGCACCAGCCGCGATTCAACTGCGCATGGCCCACCTGCGCGCTGTCGGGAAACGCCGCGAGCAGCCGGTCGAAATACTCCAGTGCACGCCGCACCTGACTGGTGGCGTCGGTCGCCGCACTTGTGGATTCGGCAGGCGCGCCGGGTGGCGTGCGGGTCGCGCTCAGATGCCCCTTGAGGTGCAGTTCCCCCAGCGTCAGCAGCGCGACATCGGCCGCGGGTGCATTGGAGAAACGGTTGAGAAATTCCTCCAAGGTGGCGATGGCCGGGGCGAGCTGTCCGCGCGTGAGCGTCAGTTCGGTGAGCCGCACCAGGGCTTCACGCTGTCGTTCGGGCGGGGTGTCCGGCGCGAGGTTTTGTTTCCAGGCGGCAGCGGCTTCGTCGGCCTGGCCGGCGGCTTCCCGGACGCCGGCCAGGAAAGCGACACTTTCCGCGCGCAGGTCGGGTCGGTTCGCCGTTTGCGCGAGTTCGATCAGCGTGGCGGCGGCTGGAAACACGTCGTTGGTGCGTCCCGCGCCGAGGGCAGCGCGGCAAAGCAGGTACTGGCGCTGCCAGGTGAGCGTGGCCTCGTCTGACGGTAACGGCCCCGGCCAGGGACGCAGGGCGGCTTCGGCCCGGTCGAACTGGTTTTGCGCCAGGAACGCTTCGCCCAGCAACAGGCGCGCTTGCGCCTGCACACGCGCCGGGGCGTTGGTGGGCAGCCCCAGTTCGGGTGCACCGTCCGGCCCGCCGAGCAGCGCGATGATTTGCGGCCACTGACCGAGCCGGGCGCGCGCGGCGGCCAGCGCGACGCGCGTTTCGGTTCGGCGCGTTGAATTCGGAAACTCACGCAGCAGCCGCTCGAAGGTGTCGGCCGCGGCGGCGTGTTGCCCGGCCTGCGCCTGAGCGTGCGCGAGCCAGAAGAGGTATTCCTCGGTCAGCAGTCCGGCGCGCGGCAGGGCGGCGGAAAGTTGCGCGATGGCGTCAGTGTGGCGGCCCTGATGGAACTGCGCCTGGGCACGGCGGAGCAACGCTTCGGGCACGCGCGACGATTCGGGGAATCGCTCGGCGAAACGGGCAAACTCGGCTTCGGCACGCTCCCAGAGCTGGTCTTCAAAGGCGCGGTTGGCAGCGGCCCAGGCGCGGTTTTCGCCGGGCGCGGCGGCACGCGCCGGCGCGCTGCCGCACAACAGCAACAGCCCCACCAGCGCGAGCAACGCGCCCCGGCGCACGACCCGGTTGGCCTCGGACCCGAACCGCTTCATCGCCGCCAGTTATGCGACAGCCGGCTGGAGAATTCGACTCAAATAACGTCCGGTGTGGCTCTGTGGGCAGGCGGCGATGCGTTCGGGCGGGCCTTCGGCCACGATGTAGCCGCCGGCCTCGCCGCCTTCGGGCCCGAGGTCAATCACCCAGTCGGCGGTTTTGATCACATCGAGGTTGTGCTCGATGACCACCAGCGTGTTGCCGGCGTCGCGGAGCTTGAAGAGCACTTCGAGCAGTTTGGCCACGTCGTGGAAATGCAGGCCGGTGGTGGGTTCATCGAGCAGGTAGAGGGTGCGCCCGGTTTGTTTGCGGCAGAGTTCGGCGGCGAGTTTCACGCGCTGGGCCTCGCCGCCGCTGAGCGTGGTGGCGGCCTGGCCGAGTTTGATGTAGCCCAGCCCGACCTCGGCCAGCGTGAGCAACGGCTCGTGAATCTGCGGCACGGCGCGGAAAAACGTCACCGCCTCGTCCACGGTCAGATCGAGCACGTCGGCGATGTTCAAACCCTTGTAGGTGATTTCGAGCGTTTCGCGGTTGTAGCGTTTGCCGTTGCAGGCCTCGCAGGTCACGTAGACCGGCGGCAGGAAATGCATCTCGATTTTGAGGAGGCCGTCGCCCTGGCATTTTTCGCAGCGCCCGCCCTTGACGTTGAAGCTGAAGCGACCGGACTCGTAACCGCGCACGCGGGCGGCGGGCAGGCGTGCGAACAGGTCGCGGATGTCGTTGAAGATGCCGGTGTAAGTGGCCGGGTTGCTGCGCGGGGTGCGACCGATCGGCGTCTGGTCAATGACCACGATTTTTTCCAGACCCTCGTAGTTGCGGATTTCGCGGTGGGCGCCGGGCCGTTCCTTGGAGCCGTAGAATTTGCGCATCAGCGCGCGACGCAAAATGTCGTCCACGAGCGTGCTTTTGCCCGAACCGCTCACGCCGGTGACGCAGGTGAACAGGCCGATGGGGATGCGCACGTCTATGTTTTTGAGGTTGTTCTCGCGCGCGCCGAGGATTTCGAGCCAGCCGCGGTCGCGCGAGGGCGTCTTGCGTCGGCGCGGGATGGGCACGCTCAGTTCTCCACGCAGATACTTCGCCGTGAGCGAGCGTTCGCACGCCAGCACCTGCTCAAGCGGGCCGGCAACCACGACCTCGCCCCCGTGCACGCCCGCGCCGGGGCCCAGGTCAATAATCCAGTCGGCGGCGCGAATCGTGTCGGCGTCGTGTTCCACGACGATGACCGAATTGCCCAGGTCGCGCAGGCCCTTGAGCGCGGCCAGCAGCCGCTCGTTGTCGCGCTGATGCAGGCCGATGCTCGGTTCGTCGAGGATGTAGAGCACCCCCACCAGACCCGCGCCGATTTGCGTGGCCAGCCGGATGCGTTGCGCCTCGCCGCCGCTCAAGGTGCCGCTTTCGCGGTCGAGCGTGAGGTAGCCGAGGCCGACGTTTTTGAGGAAGCCCAGCCGCGCGCGGATTTCCCGGATGATGTCGCGAGCGATGCGTTGTTGGAACTCGGTGAGCCGGAGATTGGCGAAAAACTCGTCGGCCCCGTCCACCGAAAGCGCGCAGACGTCCATGATGGACAGGCCGGGAATCTTGGGAGGCGCCTTGCGGAGCGCGTCATCATCGGGAGTGGATGGGGCTGCGGGGGCGTGCGGTGGTTCGGCCTCCGGTCTGGGCAAAGTGACCGCCAGGATTTCGGGCTTCAGTCGTTTGCCACCGCAGGCATCGCAAAACTGCGGGCTCATGAAGGCTTTGAGCCGGTTGCGCGTGAATTCGCTTTCACTCTCGGTGTAAAGGCGCTCCAGATTCGGGAGCACGCCTTCAAACGGGCGCTTCACCACGCTCAACTTGCCGGCGCGCCAGAAACGAAACTCGATTTCGGTCTGGCCCGAACCGTGCAAGAGCACGCGCTTGAAATCGTCGGGCAGATTTTTCCAGGGCGTGTCCATGCTCTGGCCGTAGTGCGCGGCGACGGCGCGGAGCATCGCCTTGTAATAGGTGACCATGCGTTTGCCGCCGCGACGCCAGGGTAAAATCGCGCCCTGTTCGAGCGACTTCTCGGCGTCGGGCACGACGAGGGTTTCGTCGAAAACCATTTTCTGGCCCAGGCCGTGGCAGACCGGACAGGCGCCGAGCGGCGCGTTGAACGAAAAATGCTTGGGCGTGAGCGGCTCGTAGCTTTTGCCCGTGGCCGGGGAATAGAGCCGGTTGCTGTGCAGCGTTTCGGTCCACGAGGCGGTGTCGGGGGTTGAGGATCGCGGGTCGAGAACAGTGCGGCTGGCGTGACCCTCGACCCTCGACCCTCGACCCTCGACCTGATGCAATGTCACCATTATCCCCTGTCCCCAGCGCAGCGCCGTTTCCACGGAGTCCTGGAGGCGGATGCGGACTTTTTCGTCAATGACCAGCCGGTCCACAACCGCCTCGATCGTGTGCGGTTGTTTGGGGTCGAGCCGGATGCGTTCCTTGGGATTGCCCAGCTCCAGAAGCTGGCCGTCCACGCGCGCGCGCACGAAGCCCTCGCGTTGCAGACGTTCGAGGACGTCACGGAACTCGCCCTTCTGGCCGCGCACGACCGGGGCAAGCAGCATCACGCGCGTGCCCGGCGGCAGGGCGAGGATTTTGTCCACGATGTCGCTGGTGGTTTGGGCGACGATGGGCAGGCCGGTTTCCGGGCAATGGGGCTGACCCACGTGCGCGTACAGCAGCCGCAAATAATCGTAAATCTCGGTCGTCGTGGCGACGATCGAGCGCGGGTTCAACGCGGCGGAGCGCTGTTCGATGGCGATGGCCGGCGAGAGACCCTCGATGTAATCCACGTCGGGCTTCTGCATCAGTTCGAGGAACTGCCGCGCGTAGGCCGAGAGGCTCTCGACGTATTTGCGCTGGCCCTCGGCGTAGAGCGTGTCGAAGGCCAGCGAGGATTTCCCGCTGCCGCTCAGACCGGTGATCACGACCAGCCGGTCGCGCGGAATCTCCAGCGTGAGGTTCTTGAGGTTGTGCTCCCGCGCGCCGCCGATGCGAATGAATTCTTTGCTCATGACCGGCGAATTTCGCCTTCAAACCAAAGCGCCAGCGTAGGCGAAACGCCCGCCGGGGCAAAGCGTGGAGTCGTTGGCCCGGAGAAAAAATTCTGCGGGCCACGCGGGAAAGTACCCGCGCGGCGCGTTCTGACCGCAGCCCCAACCCCCGAAATGCAAAAAAGCCGGCGCCGAAGACCGGCGCCGGCTCTCCGTGCGGGCAAAAGTGCTCAGCCGCGACGACGGATCAACAGCAGTCCCAAGCCCGCCAGCAACACCAGCACCGCTGAAGGCTCGGGCACCACGTCCACGGCATCCAGGTTGTCGGTGGCCTTCAACCCAAACGCCGCGGCGGGGATGAAGATGTCGGGCAGGTTGTCCGGATCCGGGCCGTCCGGCACCAGCAAATCACCCCCGCCGGGCGCGTATCCGGGGCCTG
>JAOAIM010000057.1 GCA_026414705.1 Verrucomicrobiia bacterium | reverse complement strand
TCGCTGTTCGCCGCTGTGCGGTGCGCGCTCCCTCTCCCAGCGGGAGAGGGTTGGGGTGAGGGAGAACGCGGCGTGAAATTGAGACGCTCAAATCTTTTCGGCGGCTTCACCCTCACCCTGTCCCTCTCCCTCAAGGGAGAGGGAATTCGCCAAGCCGCGCAAGGGCAACGGGATGACCCGTGACCCCCGCAGAGCCCTGTTCAAAGTTCAAAGTTCAAGGTTCAAAGTTCAGAGTTTGCAGCGTTGGTGCCGCCGCTTTCAATCCGCCGACTGCCAGTCGGCGGCACGGCAGATTACCAATCCGCGCCACGCTCCACGCTCTACCCTCTGACGCTCCGACGCTCCGACGCTCCACACCCGCCGCGCCTCTGCGTCTCGGCGGTGAAGAAACTGTTTCGGGGGAGACGCCGGTGGGAGTCACACGCCCGCGATCCGGCGCTTGTATTCGGCCAGGGCCGCGTCGAGCCGCTCGCGCGCAGTGGTGTCGCCCGGCACGTTGTGGGAGGGGTGGATGTAAAGTTTCACGCCGCGCCCGGCCAAAATTTCCGCCACGGTGCACACCGTCATCCACGCCGCGGCCACAAACGCCATCGTCGAGACCGGCCCGACCTTGTCGGGATGGTTTTGGAGCGGCACGCACGCGTCTTCCAGGGGTGCGCAGGTGTCCACGACCACGTCGGCCAGGTCGAAGAGTGTTTTGCCACACGAGTGCCGGGACTGTCGTCCCTGAGCCGCGGCGGCTGCGCCATACACGATGACCTTCATCCCGCGCCGGCGCGCCTCCAGCGCGACGTCAATGTTCACGTTGTTGATGCCCGAGTGCGAGAACAACCACATCGTGTCGCGCGGATCGAAGTTGTAGCCCTTCATGATCTGCACGCCGTAGCCCTCGACGCGCTCCAGAAACACGAACTGGTGCACGCCCATCTCGCCAGTGATGTGCGTGAAAAACGTCAGCGGCAGTTCGCACATGGGATGAAACCCGACGAACCCGCCGATGCGCGGGTAAAGGTCCTCGATGGGCAAGGTGGCGTGGCCGCAGCCGAACAAGTGCACCCAGCGCCCGGCCTGAATGCTGTCGGCCATGATCGTGGCGGCCTGCCGGATGGCGGGCTGCTGGGTTTGTTCAATCCGGTCCAGAACGGACCGCACCGTGTTGAGCCATTGAAGTGCAAGCGTGTTCATGTTCGAGAGTCCGAAAGGGCCGGTTGCGGCGCCGGTGCGTGCGGCGCGTGTTTGCGCAGCTCCCGCACCACCAGCCACAACAGCAGCGCCGAGGCCGCCAGGCAGCCGATCATCACCCGCGTGTATTGGTGCAGGCCGTGCACCTGCGCCAGCGCGCCGAAGGATTTGTTGATCGTCATGTTGCCCAGCAGGGCCACGACGAAAATCGTGCTGAACGCCGTGCCGGATTGTTGCGGATACAAATCGCCGATGAAACTCAGCACGATGGGAAACGCCGCGGCCAGTCCGGCGCCCAGCAACAGCGCCGCCGCCAGGGACACCCCGTAGCTGTCCGCTGCCATCAACAACAGCGCGCCCGAGGCGGTCACGCCGATGCTGGCGAACAGCACCACGGGCGCGCGCACGCGCTTGAGCAGTTGGCTCAGCACCAACCGCGCGGCGACCATCGCGCCGGTCACCGCCACCAGGCCCAGTTGCGCCTTCCACTCGGCAAAGTGCGCGTTGGCGAGGGTGACCTTTTTGAAGTAGCGCGTCATCCAGTCGTTGGACATGCCCTCCATGCCGCTCTGAATCGCCAGCGCCAGGCCGGCGAACAGAAAAATCGGCTGCCGGAGCAAACCGAAACTGCGCGCCAGGGAAAACGCCTCCGCCCGTTGCTTGGGCGGTGGGAATCGGATCACCAGAAAATAAACCGTGGGCAACAGGGTTACCGCCCCAATGCCCGCCACGATCGTGGGCAGCGGAAAATGATGCGACAGCAGCGCCAGCGTGCTCGGCATGGTCAGCGCGCCGATGCCGAAAAACACGCCCAGCAACGCCAGCTTCGCTCCGCGCTCGCCCGCGCTCACGTCCGCCGCCAACGCGTTGGTCGCGCCATTGAGCACGCCACCGCCCAGGCCGATGAGAAACACGAACAGTTGAATCCAGCCCTTGGTGCGCGCGAACGCCATGCCCTCCAGCGCCGCGCCCACCAGCAACGCCGCCCCGACGAGCATCCACCGGTAGCCAAAGCGGTCCACCACCGGCCCGAAGACCATCGAGCCGGCCAGAATCCCGAAGGGCAGCAACGCCGTCAGTGTGCCGATCTCGTTTTCGGTCAGCCCGAACCGCTCCGCCAGCATGTTGTTCACCGCGCCCAGGGACAGGAACACGATGCCGAACAGGAGCATCCCCGCGCACGCCGCCGCAAAAACCAGATTCTTCCGATACATCACGGCCACGCCCAGTTAACGCCGGGCGACCACCTCCCGCAAAGCCAAATACCCGGCGCCATACAACGCCGCGTCGCTGCCAAGCTGCGAAGCGACCAGGCGCACCCGGCGCATCGCCACCGGCTGCGCCCATTTCCGCGCCTCGGCACGAATCGCCGGCAACAACCGCGTGGCCGGCCCGAACACGCCGCCGCCAAAGATGATTTTCTCCGGGTTGAACAGGCTCACCAGATTCGCACACGCCGCGCCCCAGTAACGGATGGCCTGCGCGATCACGCGGCTTGCCACCGGGTCGCCCGCTGCATACGCCGCAAACACCTCCCGCGCGCTCAGCGCCCCGCGACGCCGCAGCGCGCCGCGATAATCCGGCCTCCGCGCGACCTCCTCCCGGGCCGCGCGCGCCAGTCCCGTGCCCGATGCGTGAAATTCAAAATCCCCGCATTCCCGATACGCCGGCCGAAACGGCTGGCTCAAAGCCATCCAGCCAATCGCGCCGGCGACGTCGTGCGCGCCGCGCAACACGCGCCCATCCACGAGAATGCCCGCGCCGATGCCCGTGCCGACGGCGAGAAAAATCGCGTGTCGGCATCCGCGCGCCGCGCCGCGCCAACTTTCGCCCAAAATGCACGCCGCCCGGTCGCTGTCCACCACCACGGGCAACTCCGCTGCGGGCAGCGCGGCCCGAATCGTCTCGCGCAACGGAAAATCGTCCCACCCGGCAATGTTCGGTGCCCAGACGCGTCCGCTCTGCGCGTCGGCAATGCCCGGCACACACACGCCCAGCGCTTTGACCGCGTGACCGGCGCGACGGGCGCGCTGACACAGGCGCCTGACCATGTGCTGCACCAGCGTGCCGACTGCTGCGCCACGCCGGCCGGCGACGCGCCCGGTGATTCGAGACCACAGCCGTCCGTGCTCGGAGATCAGAGCGCCTGCGAGCTTCGTCGCGCCCAGGTCGAGTGCGATGACGATTTGGGGAGGCGATTGGGTTGCCATCGAGCGCGAGCATACCGGCGGAGGCGTCGTTGGCCAGTCGCCGATTCAGCGGTGGTGCCGGCAAAGTGTTGCCATGCGCGGCGGGGCAGGCGTTCGGCGGCGAAAGTTCGATTTGGTCTGGCGCCGAGGTTTTTCCTAAGCTTCGCGCCCATGCAGACGGCGCTGACGCCTGCGCGGGGATTGAAACGGATGCTGCCGCCGATCGGCTCGCCCGGCTACCATTTGCTACTGGGTGCGGTGGCGATGTTCGTGCTCGGGCCGCTGGGCGGGATTTCGGCGGCGTTCATGAATTTTTCCATCGGGTTTTTCGTGGGCGGGCAGGTGTTGGCCGGGATTTTGGGCAGCGTGGTGACGCTTTCCTACGGGCCGGAGGGCAAGCACGGCGCCAACTACATCCAGACGCTGTCGGCTTCGGTGGCGGGCATGTGCGGGATGGGCGTGCTGTTGCAGGCGATGCTCTGGCTGGGGTTGCCCGAACCGCCGGTGTGGCAACTGGTGCTCTACTACCTGTGCATCGGCATGTTCGGCGTGGGGGTGGGGATGCTCTACACGCCGATTTTGGTGGATCGGATGCGGCTGATGTATCCGTCCGGGTTTGCCGTGGCGAACATCCTGCGCGCGCTGACGGATCCGACTCTGCTGCGGCGTTCGGTGGCGCGGTTGGGCGGGGGCATGTTGGCGGGATTTGTCGGCGGGCTGGCGGTGAGCCGATTCGCGTGGCTGGGGCGGCTGGAGCTGTCCACGTCCACTTTCGGTGCGGGGATGATTGTCGGCGCCCGGATTGCGTTGCCGGCGATCGTGGTGGCGGTGATTGGCGACCGGCTCAAACCGTATTTGATCGAGATCGGCTGGCTGGAGACGGGCGCGCCATTTCGAAAGATCGGCTTCATCATCGCACTGGGCACGATTCTGGGCGCGGCGCTGGTGGACATTGCGTTGATTCTGCATCAGGCATGGCGGCGCTGGCGCGAACCGGTCGCAATACGGCCGCAGCCGCCGGAGGACTGGAAGCGGGTGAACATGTTCGGGCTGACGCTGTGGGTGTTGTTCTGGGGCGCGGCGATTGTCGTGGTGGGCAGTGAGGTGTTGCGCCAGCCGCTGGCGTTTCTGGTCGTGGCGGTGCTGTTGTGTTTTGTGTTCGTGCTGGTCAACGGCATCTCGCTCGGAATTTCGGACAGCAATCCGATTTCGAGCGCGTTCGTGCTGACGGTGTTTATTCTGGCGGCGATGGGGCTGACCGACGCGGGTGTGGGCTTGCTGTGCGCCTCGGTGTTGTTGATCGCCTGCACGGTCGGGGGCGACATGCAGCAGGATCGTTCCACGGGCTGGCGCCTGGGCACGCACCGCGTGGTGCAGTTCCGCTACCAGGTGGCGGGCATTCTCATGGGCGCGGTGCTGGCCGTGGTGCTGGCCAAAACCTTCATGAACGCCTACCCGGTGCTCAAGCTCGACCAGTTCAGCCAGTCGGTCCCGGGCGCCGAACGCTGGCAATCGGCCATGACCTACAAATTCGTCGGCGCGCTGCGGGACATCACCAACCCCAAACCGCACGTGATGCGCGCGCTGCAACTGGGCGTGACGCTGGGCGTGCTGATTGAAATCGCGCGCAAGGTGCTGTGGCGCAACCGGCGTTACCTGGAATTCGCGAAAGGCTCGCGGCGCGGACGCGTCACGGATTTCGTGCTCGACGCGATCGTGTTGCCCAGTCCGTATGCGTCGTCATTTGGCGGTTTTGTCGAGTTGCGCACCTGCCTGTGGTGGTCGGCCGGGGGTGTGCTGGCGTCGGTTTACAACTGGCTGCAGGCGCGTTGGCTCGCGCGCCGCACGGCGGCGACCAACAACGCATTGCCGCCGGACATGAGCACGACCTCGCTGGTGGGCGGGGGATTGATTGCGGGGGATTCGCTCGCCGCCCTGAGCATCGGCATCTACGGGCTGCTGCGGACGGTGTTGTGAGGCGGACGCGCGCGGCAAGAGCGGGCGAGCAGGCCGGGTGTTTCAATTTTGAGGGCGCGCAGCGGCCGGAGACGCCGACCGCCTTCGCAACGAGCGGCATGGGCGATGGCCTCTCTCTGGCGCAACAGGAGATGGATCCGTTGCTCCGTGCGCACGCGGTGCCCGACGGCGCGCTGTCCGGCACCTGCGCCGTCGAGTGCCTCAATGTCCCGCGCCGTTCGGGGGCGGGTCATCCGACGCGGTTGTGGTCCGGCGCGGGGGGCGCGGTGCGTTTGGTGTCCATTCGCGCGGCCAGACCTTGCCGGCCCGATTGAATTTGGGCGCCAGCACGCAAATGAGCATTTCTTCCCGAAACCGCGCTGCCGCCACGCTCGAACACACGTCCCACTCGATCCGGCGGACCTGTTGGAGCAGGCGCAACATGCGCCGCGGTAGCCGATCCGGGTCGGCGGCCCGATAGGCCGTCAGCCGGCGCCGCAGGTTCGCGGCACTGCCCACATACAAAACGCCCGGGCCTTCGCCGCAGAAGAAATACACGCCCGGGGCGGCGGGAAGGTTTTTGAAGAAGGCCGCACCGAACCGCTCCTCCAACGGACGCGGCGGCGGCCAGAACCGGAGTTGTCGGGAGGCCATCGAAGCCACGCGCGGTTGCGACACAAAAAATCTGGTACGCGAGGCGGGGGTCGAACCCACAACCTTCGGCTCCGGAGGCCGACGCTCTATCCAGTTGAGCTACTCGCGCACCGTGGGTGACCGAACCGGCCGGCTCGGCCACCGCTGGCAGCCAACATAGGCAATCGGGCTGCGGCGGGCAATCCTCCGTTGCGTTGCGGTCGGTTGAACCGCCCGGTTCAAAAGGTGCGCGCCGGGGATGGCAGGTGTTCACGCCTGCTTTGCAGCAGTCTGGCAGGCGCCGCGTGCGCGCCGGCCGGGGATGGTGTCAACTGACGCGCAGGGGCGGTTCGTCGGCCAGCAGCCGCTCCACCGCGTCGGGCAGCGGCTCGCACACGGCCTCGAACAGCTCGCGGCACTCGGCCTCGGTGACCTCCATCGAACGGGCGGCGGCGTGAATGAAGCCGCGCGTGATCTGGTGGGCGTAACCGAGCAGGCCCTGGCGCAGCGGGAGCGAATAGACGACGAGCGTCAGCCCGTAAACCAGGGTGTGCCAGCCGTCGGCCTCGCCGGTTTCGACGGCTTCGAGGTAGCGTTGCACGGTGCGCTCATCGCGCAGGGGGCGTAGGCGGCGCAGTTGGCTCTGGCCGACGCGGCGGCTGGGCGCGGCGAATTCGCGCAGGGCAGTTTCCCCGGCGAGTCGCTGGTCCAGGGCGATGAGGTCGCGGTGATGGCGGCGGGCGGCCAGATGGTAGGCGTCGCGGATGGCGGGCAGTTCGTGCGGCAACAGGAGCGTGTCGTAGTAACGTTCCAGAAACAGGCGCAGCGAGAAGAGGTTACTGATGGGTCGGGGGGTGAGCAGGCGGGCCAGCGAGTGGAGCGAGACGAGGCTTTCGGCCAGGGCAAGTTGGGCGACCAGCGGGTGCGCGTCGCCGAGCCATTCGGCCGGGTCAAACGTCAGCTCCGGTTGCGGCCAGAGTCTCATTGCGCTGTTTTGGGTCGGGCGTGGGCCGCCCGGTTGCGGTTTATTTTTGCGCGCGGGCGTGGCGGTTGCCAGTGATAAAAGTTGCCGGGCCGCACTTTAATGCCTTGCGAGCGCCGCGCGCCGTTTCTATAGTCTGTTGACCCCTTGCGTGGTCTTGAGCGCGGCACGAACTGTGCCGTGGCGCAACAACATGACAGGCGTGCGACCCAACGTGATCAGTGTGGGGGCGCCCGGATCGGGGCGCCGCGCGCGTTTCGCCGCCACCCGGGGTTGCGGCCTGTCGGCAACCAACCTCCAACCATGAGCACCTCCTCCGGTCCGTTTCCCTATCCGGGCATTCCAACCACGGGCGACGGCGCGGCCGGCGTCGTCTGGGTCGAAACCCACATCACCCAGGGCGCGTGCGCCTATCCGATCACCTCCTCCACCACGATGGGCACGGGCTACGAAACCGAGGTCGCCAACGGGAAGAAAAACCTCTGGGGTGACACGCTGGTGTTCATCCAGCCTGAATCGGAGCACAGCGCGGCGAGCACGTGCGAGGGGTTTGCGCTGGCGGGCGGGCGCGTGACCAATTTTACCAGCGGCCAGGGCCTGGTGCTCATGAAAGAGGTGCTTTACACCATTTCGGGCAAGCGCCTGCCGGTGGTGTTTCACATCGGCGCTCGCGCGCTCACGTCGCACTCGCTCAACGTGCATTGCGGGCACGACGACGTGATGAGCGTGGCCGATTGCGGTTGGGGCATTTTGTTTGCGCGCAACGCGCAGGAGGCCTGCGACCTGGCGCTCATTGCGCGGCGCGCCGCCGAGGCCAGCGAAACGCCCTTTCTCAACGTTCAGGACGGTTTCCTCACCACGCACACGATTGAAAACCTGCGTCTGCCTGAGCCGGAGTTCATGAAGGAATACGTCGGCGACCCCAACGAAAAGCTCCGTTGCCTCTTCGATCCGAAGTTCCCGATCATGTCCGGCGTGGTGCAAAACCAGGACTCCTACATGAAGGGCAAAATCGCCCAGCGCCACTACTACGACAAAGTGCCCGGCGCGGTGCAGGAGGCGATGGAGGAATTTTATGCCAAAACCGGTCGGCGTTACCGGATGGTGGACACCTACCGGATGGACGACGCCGAATACGCGCTGGTGGGCATGGGCGGGATGATGGAAACCGCCCAGGCCGCCGCCGATTACATGCGCGAGGAGCTGGACCTGCGCGTTGGCGTGGTGCACGTGACCTGTTTCGCGCCGTTCCCGGCCACGCAGATCGTGGACGCGCTCAAAAACGTCCGCGCCCTCACGGTGGTCGAGCGCATGGACAATCCGCTCGCGCAATCCAACCCGCTGGCGCAGGCCATCAAAGCCAGCTTCGCCGACGCGCTCACCGGCCTGAGCTACGGCTCCAACGGCGAGTTCCAGTACCCGAAGATCACGCGCATCCCGAAAATTTACGCCTGCTCGGCGGGACTGGGGTCGCGCGACGTGCGCGGCGGCCATTTCATCGCCATCGTCAAAAACATGCTGGCCGAGCAACCGCGCGAGTTCTCGGTCGTGGGCATCAAACACCCGCTGGCACTGCCGGAGTGCGAAGACCCGGACCTGCGGCCCGAGGGTGCGTTTTCAATGCGCGGTCATTCGGTCGGCGGCTTCGGCTCGGTCACCACCAACAAGCTCATCGCCTCGTTTGTCGGGGAGTTGTTCAACCTCCACGTGCAGGCCTACCCGAAATACGGCTCGGAGAAAAAGGGCCTGCCCACGACGTATTACCTCACCGTCGCCAGCAAACACATCCGCACGCACAGCGAGTTGAGCCACGTCGAGTTCATCCCGCTCAACGACGTGAACGCATTCAACCTGGGCAATCCGCTGGAGGGCATTGCCGACGAGGGCAGCATCTTCATTCAAAGCCCCGAAACCGACCCGCAAAAGGTCTGGGATCACATCCCGCCCTACGGCCAGAAGATCATTCGCAACAAGCGGCTCAAGGTCTTTTACCTCGACACGGTCAAGATCGCGCGCGAGATCGCGACCGACCCCGACCTGCAACAGCGGATGCAGGGCGTGGTGCTGGTGGGCATCTTCATCAAGGTCACGCCGTTTGCGGCGCGCGCAGGCATGAGCGATGAGCAGGTGCTCGCCGCCGTCGAGAAATACATCCGCAAATACTTCGGCAAACGCGGCGAACACGTCGTGCAGGAAAATCTCCGGTGCGTCCGCGAGGGCCTCAAGAACGTGAAGGAAATTCCCTGGAGCATCATCAGCGCCCCGCCCGCCCCCAAGCCGAGGGCCGAAGTCGAGGCGGTCTTCACGCAGTAACCGCGCATCACCCCCTCCGTCGCTCCGTTTTCACCTCAGACGAATCTGAGGCGGTGGTTTCCGTGCTTGTGGCGATGCTGTCCGGCGCCTTTCCGGCGCGATGCCGGCGCGTGGAGGGCAGCCGCTGCCCCTGCGCGCGGGGCCATCGGCCGCTGCGACTGCATGGGCGGGAAAAATTTTGGAGCACCTGCGGCGGCGGTCGTCCGGCAAGCCCGGCCGGCGGTTCATCCGGCAAATGGCTTGTTTTCAGTGCGTAGATTGAGAACATGCGTGGGTGAAGTCGGGTTGAGCAGTGTGGCGGCGTGATGCGTCACCCGGTTCGGCCCGGTGCCGGAAACCCAATGCTCCGCTGACATGAAAAACACCTCCATCGGACGGCGGCTGACGACCGTGCAACTGGTGATCATCGGGATGCTGTTGGCGGGCGTGGCGCTGGCGCTCTGGGGAGTGCAAACCCGATCGCGCGCGGTGGAGGAAAACGCGGGCCTGGCCGATGCCGCCAACCGGATTCGGTTGAACCTCATCCAGATGAGCGACGCGTTTCGGGGGCAGTTGCTCAATCCGGGGCACGATTTGTATCCGGTGCGACGCAGAGCCGCCTACGAGGACTTCCGAAAAACCGCCGTGGAACTCAAGAGCGCCTGGCCGGAACGGGCCGGGCTGGTCGCCGCGCTGGAGTCGCTCGCCGCGTTTGTTCAGGACGACCTGCGTCCGTTCCACGAGTCGCTGGAGGCCCAACTGCACACCGATCCTGCGGCGGCCATTGCCCGCTACAACGCGGCTTACGACGAGCTGCGCAAGCAGCGCGACAAGTTGTTCAACGAGGTCGAGTATCAGGTGCGCGCCATCAGCACCGAGAAACATCTCAGCGCCCAGGGCATCGCCATCGCCTGCCTGGGGTTTGCGGCGGTGTTGGTGGTGCTGACGTTCGTGCTGGCGCGGCGTCATTCCAGCGCCGTGAGCCAGCCCTTGCAGGAACTGATCGCCGCCATCGAACGCATGGGCCGCGGCGACTTCACCCAGCGGGTCAAACTCAAACAACCCGACGAGTTCGGCGTGCTGGCCGAGGGTTTGAATCGCCTGGCCGATGACCTTTCGGCGCTGGTCGGTCAGGTGCAACGCTCCGGCATTCAGGTCAACACCACGGCCACGCAGATCGCCGCCACGGCCCGCGAACAACAAACCACCGCCAGCGAAATCGCCGCCACCACCGCTCAAATCGGCGCCACGGCGCGCGAAATCTCCGCCACCTCGCGCGAACTGGACAAAACCATGAGCGAGGTCAGTCAGGTGGCCGAGGACACCACCCAACTGGCCAACAGCGGCCAGAGTGCCATCACGCGCATGGAGAGCACGATGCGCCAGATCATGGAAGCCTCCAGTGCCGTGACCGCCAAGCTCGCCCTGTTGAGCGAAAAAACCGCCAACATCAACTCGGTGGTCACCACCATCACCAAGGTTGCCGACCAGACCAACCTGCTCTCGCTCAACGCCGCCATCGAGGCCGAGAAAGCCGGCGAATACGGCCTGGGCTTCGCAGTGGTCGCCATGGAAATCCGCCGCCTGGCCGACCAAACCGCCGTGGCCACCTACGACATCGAGAAAATGGTCAAAGAGATGCAATCGGCCGTGGCCGCCGGCGTCATGGGGATGGACAAGTTTTCCGAAGAAGTGCGGCGCGGCGTGGAGGAAATCCGGCAGGTCAGCGCACAACTGGCGCAGATCATTCATCAGGTGCAGACGCTCACGCCGCGATTCCAGACGGTGACCGAGGGCATGCACGCGCAGGCGACCGGCGCGCAGCAGATCAGCGAGACGCTCCTTCAACTGAACGAAGCCGCCCAACAGACCGCCGAGTCGCTCCGCCAGTCCAACCTCGCCATCGAACAACTCAACGAAGCGGCGCGCGCCCTGCAGGCCAGCGTTTCGCGGTTCAAACTCCACGAGCCGTGACGGGCCGGCAGCCATGTGCCAGCGGCCGCCGCCGCCACCGGAGCATGACCCGATGCTGTTGCTGACCTTCCGTATCGGCAACGCGCTCTACGCGCTGGAAGCACGCCGCGCGGTTGAAGTGCTGCCCCTGGTCGCCCTCCAGCACGTGCCCGAAGCGCCGCCCGGCGTGGCCGGCCTGTTCAATTACCGCGGTGAACCGATCCTGGCAGTGGATTTGTGCCAACTGATCCTGGGCCGACCCGCCCGCCCTTCGTTAAGCACGCGCATCATCGTCGTGAACACCGCCGGCGCAACCGCTGGCCGGCCCCGACTCCTGGGCCTCATCGCCGAGCGCGCGACCGAAATTCTCCGACGTGAGGAACGCGAACTGACGCAACCGGGCCGGAGCGAGGGCGCGCCGTATTTGGGCCCGGTGCTGATGGACGCCCGGGGCATGATTCGATTGCTGCAACCCGAATACCTGCCGCTGGCCAGCCTCACGCAGCCGCTTCGCGCGCAGGCCGACGCCGCAGCCACGCCCGAGCCCGGCTCGCCGCCCGCACCCTGACCCGACTAGTTCACCGGCGGCAGCGCGGTGGCGATTTGTTTCAGCCCGACGCCCAGCGTCGCCCGCGCCACCGCGTCCAGTTCCTTGTCCGGCCCGATGAGGTGAATCGTGCGGTGGACGTGCCGAAGGCTTTTGCCCGGCGCAAGCGCGGCGGCCGGCGAGGAAGTTTCCAGCTCGTAGAAGGCGCCGAACGGCTTGGCGCCGGGTTTGGCCGGGCCGTCGTTGTAGCTGTTGACCACGTCGCCTCCGTAGGGGTCGTCCTGAATTTTCCAGAGCGAGTTCACGTAATCGGTGACGCCCTCCTTGAAGGTGAACTGCACCAGCGTCAGCACCTTGTTCTGCGCGTCGTAACTGCCGAGGATCGGTTTGCAGCGTTTCGGGCCGACGCCGATTTTGCTGCGATACTGGCTGTCGCCGCGGAAATAAATCACGCCATCGCGCACCGCGAGCCGCTCCGGCGGGATCGGGCCGAAATAGTCCGAGGTCACCTCCGGCCCCAGGAGCGACGCGGGCCCGGTTTTGATCGGCACGACGACCGTCGTGGCGGGCGAGGAATTGAACATGCCCAGAATCCAGATCGAGAGCAGGCCGGTTTCCTTGCGCCAGGGTTGTTTGCCCACGTTGGTGATTTTGTTGTCCGATTCAAACGCCACGACCTGCAACCCGGCGGCGGGCTTGCAGCCGAGTTTTTGCCACACCGCGGCGGGCGAGAGCAGCCGGACCTCCCGGTTGACCTTCACGCGGAACACCGCCTCCGAATAGTTGGTGAGGCTGAAGGTGTGTTCGAAACTCGCCTTCGTGCGACTGGCGCTCACCAGCCGGTAGGGATCGGTATCAATCGGCGCGGGCGTGAACCAGTGTTCCAGATCAAACGGCGCGCCCTTGGCGAAGAAAATCGAGTATTGCCCGCCCTCCGGCCCCATCCAGAAGCGGTCCTCGCCGCCAAACACGTTGATGTGCGGAACAAACTTGCCGGAGGCGATCAACTCGCGGTTGATCCAGCCGAAGCTCGCGCCGCCGTCGCCCGACGCCGTGCTGGTCATCACCCGCCCCTGGAGGGCGGGCGTCAGAGCGACCCGGGCGCGGCCCTCGCGGTCGGAGAGTTCCACCACTTGCGTGTGCTTTTTCAGAAACGCCACGTCGTCACCGTAGCTGCCCGCCGCAGCGCGTCCGGCCGAGCCGGCTTCAATTGCGGCGGCCAACACCATTCCTGAACCGAGGGTTTGCATGAGTTTCATGGGTCGTTGAGTTGTTCAACCATTGTGAATCCGGGCCTTTCAGTGACCGCGATTGACGCCCACCCCGTGAAGCGCCTCCACCTTGCTCAACCGCGGCCACAGAAAACCATACAGCGCGATGAACACAAAACAAATCATCGGCACGATGAACCCGCGCGACATGTCGTAGTGATCGGCCACCGCGCCCATGAGCTTGGGCAGAATCGCCCCGCCCACAATCCCCATCACGATGAACGCCGACGCCTTCTTGGCCTTCTCGCCCAGCCCGTAAATCCCCAGCGCAAAAATCGTCGGAAACATGATGGACATGAAGAAATAGCTCAGAAACACGCACACCACCGACACCCAGCCCAGCTTGCAAAACACCAGAAACGTCGCCAGCACATTCATCACGCCATACAAACCCAGCAACCGATGCGCGACGACCTTGCGCAACAACGCCGCGCCCGTCACCCGCCCGACCAGAAAGCACGCAAACCCGAACGACGCCAGCGCCGCGGCGCCCTGGTTGCTGATGCCCACCACGCCGTCCTCATACCCCAGCACCCCCGGAAACGCATCCGCCAGCAACAGGCGATTGAGCCGCGGCAGATTCCGCTCCGCCGGCGGACGCGCCAGCATCTCGCGCGTTGCCTCGCTGAGCGTCACCCCCGCAAACCGTTCGGGCGTGTAGATGTCCTGCTTGAGCACGATGTTGTTCAAATCCTGCACCAGCGCCACCCGCGCCGCCGTGCGCGTCGCCTGCCCCGCCTCAAACCGCGCCAGCGTGTCCAATGTCGAGGCCGAGAGATTCGTGGCCAGAAACGCCGACACCGGGTCCGAGGGCGCGCGAAGCCGTTGCGCCAGCGCCGGCAGGTCCTTGAAATCCGGTGCGTGGAACGCCGTCCGCACCTCCAGCCATTTCTGGGTTTTCTCGGTGAGCCAGGACTGCGGCATCGGCGGCGGCTCGGAAGTCATGTAGTTGATCAGGAAGCTGAAAATCCCCGCCTGCGCCGCCACGTAAAGAAACTGGGCGAACGTCGCCCCGGAAAAATGCTCGTGCGCCCACATGCTCCGGTGCGTGAGCCGCCGCGCCACGGGCAACAAACGAATCCCCGCCACCACCGCCAGCAGCACGCCCGACCAGAAAATCGTCAGAAACAACGCCCCCTCCGCGTTGAGCATCATCCCCGGCAACCGCGGCAACATCGAGGCAATGCCCACCAGATGTTTGCCCACGCCCAGCCCCGAAAGCACCAGCCACGCAATCATCCCAAACACGCCGATCAACCCCGCCACGTTCAGCCACAGCAGCGCGTAAACCCATTTCCGATTGATCACCCGCTCCGCCACCGCCGCACCCGCGCTCCGCTCGTCCTTGTCGTCAATGTGGTAATCGTCCTCCATCTTGATGTCCGGCATCGGCGCAAAGAAAAACAGCACCGCCAGCAAAATCACCAGACCCGCCACGCCCGCATACGGAATCCAGAGCGTTTCGGCCCCGATGCTGCGGCCCATTTCATCTTTCCCGTAAAAGAACAGCGATCCGGCAATCGGCCCGAGAATCCAGCCCACCCCGTTGCAGGACTGCGCCAGGTTGATGCGCGTGGCCGCGTAACGGGGCGGCCCCAGCACCGTCGTGTAGGGATTCGCCACCGTCTCCAAAAACGTCAGCCCCGACGCAATCACGCACACGCCGGTTAGAAACGCCCAGAACTTCGCGATGTGCGTCGCCGGAATGAACCACAGCCCGCCCACCGCGACCAACAGCAAGCCCACGATGATGCCGCCCTTGTAGCCCAGGCGCGTCGCCAGCCAACCGGCGGGAATCGCCATGATGAAGTAGCCCATCCAGTGGGCGAACTGCACCCAGGCCGATTGCGCCAGGCTCAGGCGCAACTCCTCCTGAAAGTGCTTGTCCATCACATCAATCATCCCGTTGCAGAAACCCCAGAGCAGGAAGAGCGAACTGACGAGGACGAACGTAAACACAACATTCCGCCCGTCGGGCAGAATGAACATGCCGGTCTTTTGCGAATTCATGACACGAGAGGCGCTTGCCCGGGAAACCCAACCGCTGTGATCGAGTCGTTCATTGGCTGTGCGGGCTGCCCTGAACCGGCGTCATCCCTATCGGAACGCTCCGGCACCGTCAAGCGCAACCCCCCGCGCCCCATCCCCGTCATCGCGGGCCATTCCTGGTTGAACTGCATTTTTGACGTTCACCCTTGAGATGCCCCGTGTCGCAGATCACGGCGGGACGGCGCGGGTGCGAAACTCAACTTTTCAACCAACGCGAAGCCGTCGCGCAACGCCACATCTCAAACAGGGTGAAAGTCGCGCGCGCCAAAAAATTCTCCGCTGCTGGAAAAATCCCCCGCCCTGGGGTATGAGAAACACACCCGAATCATGGGAACGTGCTTCTCTGGAATGGGCCGGAACGCGCCGGGGCGTGCGCGGGCAGGGCGGCTTGTTTGCGGGCTGATCGGCGCCTGTTGCCTGGCGCGGCCGGCAGTGGCCCAGTGGACCAACGTCGGCGCGGGCATTGATTACCGCGAGTTGACGATCACGATGGCCGACGGCCAGCCCAACCGGCTCTTCATCGCGCGCATGGACGTGCGCCACACCAACGCCATCATCGGCAGCATGATCGCCTCCAACCGTGTCGCGGGCGCGCGCGAGCGCATCAGCGCGCAAGCGGCGCGACACGAGGACGCCCTCAACGCCTGGGGCGGCGCGTGGGGCCAGCGCAACGATGTCGTCGTTGCCATCAACGGCAGCTTCTTCAACCTCACCACCGGCGTGATCACCGGCGGCCACATTTACGACGGCTGGTATGCGAAACGATTCGACAACTGGGCCGGGCAGATGGGCTACGTCTGGAAGCTCGATCGCACCGGATTCATCGGCGTCTGCCCGCATTACCGCGCCTCCGAACAGACCGTGACGATCAACGGCGTGACGCAGGAGTTTGACGGCATCAACGTGCCGCGCACCAACAACACGCTCATCCTTTACACGCCGCAGTATGACTTCAACACGCTCACCGACACGAACGGAGTGGAGGTGCTGGTGGAATTGGGCACGCCGTTGATGATTCTCACGCCGCCGAACGTCGTCACGGGGGTCGTTCGCGAGGTGCGCGTGAACCAGGGCAGCATGTTGATTCCGTTCGGTCATCTGGTGCTTTCGGCCAGCGGCTCGCGCGCGTCGTTCCTGGCCAACAACGCTCAACCGGGCCGCATCGTGAGCATCAGCCAGAACCTCCTGCTCTACGACGGACCGCCGGGCAACCTCTGTTCGACGCCCGACCCGCGAACGTTCCACCGCGCCTACGCGCTGGCGCAGGGCAATTTCCACTTCCTCAAAAACGGCGCCGTCCAGCCCACGAGCAATTCGGGCATGATCGTTCGCCACCCGCGCACGTTCATCGCGCACAACGCCACCTACGTGTTCTTCGTGGTTTGCGACGGCCGCAGCACCGCCAGCGTGGGCATGACCAGCGATGAGATGGGCGCCTTCTGCCTCACAAACCTGCTGGCCACCGAGGGCGTGAACCTCGATGGCGGCGGCTCCTCGACCCTGTGGCTCAACGGCCTCGTCCGCAACACGCCCTCCGACGGCGCCGAGCGCACCGTGGCCAACGGCCTGATGATGGTCAACCTGCTGCCGCGCACCAACACCCCAACGTTTGCGCCCGGCCAGAGCGTGCGCACGGCGACCACGGCAAACCTCCGGCTCGGACCGGGCACGGACTATTTCGCGTTTCAGACGCTCGCCAGCGGCGCGACCGGCACGGTGCTCGCCCACCCGCTCAACGGCATCCGCGCCAAAAGCAATTTCTGGTGGTATGGTGCGTTCAACAACACCAACGGTTGGATCGCTGAAAGCACCCTCGCCACGCCCACCAATCCGCCGTTGATCCTCGCCCATCCGACCAACCGCATCGTGGCGGCCGGCGGCTCGGCGCAGTTCAGCGTCCTGGCCACCGGCGCGGCCCTGAGCTACCAGTGGCAAAAGAACGGCGCGAACCTGGCCGACGGCGCGCATTACTCCGGGGCCGGCAACCCGACGCTCACCATCAGCCAGGCCGACGAAAGCCACGAGGGCAGCTACCGTTGCGTGGTTTCCAACCCCTACGGGAGCAGCAACTCGCTCAGCGCCTCGCTCACGGTCCTCACGCCGCCGTCGCCGCCGGGCGTGTTGCCCGCCAGCAGCATCACGCACACGAGTTTCGTCGCCCACTGGACCGCCGCAGCAGGCGCGACCGGTTACCGATTCGACGTCTCGACCAACGCGAGCTTCGCAAATTACCTGCCCGGCGGGCAGAACCTTGACGTGGGAAACGTCACCAACCGGTCCGTGAGCGGCTTGAGCAGCGCCACAACGTACTTTTACCGCGTCCGCGCCTACAACAGCGACGGCACGAGCGGCAACTCCGCAACGATGAGCGTGACGACCGACCTGCCGCCGCCGTGGCTGGGCGTGCTCCGAGCCGAAGACGCGGTCGTGTTGTTCTGGCCGACCGGTTACGCGGCGTTCCTGCTGGAAGCGGCGCCGGAGTTGCCGGCGACGAACTGGGCGGCGATCGGTTCATCACCTGCCGTGGTCGGCGGGTTTTTCCACTTCACCAACACGCCCGGTGAGGCGGCCCGGTATTTCCGACTGCGACGCCCCTGAGACGGAGGCGCATGACGGGCACGGCACGGCGTTTGCCAAAAGGCTGAGCGTCGCACCCGGCCAAACGTCTGGGGGGCAACCCGACAGGGCGACGCCCGCGTACCGGGCATTTCGTGAACCGAGAGTTTTCAGGTCGCGTTACTCGCCCCCCCGCACGCGCTCATGTTCAAAGTTCGAGGCTCAAAGTGCAGAGTTCGGTGTTTGCCGGCGGCTTTCGCACTGCCGAGCGGCGTGGTCGGCGAACCAGCGGGCTGGAAGCTGGTGCTGCGCTCCGCGCTCGGAGGCTCCGACCCTCCTGCGTTCGCGCTCTCACGCCCCACGATTTCCCGCCGCGAGCAGCGAATCCCTCTCAAGCCGCTCCCAGAAGCGCCTTCACCAGCCCGTCGGTCGTGTGCTCGCTCGCTTCCAGGTCGGGCCTCAGACCGAGCGCGCGAATCGCGTCGCTGGTTTCCGGGCCGATGGACGCCAGGCGCAGTTGCGCGAAGCGTCGTTGCAAGGCGGGCAGATCAAATCGGGCATGGAACTGCCGCACCGTCGAGCCGCTGGTGAAGGTGACCCAGTCGGCGCCGCTTTCGAGCAGTTGCGCCGCGTGGCCCGACGGGTCTTCGGTTTCCGGCACGGTGCGATAGACCGGGATGTCATCCACGATCGCGCCCAGCTCCTCGAGGGCGCGCGGCAGGTCGGGATTCGCCTCCTCGGCGCGCAACAGGCCGATGCGCAGGTTCTCGACGGTTTGGAAATTCTTGAGCGCCTCGGCCACGTGCAGGGCCGTGGCGCTGGGCGGCACCAGGTCCACCTGCAAGTGCAACGCGCGCAACGCGGCGGCGGTCACCGGCCCGACGGCGGCAAGGCGCACGCCGCCGATCTCCCGCAAATCCTCAAAGCGCCGGAAAAAAAACTCGAAAAACGCCGTCACTCCGTTCGGGCTGGTGAAGACCAGCCAGTCGTAGGCGCCCAGGCCCGCCAGCGCTTCACTCACCACGTCCACGCGACTCGGCGGCTCGATTTTGATCGTTGGCACCTCCAGCACCTCCGCGCCCAACTCCTTCAACCGTTGCACGAACGGCCCGGCTTGCGCGCGGGCGCGCGTGACGACGATCCGTCGGCCAAAGAGCGGCCGGCGCTCGAACCAGTTGAGTTGCTCGCGCAATCGCACCACCTCGCCGATGACCGTGATCGCCGGCGGACGTATGCCCGCCCCGGCTGCAAGACGTTCGATGTCGCCGAGCGTGCCGGCGACGGTTTTCTGTCGGTTGAGCGTCCCCCACTCGATGACGGCAACGGGTGTGTCCGGCGACACCCCGCGCGCCAGCAGCGCCCGGGCGATTTCGCCGATGTGCGTCAGCCCCATGAGCACAACCTTCGTGCCGCGCGTGCGCGCGATTTGATCAAAGTCCAGGTCGCTGGCCGTTTTGCCCTCCCCCTCGTGCCCGGTGAAGACGGTGAAGTTCGAGCACAACGCGCGGTGCGTGAGCGGAATTCCGGCCGTGTTGAGCGCCGCGGTGATGGAGGAGACACCGGAAACGACCTCAAAGGGCACGCCCGCCGCCGCCAGCGCCCCGGCTTCCTCCGCGCCCCGGCTGAAGACGTAGGGGTCGCCACCCTTGAGCCGCACGACGCATTTGCCGGCGCGCGCGCGCTCGATCATCAGCGCATGGATCGTCTCCTGGGGCATCTCGGCCCGTTTGCCGCGCGCGATCAACTCGCAACCCGGTCGCGTGAGCCGCAGCAACTCCGGGTTGACGAGCCGGTCGTAGATCACCACGTCGGCGCGCTGCAACAACTCCGCGCCGCGCAACGTCAGCAGCCCCGGATCGCCCGGACCGGCGCCGACCAGATATACGGTGCCCGTTTCGCTCATGAAAAAGCCGCCTGGAATTTTCCGGGTTTGTGGCCCGGCGAGCAAGCGCCGCGCGGCCCCCGTTTCGGAAACATCGAACAACGAACATTCAACGTCGAACATCGAAGGAGGAACTCAGGAACGGGGCAAAGAACAAAGGG
>JAOAIM010000056.1 GCA_026414705.1 Verrucomicrobiia bacterium | reverse complement strand
ACGTTGCCGGTTCCGGAATCACGGCAACAAACCCGCGCGTGCTGCCATCGGCAGCCCAGAGGCCGAACCCGGCCACGACCGAACCGTCATCCGAGACCGCGTAGGCGCGAACCAACCGCGTCCACGCGCTGGTGTCCACACCGGCCGCGTTGAGCAGATCCTGGATGACCTTGGGCGTACCGGTGGTGTCCCAGATGCCGCTGGTGTCCCACACGACGGCAGTTTCGCCCCCGGAAATGAAAGAGCGTCCGACCGTGACCCCGGTGTCAGCTATGCTGTAAGCGGTGCTGCTGGTGTGACCGGGCAATGCGCCCAAAAATTCCATGGACGGTTCGCCGCGTTTCCAGCGGAAAGCCTGGAAATTCCCACCCGGATAATTTTGCACCTGGCCGCAAATCCACTGCACGTCGAAGTTGCTGGTGGCCGAGATGCCGAAGCTGGGCGAGATGCCGTGGCCATCGGCGCGAACGCCCGTGCTGCCCGGAACCGTGCTGAAAGCTTGGGCCGGGCCTTCGTAAAAGGCCGCACTCGGCGTAGCCCCGCTCCGACCAACATTGACTCCGTAGGCACTCACAGAGTTGACGGCCGTCACAGCCGTGCCATCCCAACCGCTATTGGGGTCGCCCCGGAAACGGGCGTTCCGACCCGAATCATTCCGCCGTCCGGCTGTATACCACCGCCCGTCGTGACCCGGATGACTGCGCAGGTCGTTGGCCAATCCGCCACGGAGATTGCCCGCGACGCCCAGCCCGCCGGCAGTGGCGGTGTCCGTCCATGTGCCCCCGGCCAGGTTGTTCAGCGGCGCTTTATAAAACCGGTGGGTGAGATTGCCCTCGTGCAGTCCGGAGATGATGATATAACCGGCGTTGGCGCCGATGCCCACCGATACTCCGTGGGCCAGGCTGTCCCGATTGCTCGGATTGGGCAGCGCCACCAACCCGTCCACCAGCGACCAAACCACCGGCACGTTCGTGCCGATCGCGGAGCGGCTTGTTCCAACAGCATAGGCGCCGGTCTGGCTGAGCGCACGCACTTCGCTGAACGGATTGGCCGGGTCGAGCACCCCGATGGAATAAAGCGCCTGGGCCAGGCTACTGGTTGCTGTGGCAAAAAACACCAGGAGTCCCGTCGCCCACGGCGCTCGCCGGGCGATCCCAAACGGACGGGACCAACGTGCATGGAGAGGCAATAAATCGGTTTTCATGGTCTCCGAATTGAGTTCGTGGAGGGTTGCATTCCGCAACGCGCCATGGGCGCGGTGGCATCGCCGGGAAAACTCTCGGACGCCGGCTTTGGAAGCACCTTCTGAATGCCGCCCAACCATACCCCAACACCCTCACGCGTTGGCTTTTTGGAAGTCGCGGCGACCTGGTTTTGCACGGCACGAGTCGCTCACAACCCGCTTACTTTTTCAGCAGGATCAGCACGCCGTGTCAACCAGAAAGTTTGGCGCACGGCCGGCCGCCATTTCCAGAATTGGCGGTGTTCTGCTCAAATGGTGATGAGAAAGGCCGGCCGGTGTTTGCTCCGCTGCGGCCAGGCGGTGGGTTTCACTCGACGGCGTGAGCTGCAGAGGTACGCCGGTTTGTCATTCAGCCGCGCCACATCAACACCTGCTCCAAGCGGACGTTCCGACCTCAAGGGCGCTTGGGCATGACCGGTTTCGAGCCTCCGAGGTTGTCGGTTTACGCTCCGCACTCTCAGTGGCGCGAGGATGAAGTCGCTTCGACTGCGGAGCGTAGAAAGCGGCGCAAAATCGAGACCAGCTCTCGCTCCATCGGACTGAAGCCGTCCTGTTCCTCTCCGGGCCGCGAGCCGTTGGTGAGCACGATGACGCCCATCGGACCGTTGTCCTGGAAAAACAGCAAACCGTTCATGCCATACGCGCTGCCGGTGTGGCCGATCCAGGTTTCCCCCGACACCAGCCGGCTGGTGCGATGAAATGCCAGCGGCATGGCCTCGCCTCCATCCGCTGCGGCGCGTCCCAACATGACGGCGACCGTCGCGGGCTGGAGCACGCCCGTCGCTTTCGCGTGCTCCGGCTGGATGAACACGCGGACAAACCGCGCCAGATCCTGCACGTTCGCGCGCAGCCCGCCCTGCGGGGCGCAGGGCAGCGCGTTGTGCCCGATCTTGTAACCGGGTCCCAACCGGTTGGTCGGCGTCGCGCCGCCGTAGTTGTCAAATTGCGCCTCCCAACCGTTGGTTGCGGGCCGATACAGCACGGCCAGGCGGGTTCGACGCGGCAGCGTGGCAGGATTGAAACTCGCGCTCATCCGCAGTGGGCGAAAAATGCGGCGCGCACAATACTCATCAAACCGTTCGCCGCTGATTTTTTCCACCAACGTGCCCAGCAGTCCAAAGCCCAGGTTCGAGTAGGCGTAGCGGCTGCCGGGCGCATTGGTGGAATACACCGCGCCATCGCGGTAAAACGATCCTCCGGGACAAAGCAGCTCCTGGAAGCCGGGCGCCGCCTGCGGGTGGTGGTAGGTAAACATCAGGAAATCGTCGTAGGCGGGCCCGTCGCGAAAACCGGCCCGGTGGGTGAGCAAGTGGCGAAACGTGATCGGGCGGTCAGGATGATGGGGATTGACGACCGGGTAACCCAGAACATCGCCGACCGGATCGTCGAGTTTGAGTCGGCCGCGCTCCCACAGTTGCATCAGCGCGGTGGCCGTCACCAGCTTCGAGATGGAGGCAATGCGGAATTTGGTTTGCGGGCTCAGCGGAATGTGGCGCTCCAGATCGGCGTAACCCAGATTCGTTTGCCAGAGCAGCCGCCCATGATGCAACGCTCCGACGCTCAGCCCGACGATGTCGAATTTTTCGCGCGCTGCGATCAGGGCCGCGCCGGCCTGCTCCAGTGGGGATGATTCGGGCGCTGCGGCCCCGGCTGGAGTCGTCAGTGCACCGGCAACCCAGAGGACTTGAAGAAATTTCATGGCGCCTGGCCGAAAAGATTCATGCCGCCACGACCGGCGTCGTTGCGCAAATTCCCCGTGGCCGGCCGGAGCGCGCAGCTCTGTTTTGGGCGAATTCATAACGGCTTTTGAGCACCGAGATTCCTGGTGATCCGCAGGCGGTTGCTCGGCGCAGGCGCCCCACCGCCGCCGCGCTCGCTCCCACGAAGCAAGATCAGCGGGTGCCGGGAACATCTTTTTGCCGTGTCATTTCGCACGATTGCGGGCGGGGTCGAGTTCCGCGCACCGGACTGCGCACGCAGCCGACCACCCGCGGCTCACACCGGTTCTTCCATTACCGGATTGGTGAGCGCGCCGATCTTCTCGATCTCAATCGTGACCGTGTCACCCGGTTGCAACCAGCGCGGCGGGGTGCGCGCCATGCCCACCCCGTGCGGCGTGCCGGTCAAAATCACCGTGCCGGGCAGCAACGTCGTGCTCCCGCTCAGAAACTCAATCAGCGCCGGCACGTCGAAGATCATGTCGTTGGTGTTCCAGTCCTGAAGCACCTCGCCGTTGACCAGCGTGCGCAGACGCAGCGCGTTGGGATTGGGGATTTCATCGGTCGTGACCAAACACGGCCCGAGCGGGCAAAAGGTGTCGAAGGATTTGCCCCGGCACCACTGCCCGCCGCCGCCGTGTTTCTGCCAGTCGCGTGCGCTCACATCGTTGCCGCAGGTATAGCCGAGCACAAACTCCAGCGCGCGCTCGCGCGAGACGTTCTTGCACCGCTGCCCAATGACGACCGCCAGCTCGCATTCGTAGTCCACCTGATCGCTCCGGAGCTTGCGCGGCAGCCAAATCGGCGCGCCCGGATGCTGCAGCGTGTTCGGGCCCTTGTAGAACACGACCGGATACGGCGGCAGCTTCGCGCCGGTTTCCTCGGCGTGCCGACGATAGTTCAAGCCGATGCCCACAATGGCCGGCGGTTCGAGCGGCGCCAGCAGGCGCGCCACGGTCACGCGTTCGGAGGTCAGCCGGGGCGCATCCAGGATGTTGCCCTCCAACCGCAGCGCCGTGCCGTCGGGCTGCAGGGCGGCCCAGCCGATGCGACTCGCGTTGTCCTCGTAGCGAATGATTTTCATCGCGGGCAGCGTGGCGCGCGCTCAGCGATTGCGCACGAATAATTTTCCCGGCAACTGCCGCACCAGACGCTTCATTTCCAGACTCAACAACGCCACGCTCACCGCCGAGGCGGGCAAACCGCTGTGGCGGATCACCTCGTCAATGCTCGTCTCCTCGTCGCCGCGCACCGCATCGAGCACTTTTTGTTCATTGGGCGAAAGTTCCAGCGCGGGCAACACGCCCGTTTCAGCAGCCGAGGGCGGGCGATTGCTCGCGGGAAACAGGTACTCGAACTCGCTCAAAATGTCCTCGGCGCCCTCGCAAAGTTTCGCGCCCTTTTTGATGAGGTCGTGACAGCCCTTGCTGCGCGGCGAATCAATCCGGCCGGGCACCGCAAACACCTGCCGACCGTATTCGGTCGCAAAGTTGGCCGTGATGAGCGCGCCGCTGTGCAGGTCGGCTTCGACCACGACCGTGCCGAGCGTCATGCCGGCGATGATGCGGTTGCGGATGGCGAAGGATTGTTTGTCGCCGTTGCGATTGAAGGGAAACTGGGTCAGCACCGCGCCGTTGGCGGCAATGCGCTCGAAAAGCTCGCGGTTCTCCGGCGGGAAAACGACGTTCAGCCCCGTGCCCAGCACACAGACCGTGCGTCCCTTGGCGGTGAGCGCCCCCTGATGCGCCGCGGTGTCAATGCCACGGGCGCCGCCGCTCACAACCGTCACGCCCACGTAGGCGAGCTGAAACGCCAGCTTGCGCGCCACCTCCACGCCGTAGTGCGTCGTCTGGCGCGAGCCGACAATCGCCACACTGTTCCGGTCCTTTTCCGCGCTCAGGTCGCCCTTCACGTAGAGCACGATCGGCGGGTCGTAGATTTCGCGCAGCAGTGCCGGGTACTCCGGGTCGGCTTGCGTCACCACGCGGCAGCCGAACTCGGCAATGCGCTTGAGTTCGGCGGCTAGGTCCACGGTTTTCTCCCAGTTGCTGATGGCGGCGGCGGTGTCCTCGCCAATGCCGCGCACGCGCAGCAGTTGCTCGCGCGAGGCGCGCAGCACGGCGGCGGGTTCACCGAAATGTTCGAGCAACTGGCGCACGCGCACCGGGCCGATGCCCTCGATGAGATTGAGCGCCACCAGCGCCTCGCGGGAATCCATGCCCCGCTCAATAGCCACGCCCCCGTTCGCGGACAAGGCCGAACTCGCAAGGCTCACCAATCCGTCCGGGGTCGTTGGATTTGGCGTTCGAGACTCAGCGATGGATGGAGTGCGGCCTGGACGCGATCGGCGACGTTCGTGGAAATGGCGTGGCGCTTGAGTCGCCAACCGGGGTGCGACGCTGCCGGCAACGCCGACCGCAGCAGGGCCACGAGCCGCCCATCGCACGCGGGCTTCTCGTGGCGGCAGGGGGCGACCACCGGTCACCCGCGGCCCACCTTGGGGTCGGGCCACGAGTAAATCGAAGCGACGAGCTTGATCGCGGCGACCGCGTAACGGTGAGGTTGGGTCGGGCTGTCGTTGCCTCGGTTCAGAAGCTGGATTTTCCTCGAGGGATGGCGCGCCGGATAGCGGCTTTGGGTCGGGTGACAATCTCTTCCACGGTGCAAGCCGGCGATCGAACCGAAAGAATTGGCGCTGGAGTGCCTCTGGCCCGGAAAAAAGCGTTGACGGGCCGGGGGTGCTCTGATATTTAAGCTTCAAACTGTTCGGTCGCAGGCAATGCTTATGAAAACGCAACTTTTCCCCAAAGTTTCCGGTTGCTGGGTCATGGCGGTTGCCCTGGCTTTGCTCCAACCCGCCTTCGCAGGAACGTCCGCCCAGACCGATCTGTTCAAAAAGCAATTGAAAGCCGCTAAAGCGGCAGAGTTGCCCGCGGCTGCCTGCAAGTTGGTGGCCCAGGTCAAGCCCGAAGAGCGCGAGAGTGCTGCCGAAGCGGTTGTGGCCGCGACCCACGCCGTGCGCCCCGTTGCGTTGGTCGCCGTGGTGGGCGCGCTGGCTCGTGAGTTTCCGGCTGTGGCCCCCGCTGCCGCTGCGAAGGCCGCCACGCTCAAGCCCAAGGACGCCGGCATCATCGCCCGTGCGGCTGCCGCGGCCGCGCCGGGTCGCGCCCTGAAAATCGCCCAAGCCGTCGCAAAGGCGGCGCCGTCCGAATACGCAGCCGTTGCCGCCGGAGTTGCCCAGGGTGCGCCAGAGGCCAGCAAGGAAGACATTTGGGCGGCGATTTCGACCGTCGTGCCGTCGCTCAGGAACGCGACCGCGAGCGCCAGCAGTGCTGCTTCGGTTGCCGCGTTGCCGCCGCCAACCGTCGGTCCGCCGTTCACGGGCATCGCGCCTGGCCCGGGGGAGATGAACCGCACCAACACCGTTGAAATTCCGCCCGGCGGCGGCCGCTTTTACAGCGGGCCCTAGCACGCAGTCTTCGAGAAAAAAGCCCGTTCCCGATTGGGAGCGGGCTTTTTCTTTTTGACGTGCGTGGGCTGAAATCCATCCCTCGGCGCTGACGCAGTTGTTGAAGCTTGCTTTCCCGCGTTGCTTGACCTGGGGCACCCGGGTGCGCAACCATTGCGCCCGATGTTGCCGTTGCTGCGGATTGTGGCCGCGTTGACCCTGGCGTTTTCGCTGGGGTTGCACTGGGGTGCGCTGCAACTGGTCGCCTGGACCGGCATGATCGTGACCTACTCGCGCGACGCGTCCCTGGCCGAAGCAGTCAGCAAAACCTTCGACGGCGAGCATCCCTGCACGCTTTGCCTTGCGATCCAGGAAGGCCGAGCCCAGGAAAAAAAGCAGGAGCAACAGCAAACCAAACCGACTTCCAAGTTCGATCTCGGTTTGGTCTGGCAACCGATCCAGTTTGATTTCTTCATGCCCCGCGCGTGGCAGCCGGTGCATGACCTGGCTGCGCCCTCGCGCGTTGACCCACCTCCCAAGCCGCGTCCCAAGCCCGGCGACCTGACGCCGGCCTGAGACGTCTCGGAGTTTCCGGTAGCACCTCGCCTCGCCGTTGCGAGGCCGGAGGGTTGCCGCTTCCGAAGTCCGACCGGCCTTCCATTGTTCCGACTGAAAGCGCCGGCAGGCTGTGACGCCAAGCGGCCGGGTGGCCGCTTGGGCGCGCCGGGCTCCCGCTTTGCGGGCCACGCAGCCGCTCTTTGAACCCCAGAACCTGACAACCGAGAATTACTATGCAGAGCAAAAAACAAATTGCACGGGCTGTTGCCGCTGTCGCGGTGGCGTGCGGAATTTCAACAGCCCGGGCCGCCGTGCTGACCACCGTGCCGATGCAGGGCAGCATGGTCATGCCCATGATCGCCTACCATGCCGACCACGGGCATTTGCATGTGACGATGCCCTCAGAAGTGCCGCAACTGACGCCGCTGTTGGTAAGCCATCCGGGCGACCAGTTCGACCCGGCCGATCCGTGGTTCGACGCGCTCGACCCCAGCCGGCAGGGGCTGTCCTTCAGCCGGCGTTACGGGTTTGTGATGGACGCCAACACCGACCCGTTGCCGCCGAACACGGCCATCTGGTTGCGAAAAATCACCGCCTCGCCGGAGTTGGGCTTTTACCGCTACTCCGGCTCGGCGCCCAAACAGTGGCAACCGATCTTCGGCACCGCCGGCACGAGCAACGCGCTCCACTGGAACGGCATGATGTTCCATCCGGGCGTCACCGCGCCACCGGGCACCAACGCCCTGAGCGCGACGTTTGAAGCGTATCTGGTCAACACGCTCACCGGGGCCGAAATCCCCGGCTCCAGCACCGGCCCGTTCGTGCTGCACTTCACCAACGTGTCGGACGGTCGCCCGGCGTTGGACATCGCCCAGCGGGTTATCGTGTTCTACCCCCTGAGCGCGACCAACTGGGTGCTGCAGGGCACCGATACCCTGCCCAACGGCACCTGGACCGATGTCACCAACGTGCCGGTTACGATCGGTGGCCGGGCCGCCGTCGTGATCGAGCCGTCCGACCCGCGCCGATTCTTCCGGATGCGGCTCGCGCCGTGAACCCGCTCGCGCTCCATGGCGCAACCCTTGCCCGGCCGGAGGGCCGTCGCCAAAGCCGCGGCGGCCTCCGCGCCGGGCGGGCGGTTGCGTTCACATTGATCGAGTTGCTGGTCGTCCTTGCGATCATCGCGCTGTTGGCGGCGTTGGTGTTGCCCGCGGTCGCGCGCACTCGCGAGAAGGCCCGCGAGACGGTGTGCTTGAGCCAGTTACGCCAGATCAGCTTCGGCACGCGGCTTTACGCCGACGACCACGGCGACGAGTTCCCGCGCAGCCAGCACTCGGCCTTTGTGCACGGTCAACAACCGTGGGGCCGCGCCCTGGCGCCGTATCTGGGCGCGTCAGGAGCGGCTTGGACGAATCTGCTTGCCGGGCTGTATCATTGTCCGAGCGACCGCCGATCCACCCCCTGGAGCTACGGCCTGAACGTGTATTTCGAGTTGGGCCCGGAGGACGATTACCGTGGCAAACCCCAAACCTGGCGGCGCTTCACCTGCATCCCCAAACCGCAGCGGACGATTCTCTTTGCGGAGAACGCCTCGGGTGCCGACCACATCATGCCGAATTTCTGGAGCAGCGTCGCCGACGCCGTGGACGTGGCGGCGACCCGCCACGGCAAGCGGGCCAACTACAGCTTCGTGGACGGGCACGTCGCGGCGCGCGAGTTCAAAACGCTCTACGACCCGGCGCGACATCTCGATTGCTGGCATCCGGGCGAGCCCTGATCCCAGGGCCGCGTAGCGCGGGGCGGGCCGGCGCGTCGGCCAAGGGCGCTTTTTTTTTCGTGCGCTTGCGACTCCGTCGTGCCACAAAACCATCGTATGCTTTCGCTGCAAGTCCTGTTTGCTCCCAAAGACGTTTTTTTCGATCTGTTGGAGGCCAGCGCCGAAGAAGCGCGCGCCAGCGTGCAGGCGCTCACGCGCATCATCGCGCAGCCCGAATCCGCGCGCTCGCTGGAGGAATTTGTGCAATCGCGCCGCAAGGACAAGCAGATCACCGCGCGCATCCACGAGGAGTTGTGTAAAACGTTCGTCACGCCCCTGGACCGGGAGGACATTGAGGCCTTGTCCAGCGCGCTCTACAAGATTCCCAAGACGGTGGAAAAATTCGCCGCCCGCCTGATCCTGGCCGGCCCGCGCCTGTCGGGATTGAACTTCAAACGTCAGGTCGCCCTGCTGGAGCAGGCCACCGACACGGTCGTGGCCATGGTGCGACTGCTGCGCGACCGCAAGCAACTGGAACGCTTGCGCGATCTCAACGCCATGATGCAACAAATCGAGAGCCAGGCCGACGAACTGATGGTGGACCTGTTGCAGGAGGTTTACAGCGGCCGCTACGAACCGTTGCAGGCGCTCCTGCTCAAGGACCTTTACGAGTTGCTGGAGAAGGTCGTGGACCGCTGCCGCGACGCCGGCAACGTGATTTCTCATGTCGTGTTGAAACACTCCTGACCCCGCGCCCCGATGGACGCTTCAGTGCTGGTGTTGCTCATCATCGGGGTCGCGCTCCTGTTCGACTTCCTCAACGGGATGAACGACGCGGCCAACTCGGTGGCCACGGTCGTGGCCACGCGGGTGCTCTCGCCGCGCCTGGCGGTCTGTTGGGCGGCGTTTTTCAACTTCGCCGCCGTGTTCCTCTTCGGCACGGCGGTCGCCAGGGCCGTCGGCAAGGGGATCGTCGTGCCGGGCGTGGTGGACAACGCCTTTGTGCTGGCCGCCTTGTTGGGAGCGATTGTGTGGGTATGGCTGTGCACGCGCTACGGGATACCGATCAGTGTCTCGCACTCGCTGATTGGTGGCATGGTCGGGGCCGCGATCGTCAAGGGCGGTCTGGACGCGGTGCAATGGTGGCCGGGGGTCGGCAAAATCGTGCTGTTCATTTTTCTGGCCCCGATCATCGGTCTGGTGCTGGGTGCGGTGTTGATGATCGGCATGTTGCTCCTTGCGCGCCGTTCGGCGCCGCAACGTGTGGATCGGGTCTTCCGTGTCCTGCAACTGGCCTCAGCGGCCTTTTACAGCCTGGGCCACGGCTCCAATGACGCGCAAAAGGTCGCCGGCCTCATCACGGCCCTGCTTATCGCCAATGGCCATCTCGACCCCAAAGCCGATGTGCCCTATCCGATTCTGTTTCTTTGCTACGCGGTGATCGGTCTGGGCACGCTGGTGGGCGGCTGGCGGGTGATTCGCACCCTGGGCATTCGCGTCACCAAACTACAGCCCATTGGCGGCTTCAGCGCCGAAACCGCCGGCGGCCTGACGCTGGTGTTGACCGCCGTCAGCGGCATTCCCGTCAGCACCACGCACACGATCACCGGCGCGATCATGGGCGTGGGCAGCATCCGACGACTGTCGGCGGTGCGCTGGGGCGTGGCGCGCAACATCGTCATCGCCTGGATCACCACGATCCCGGCCTGCGGTCTGATGGCTGCGTTGGCATGGTGGCTTCTGCACTGGGCGGGCTGGTTTTGACCGGAAAAGCAGCGGTCAAGCTCGCCCCGCCCCGACCCCACCCCGCAGTGTGCGCCCGGGCGCAGCGCGTGTTTATCGCCGTGCATTGGGCGCGATGGCCTTGCAATATCAATCGCGATGAACGCGGTGCGACTTTGGATGCGGACAGTTTTCAGCGCAGCGTTGCTGCTGACTGCCGGCTGCGCCATGGACCGTTACAAACACCCCGCAACCTCGCCCCCGCGCGAAGTGCTCCCGCCGCCGGCACCGTCCAGCCCGCCCCGCGAGAGCGATCTGCTGGCGCGCGCCGCGGCCCAGCCCTCGCCGCCCCTGGAGGGTGAAGGTTGGGAGTCGTTGTTCGATGGCCGCACGCTGCGCGGCTGGCGCGTGATTGATTTTGTGGGAGGCGGCAAGGTTGAGGTCACACGCGGTCTGATAGTATTGGGTGCGGGCGACCCGTTTACGGGCATTGTTTACACGAACAATCCGCCGCGCCTGAACTACGAGATCGCGCTCGACGCCATGCGCGTGAGCGGCTCGGATTTTTTCTGCGGGCTGACGTTTCCGGTGCGGGAGTCGCATTGCAGCCTCATCATCGGCGGTTGGGGCGGCACGGTCGTGGGCCTCTCGAGCGTGGACGGCATGGACGCCTCCGAAAACGAGACCACGCAGTTCATAGATTTCCAAACCGGCCGGTGGTATCGCATTCGACTCCGCGTCACGGAGCACAAGATCGAGGCCTGGGTCGAGCAGAAAAAGGTCGTCAATCTCACCACGACGGGCCGGAGAATTTCGCTGCGCTTTGGCGACATTGAAAAGTGCGTGCCGCTGGGGCTGTCGTCCTGGATGACCGGCGCGGCGCTGCGCGAAATCAAACTCCGCCGGCTCACCACACCCGATTCGCCGCCGGAATGAGCGCGCCCCGGTGCGCAAAGTCAACGGCGCACTCGCGGGTGGCGGCGCAGATTTCCCCGTTGGCCGATTGCAACCCGGCCCCGCGAGCCGGGAGATTGGGAAAGGTGCGCGACCTTGTTTTTTCCAAGCGCGTTCAGGCCGAGCCGGTAACCTCCTTCAAGTCGGCTCGGACGTTTTGATAGCTGACGTTGTAGGCGAGCACGGCGGGGTCGGGTGTGATGCCCCAGCGGTCGCACGCGGCGCGGTAGAGGTCCGGCCACCAGTTGCGATGCTGCGTGAGGCCCTGCGCGCGCCAGTTTTCCCAGTTCATGAACACCCGCGACCAACATTGATCGCCGTAGCGGACGGCCTGGGCGGCATCGCCGATCTGGCTCACATACCAGTCGCGTCCAATGCGCGCGTGGAGCACTTCATCGGCCCAATCGTAATCTTGGAACAGCGCAGCGAGCGGGTTGTTCGCCGCCCGCCCGACCTCCCACTCGAAGCGTTTGCCGGTTTTGGGCATCAAACCCTGCTCGATGAAGTATAGCACAGCGTGGCGCTCGATGGGTTTGAGCTGGGTGTTGAGCGCCAGAGACCAGGTGTGGTTGACCATGACCTTCGACGGCCAGTCAATGCCCAGTTGCGTGAAGCCCACCTCGCCCATCATCGCATGGCGCGCTTCATCCCAGAGCTGGCGCGTCATGTCGCGGTAATACTCCCAGGGTTTGTCGGGCGTCTCGGTGATGATGCTGGCCATCATCTCCGGCACGTCAATCTCCCGCAGCCGCTTGTAAAACATCATCAGCACCTTTGCCTGCGGCGGGAACTTTTCGTCGTAAAGGAACACTTCGGCGTTGACGCCCATGTTGTAGGGGTCGGGGAAACGCGCATCGCGCCGCGGCACCGGATCGTAGCGGAATGGTTGTGCCGAATGATGCCGCGGAACGACTTTGCCCGAGGGCGCCTCGGCGCCGTCCAGGCCGCCCGCTGCGGCGAGGCAGTCATCGAGTCGTTGCAACCACGCCGCGTGGCGCTCGCGCACGGGTCGGTCGGCCAGCGCGGCCAGCGCGCCGTCGCCAAAGGCGATCATGTCTCCGACCTCCAGCAGCGCGAACCGGCACACGCGCACCGACGGGGCGTCGGCCAGGGGATTGGTCTCGCGCTGATGGCGTTCCAGGGCGATCTTGAGCGCCGGCAACGCTTTCTCATAAAGACCCAGCAACAGTTCCTCGGTGGTCGGTGCGCAGAGAATTTCGTCGAAGAAAATCTCCAGGTTCGCGTCCGGCACGAGTTCCAGGCCCAACGGCGGTTCGCGCATTTCGCCCACGCGCCGGCGCAGCGCCGCGACATGTTCGGCGCAGTAGTGCGCGTGGAGGCTGAAGCCCATTTTGAGTTCGTAGAGGGGCTCGGCGGTCAGGCGCGCCACGAAGATTTGGTGCAGCCGTTTGAACGCATAGTGATACCGCTTGAGGCGGCGCACGCATTCCTCAACCGAAAGGCCGGGCTTCATCGCGTCCTCCATCGAGCAAAGTCCGGCCAGTTGGGGCAGATTTCGATACGAAGCGCTGCTGTTCATGCCGTTGGTCATAGCCGGGATTTTACAGCGCCGGGTTGGAATCTCGACAAAAATGAAGCGCTCCGGCTTTCGAACCGGAGCGCCGCATCTGAAATCATGTTCAGCCCGTGGGGCGACGCCACCGGGCTGGCTCTTCGGATTTCAAGCTCCTCGCCGGCGCAGGATTAGCGCCGTCAAACCGAGCAACAACATCATGACGGAAGCCGGCTCGGGCACTTCGCGGCCGGTGAACAACATGTTGTTAGGCAGGGGTGGCGGCGGTCCGCCGCCGAAGGCCTGCATACCGCCGGGGATGTTCAAATCGAGTTCGAAGAACACGTCAAAAAAGCTGTTGAAGGGCATTTCCAGGTCTGCGGGATCGGCATAGACGGTGGCAGTGGCCCTTGCCACAAAGGTTTCCCCGGCCGGAATTCCAAACGGGAAAACGTTATAGGCCATTGCCAGAAACTGGTCCGTGACCGGATTAATGAGGATGCCCCAGCCGCCCGGCATCGGCATGGCACCGCCGCCCAAGCCGTCCTGAATGGCCAACGCGTTATACGTCCCCGGGCCGGTTTTTTCGACTGCAAGAATCAACCCGGGCACTTCTATCACCCCAATGTTCGGGCCTTGAAGTTGAGTTCGCAGAGCAACCATCGCCAGGTCTTGAACCAGCGGCACGGTGCCCTTCATGGCGATGTAAGTGCCCACGGTCCCGGCCGGCGATCCGCCAGGGTCATTAAACGTCGCGTTCCAAGACAGGATTTGGTAGGAGGTGCTGATGCCGCCCGGAACTCCTCCATCGGCCAGTTGGAAACCAAACGTTGGGCCGTAGATGGCGGCATTGCCCCAGCCGAACGGGCCCCAAATGTTCCCGCCACCAAATTGAGAGTTGAACAAGAACGTGGGTGGTACCCACGGCCCGCTAACAACCGAGGAGGTGTTGTTGGGAATAACCGGATTGGCGGTTTGCCCGATGCCCGGATTGGTCAGGATGTCCACTCGTCCGTTGAAATTGTTGAGCAAATATGTCGGCACACCGGGACTGACGGGTGCCCCCCAGGGCGCTACGCCAAACGAGATCCCACCGCCACCGGTGCCAAACGGCCCGTCGGGCCCGGCCGTGCTGACAAACACCGGCGCAGCGACCAACGGTGAGCCGCCCAGGGCCAACGCCAACGCGCCGGCAATACATTGCCGCACACGCAGAAGCCATCGGGAACGTTTCAACGCGGAGGTGCATTTCTGGTTACGTGCCACCGAGAACGGGGAAGAATGGATTCGCGTTTTCATATGCAACGGGCCTTTTGGGCTTACAAACGCCCCATAAACCTTTCTTGTCCCAATAGCAAGCAAATTTTTTAAAAAAATTTTCTCTGTGCCCCCCCGTCCTGTGCCCAAGGGGTGCGAAAGACGGGACTGGCGCGAAAGAGATGTCGCCTCGCCCGGCGCAGCGCCGGAGCGCGGCAGGGAATTTGACGGTCGAAGGTCCGGTGGATTGACCCGGTCGCGGTCGCCGCGCCTGCAAGAGCCGACCTGCCTCAGCCGCGATAGATGATCATCACCGCGTAATCCGTCAGGAGCTTTTGCGTCCCGATGTCCAGGTGCGTATAGGTCAGCGGATGAATGCCGATGATGTTGTCCTCTCCGACCTTGGCGAGGAATTCGGTGATGACCTGGTCGAACCGGTCGTGTCCAACCTCGATGCAGTCGGTGTGGCGGATGGTGCGCACGCGGATTTTCTTGTCCGTTTCCTTGGCGGCGACCTCCAGGGGCGGCTTGGGTTTTTCAATCAGGCTTTCGGAGGGCTTGTCGCGCACCGGCACCTTGAGGTGCAATTCCATCTTCGCCGCGGCCGAGGAAGCGATCGGATTGATCGGTTGGCCGGTCGGCGTCGTCATCGCCCCGGGCACGCCAACAAAACCGGGCGGCGACGGCGGTTGGGGAATGATGATTTTCTCGTTGCAGGAGGGACAATTGATTTCGGTGCCCGCGCCGGAGCTGTCCACAACCAGCTCTTGTTCGCACTTGGGACAGTTGAAGATGATGTCCATACCGCGCAGCGCCTTTCCAGGGAGCACCGCGTCCGGCCGCCGACGTGGCGCTCAACCTGCACGCAGTCTAACGTCCCGGCCCAAACCAAACCAGAAAAAACTGCCCCGGGCTAATCCCCGACCCCAATCAGTACGAGCGAGCGAAAAACCTGCGAATCGTGGTGAATTTTTCGCAAGCATCTTGTCGAAACTTGGATGGCTGCCATCACCAAGAAACACCCCCGCCTCCAACTCCAGTTCCGCCCAAACACCGACCATTCCATCCACGCCGGACTGGTCGCCCTCGAGCCCATGGCCCGGCGCTTCGACCTCTGGAACAAACTCCGCCAACTCCCGTGCCTCGACCCCCGCAGGGACAAGCGCCGCGGTTACAGCCCCGAGGTCATCGTCGGCCAGTTGATCTACGCCCTCTGCTCGGGCGGGGCTGTCTGTCCGACAGCGAGGTGCATCGCGCCTTGCTGCGCCATCAACCCGAAGGCCGGAACGCGCCGCAACTGTTTGCCGTAAGCCGACGGCGCCAGGGGCTCTTTGACCGCGACGGCGCCCAGACCGACGCGCCGCGGGTGATCGAACGGCATCCGTTGAAAGGCGACAAGGAACATTGGTTCAGCGAACTGCTCAACGGGCTGGACCTCCACCGCCCACCGTGCTCGACGCTGCGGGCCAATCAAGTGTATGACCTCATCGCGGCGCTGGACTGCAATCTGATGGCGGCGATCAAACTGCTGGACTTGAACGACGACTGCCAGGGCTGGCGGGTCAAGACCTTGATGAAGAAACGGCTCTTGCTGCCCGGGCGCTTGAGTCGGCGCTCGCGGCAATGGGCGGCGCGGGTGGCCGAGGCACGGCCCGGGCCGGCCCGGCGTGGTTGTCGCCAGCGGCTGACGGCCCGGCCGCATCTCGAATCCCTGCGCGCCACCCCTGCTGAAGCTGGGGCGTGGCGAAGCGTTGCCCGGGACCGGAAAGGGGCGCGCCTTTGAACCTGACTGACCCCCGAAAACACCCCGGAAGTTGGGCGGGATTGCGTGCGGTGACGCCCCGCGAAAGCAAAACATTCCCGTCTTCGCGCTTGGTGCGTTCCTCTATGCACCCGCACACTGTCAAGTCCATTCGCATCGTAATGATTGAGGATCCTATTAACCCCTTCACCCGACCTTGCGCATGAGAAAGATTGTGGCAGGTTTCAGTGTGGTGTTAGCCATGCGCCTCGTGGCAACAGCGCAAAATATTGACAACCCGCCGCCGGAAGGCGAGTGCCTCACCAATTGGTGCGAGGTGGTGCAGCCCCCATCGGGCGCCTATACATTTAGGAATGTGGTGGTGAGTCCCGCACACCAATGTGTGCCGGGAAACTTGGATTGAAGCGTCGGTGGCCTGGGAGGAGCGCTGCAGCACCGTCATCACCCAGTGGCGGTGGGCGCCGCCCAGCACCAATTGCCCGACCACCTCCACCACCAACTATAGTTGGTGTCCGGACTGGGTCACTAATTGGTGGGTGGTGAGCCACCCCGGCTATTCCGCTTCCGACCGGGGAACGTACGTTCCTCGGTTCCAGCCGACCAACTGCGGGACAGGCACGATCACGTTTTACGGGGTGTGGACCAACAACCATCCCTGCGGCGACACCAACGCGGTCTTGGGTGGCACGACTTCCATCAGCAAAAACTTTACGGTGGTGAACGTGGATATAGCGGAGGACGAAAAGACGGTCTGCGCCTGTGAAACCGCCAATTTTACCCTGACGAATAGCTGCGGCGGGGCCGTGACCTGGGAGGTGGTGCCCAACGGGCTGCCGGGCGAGCCCTATGTCAGCGGCAATTCGATCATCGCCGGCACCAACTGCGGCTCGTGGCTGGTCCTCGCACGCTCCACGGTGAACTCGAATTGTCTGGATTATGCCTGGCTGCACGTCTTCACGGTGGCCGGGCTTGCGCCGGAGGGCTTGACCCGCCAGGGCACCAACGAGCCACCCACCTACATCACCTGTCCACGCGCCACCAACGCCGTGGACCGCTGGTTGCGGGTGATGGCCACGTCCTGCCCGGGGGTGTGGGAGGCGGCCTCCTGCACCAACCTGCCGCCCTCTCGGCGCTGATCGTCAACCCGATTGACTACTTGATCGCGGCGCTGGCCTACAATCTGATGGTGGCGATCAAGCTGCTGGACTTGACCGACGACTGCCAGGGCTGGCGGGTCCAGACGCTGATGAAGAAACTGCTTTTTCTGCCCGGGCGGTTGAGTTGGCGTTCGCGGCAGTGGGTGGCGCGGGTGTTGGTGCCCGGGGCGTGGTTGAACTGGTGGCAGCGGTGGGCGGCGCGGGTGTGGCCGAGGCACGGGCCGGGTCGGCCCAGCCTGGTTGTTGCCAGCGGCTGACGGCCCGTCTGCATTGCAAATCCCTGCGCGCCAGCCCTGCTGAAGCTGGGGCGTGGCGGGGTGTTGCCTGGGACCGGAAAGGGGCGGGCCTTTGGACCTGACTGACCCCCGAAAACACGCTGAAGATGGGCGGGATTGCGTGCGGCGACGCCCCGCGAAGGCAAAAAACCTCTTCCCCGTGGCCGTGCGTCTGCTCTGCGCACCCTCAACCCGTCAACCCCATTCGCATCGTAATGATTGAGGGAACCGTCGCAAGCTCTGGCGGCGCTTGCTCAAACCGCTGCGCCTTCTAGAATCTGGGCGTGGCACGCATCGGCGCGGCGAATCCCGGAGAGTTTGGCTACTCGCTTGAGTTTCATCTGTCGGCTCGGGCGCTGCAAAGCGCGGCTGCCGGGGCGCGGCCGCTGGTGTTGTCGGGCACGATGTGACGATTCACCCGCTCATGAAAGCCTCCCTCGCCCCCACCACCTGCCTGATCACCGGCGGCGCCGGGTTCATCGGTTCGCACCTTGCCGAATACCTGCTGGCGCTCGGCCATCGCGTGCTGGTCATTGACGACCTTTCCACCGGGCGCTGGGAGAACATCGCGCACCTCGAGGGCCACGAGCGATTTCATTTCGCGCGGGCTTCGATTGAAGACACGCCCGTGCTCGACCGGCTGGCGTCGGAATCGCGGGTGATTTTTCACCTGGCGGCGGCGGTCGGGGTGCGCCTGATCGTCGAGCAACCGGTGCACACGATCGAAACCAACATCAACGGCACCGAACTGGTGCTGCGCGCGGCGTTGCGCTATCGCTGCCGCACGCTCATCGCCAGCACCTCCGAAGTCTATGGCAAGGGCGCGCGCGTGCCATTTGCCGAGGAGGACGACGTGCTGCTGGGGCCGACCTCCAAATCGCGCTGGGCCTACGCGGCCAGCAAGATGGTGGATGAGTTTTTGAGCCTGGCCTATCACGCCCAATACGGCGCGGCCAACGTCTGCGTGCGCCTGTTTAACACCGTCGGCCCCCGCCAGACCGGTCGCTACGGCATGGTCATCCCAACGCTGGTCAGCCAGGCGTTGCGGGGCGAGCCGCTCACCGTGCACGGCGACGGCCGGCAATCCCGCTGCTTTTGCGACGTGCGCGATGTGGTGGAGGGGCTGGTCGGCCTGATCGCGCATCCGGGAGCTGTCGGGCGCGTGTTCAACCTGGGCGCCACCGAGGAAGTCACCATCTTGGAACTGGCCGAGCGCATCCGGCACCTGACCGGCAGTCGCTCGGAGATTGTTTTCGTTCCGTATGACCGCGCCTACGCGCCGGGGTTTGAGGACATGCGCCGGCGCGTGCCCGACATCACGCGCGTGCGCGAGCTGATCGGGTGGCAACCACGCCGCACCCTCGATGAAATCCTGCTCTCGGTCATCGAAGATCAGCGCCGGCAGGTTGGAGCAACCCGATGAAGCGTCAACGCGCTTCTGACCCGAAACCGAAGCGCCCCAAACCCCGATCAGACCCCGATGTCTTCGTTCCAAAGTTCCGGTCGCGCGGCCACGAAGGCGCGCATCAGCTCGATGCACGTCGGGTCATTGAGGATTTCCAGGTTCACCCCGTTGGCGCGGAGCCAGTCCTCCGCGCCGCGGAAGGTGACGTTCTCGCCGATGACCACGCGCGGGATTTTGTAGAGCAGGATCGCGCCGCTGCACATCGGGCAGGGCGAGAGCGTGGTGTAGAGCGTGCAGCGGCGATAGACCGAAGCCGCCCGGCGTCCGGCGTTTTCCAGGCAGTTCATTTCGGCGTGATGGATCACGCTGCCGCGCTGAACGCGCTGGTTGTGACCGCGCCCGATGATCTGCCCTTCGCACACCAGCACCGAGCCGATGGGGATGCCGCCCTCAGCCAGCCCCTGACGCGCCTCTTGAATTGCTGCTTCCAAAAACGGGTCCATGCGCCACTGCTAGCGGCAGCCGCGACGGGTTTCAATCGCGCGTTTGCGCGCCGGCCCGCTCCGGCTGCTTGAACGTTCTTCCGCCGGACGGTTCCGGCCAGTGCCGCCGGCGATACCGGAGCACGGCGCGAATGAGCCGTTTGGCCGGGGCATCGAGTCGCGCCCGGCCCAGATACAACCGCATGAATCGCATCCGCTCGGCGCGCGTGCAAACGGCGACGGCCACCTTGTCGAGCGCGGCCAGATCGCGCAAACGCCGTCGCCAACGGCGCGGTGACCAGCGGTCGAACCCGCCTCGCGGACAATCAATCCACCAGACCAGGGGCGCGCCGTCGCTGGCGCGGGTGACCAAGATGTTGCGCCAGAACAGGTCGTGATGAAAAAAACCGGCCTGGTGGATGCAACGGGTGGCGCGGGCCAGTTGTTGAAGCAACGCCTCCCGCAG
>JAOAIM010000055.1 GCA_026414705.1 Verrucomicrobiia bacterium | reverse complement strand
TCCACCAACACCTTGCCCAGATCGAAGACGATCACGGATGGAGTTTGCATCGGATGCGAAATTGCCGCCGGCGCGCGCGGCGCGGGCGAAACCGGCGGGGCGCGAGATGGCGGGCGGTCGGTCATGCCAGTTCACGCCGCCCCTCAAGCGCGCGGCTGAGCGTCAGCTCGTCGGCGTATTCCAAACCGCTGCCCGCCGGCAAACCGTAGGCAATGCGCGAAATTTTCAGGCCGGGCCGCCCGAGGCGCTTCGCCAGATAATAACTCGTCGCGTCGCCCTCCACGTCGGTGCTCAACGCCAGGATGATCTCCCGCACCGCACCGGATTTGAGCCGTTCTTCAAGCTCGCGGATGCGCAGGTCTTCGGGTTCGATGCCGTCAAGCGGCGAGATTTTCCCGCCCAGCACGTGATAGACGCCGCGGAAGACACCGGATTTTTCGATGTTGAACACGTCCACGGGCCGTTCGACCACGCAGAGCAGGCTCGCGTCCCGGCTCGCGTCACTGCAGATGGCGCAGGGCGACGTTTCAGTGAGTGCACCGCACGGGTCGCAAAACCGAATGTGCTCGCGTGCCAGGCGGATGCTCTCGGCCAGGCGACGCGCTTCCGACGGCTCGGCTTGCACCAGGTGCAGGGCGATGCGCTCGGCCGAGCGCGGGCCGATGCCCGGCAGGCGCGCCAGCGCGGTGATGAGCGCGTTGAGGCTGGGCGGCAGGCTGCTCATCGGCGCGGTGGGTTCACACGCCCGAGGCGCGCACACTCACAATCTGGCCGCGGAAAATCTCCAGCGCCCGGCGAATCAGCGGATCGTTTTTGAAGTCTTCCACGCTCAGCACGGCAGGCGAGGCGGCCGGCTGGCGCGCTGGCGATGACGGCACGGTCCGCGGCGATGCCGGGGCAGTGACGGGCGGAGACGGAGACGGCGCAGACGCCGGCGTTGTTGCTGTTGCCGGTGCGGTGGACGTTGGCTGGCTCGCCGGCGCGGGCGCTGACTGCACTTTGACAAACTTGATCTGAACGTCGCGGTATCCGGCCTCGGTCAACGCCGCCTGGAGCAGTTCCCGCGTCCGCGCATTGTCCACCAGACCGAGCCGGTCGGCAAAATCCGGCCCGTAACCGATCACGAGCGTGTTGTTGGCGAACGAGACCGGACGCAACTCAACCAGGTACGCCCGCGTGAACGGGCTCACGCGGCCCACGGCGTCCAGAACAAAAGCCCAGAATCCAGCAAGGTCGCCCGTGTCGGACGCGGCACCGGGCACAGCCGGCGACTTCGAGGCGGCCGGCGCTTCAGCCAGAGCCATCGGCGCGACAGTTTCCGATGACGTGGCGCGCGGCGATTCGGCCCGGCGCGCCGGGGCGGCGGTCGGCCTGGGAGCAGCCGCGGAGCCCGAAGTTTCCCGCAAGGCCGTGAGTTGTTTGAGCACGGCGTCGAGGCTCACAGCGTTTCGCGCCTCGACGGCCTTGAACAGCGTCAGTTCCAGCAGGATGCGCTTGGAAGGCGCGTCACGCAGCCGCAGTTCGGCGTCCGCGAGCACATCGAGGATGCGCGTCATCGCGTCGGGCGGCGCGAGCGCGGCTTCCCGTGCCAGCGCGGCGGCCTCGGTCTCGGAGACCTCCAAAAGATTCAGGTCGCCGCGCGCAACCTGGAACAGGAGCAGGTTGCGGAAATGTGCCAGCAGGTCGCCGAGCAACCGTCCCAGGTCCTTGCCGTGCTCGACCAGCTCGTGCAATTGGTTGAGCGCGGCCTGAATTTCGCCGGCCAGGATGGCGCGGCTCAGTTCCAGAATCTGGCTTTGCGCCGCGAGGCCAAACATGGCGAGCACGTCGGTCTCCTCAATCGTTTCGCCGCAAAAACTGATGAGCTGATCGAGCGCGGACTGGGCGTCGCGCAGACCCCCGTCGGCCCCGCGTGCGATCGCAAAGAGTGCCGCGTCGTCAATCCGCACGTTTTCCTTGCGCGCGATTTCCTTGAGGTGCTTGACGATGAGCGCGGCGGGGATGCGGCGCAGGTCGAAGCGCTGGCAGCGCGAGAGGATGGTGGGCAGGACCTTCTCGGGGTCGGTCGTGGCGAACATGAACTTCACGTGATCGGGCGGCTCTTCGAGCGTTTTGAGCAGCGCGTTGAAGGCCTCCTTGGTGAGCATGTGCACCTCGTCAATGATGTAGATCTTGAAGCGCGAGGAAACCGGGGCGTATTTGCACGTCTCCCGCAGCTCGCGAATCTCATCAATGCCGCGGTTGCTGGCGGCGTCAATTTCCAGCACGTCGAGCGAACGGCCCTCGGCGATTTCGCGGCATTTTGGGTCGTTCTCGTCAAACTCCACTTTCGGTCCACCGGTGCAGTTAAGGCATTTGGCGAAAATGCGGGCGATGGTGGTTTTGCCCGTGCCGCGCGGGCCACAGAAGAGGTAGGCGTGGGCGATGCGGTTCTGGCGGATGGCCTGGATGAGGGTGCGCGTGACGTGCTCCTGCCCGACGACTTCCTCGAAGCGCTGCGGACGGTATTTTCGTGCGATAACGAGGTATGACATTTGGCGAATGACCGTAAGCGATTCGCAATTTGGGCGACGTGCGTCCTGCCGTCGAGCCCCGCAAACGTGACGGCCGAACCGGTAACCCAAATGCCAGGGTGACCACGGCGGATGCAGAGCGAGCTACCGTTGCTGCCTTCCGGCCCTGGCGGGTTTTGCACGTCCACACTCCGTGGGCCCTGGCGGCAGGCACTCTGGGACACTCCGCCCCCCGCTTCAAGGCAATTCTCCCCAAACCCATTCGAGCATGCGCGCAGCGCCATACGCCACCATTGCACAGTCCCAACGGCGTGCGACACCGACCGTCCGAGCCTCAAGCCCACCCCTGCAGCCGGAGTGCCGGGGGGCAATTCCAACACCCTCGTTGCTGGCCCGCGCGGTGTTCGGGCAGGCCCCGTTCGAGACATTTGGGATTGACCCGCTGGGGCTTGAAACTTAACGTCCGCTAAACCGTGGGAGGAGAAGGCGGCCGTAATGCCCGGCAACAACGGCCGAACCAGGGTGCACAGCCGGGGACACAGGCCGAAATGATCAAACTATGAAAAACAAGAGAGTGCTGGGCGCAGTGATAATTTCCGCAGCGTTTGCCATGACCGTCGTCTCGTGCGGCAAACCGACGGCGCCGATGATGCCGCCCCCGGTGGTGACGGTCACCCAACCGCAGCTCACCACCGTGACCAACTGGGATGAATACCCCGCGCACCTCGAAGCGGTCGAGTCGGTGGACGTCCGCGCGCGTGTGGCAGGCTACCTCAACTCGATCCATTTCCGAGACGGTGCCGAAGTTCGTGCGGGCGATTTGCTCTTCGTGATAGACCCCAAACCGTTTGAAGCCGACCTGGAACGCGCGCGCGCCGAGCGGCGTCGCGCTGAAACCCAACTAGAGCTGGCGCGAAATGACCTCCGACGGGCGGAAGAGTTGCGAACCAACCGCGCCATTTCCGACGAGGAATTCGACGCACGCAGCAAGGCGATGCGCGCCGCGGAGGATGCGCTGGCCGCCGCACGGGCCGCAGAGGCCGCCGCCGAGTTGAACCTGGGCTACACGCGCGTCACGGCGCCCATCACCGGCCGAATCAGCGAGCGATTCGTGACGGTGGGCAACATGATTCAGGGCAGCGGGATGGTGCCCGGGACGGTCCTGGCCACCCTGGTGTCGCTCGACCCGATTTACGCCTACTTCGACGTTCCTGAGGCGGTGTTTGAAGCGTATCGAGCGCGGCATGAGGGGCTGCGTGTGGCGGGGGCGCCTGCCCTGCCATGCGAGTTGGGCCTGGCTGCAGAGGAGGGTTTTCCGCACCGCGGGCGCGTGGATTTCTTCGACAACCGGGTGGATCGAAAAACCGGCACGATCCGGATGCGGGGCGTCTTCGCGAACCCCGAACGCCTTTTGCTACCGGGCATGTTTGCACGCGTGCGGGTCCCGATCGAGCGGGTCGAAAACGCGCTCTTGATACCCGAAGCGGCCATTCTCTCCGAACAGACCCGAAAGTTCGTTTATGTGCTAAACGCCGAGCAGATCGTTGAACCACGCCCCGTACAATTGGGTCGGTTGCACGGGCGACAGCGCCAGATTCTCGGCGGGCTGAGGCCCGATGACCGGGTTGTGGTCAGCGGTTTGTTGATGTTGCGACCCGGCATCAAGGCGCAGGTGGCCGATACGACGCGCCCGACGGCACCGAGCGCGGATGCGTCTCCACGCGCCAAACCCACCGGTCGCTGAACGCCGGACCAACCGACCGTCTGCCATGAAATTTTCCCACTTCTTCATTCGCCGCCCGATTTTCGCGGGCGTGCTTTCCATTTTCATCACGCTGGTTGGGCTTCTTGCCCTGTGGCGTTTGCCGGTGGCCTCGTTCCCGGAAGTGGCACCGCCCACGGTGTTCGTGCAGGCGCGCTATCCGGGCGCGAGCGCAGAAACCGTCGCCGCAACGGTGGCCACACCGCTGGAACAGGAGATCAACGGCGTCGAGAACATGCTCTACATGTCGTCGGCGTCCTCGGCCGACGGCTCGGTGGCCATTCAGGTCACATTCAAGGTGGGCACGGACATTGACCTGGCCCAGGTGCACGTGCAGAACCGCGTCTCGGTCGCGTTGCCGAAGCTGCCCGAAGAAGTGCGCCGTCTGGGCGTCACGGTGCGCAAACGCTCCCCCAGCATGACCGCCGTCGTGAGCCTGGTCTCGCCCAACGGCGAGTTGGACGACATTTTCCTGAGCAACTACGCCTACCTGCGCGTCCGGGACGTGCTGGCCCGGTTGCCGGGTGTGGGTGATGTGTTTGTCTTCGGCACGCGCGACTACAGCATGCGGCTGTGGCTCGACCCGGAGAAAATGGCCGCCCGCAACCTGACCGCTGGCGATGTAATCGCAGCGGTGCGCGAACAAAACTTTGAAGTCGCCGGCGGCGTGTTCGGCCAGCCCCCGGTCGCCGCTGACGTGCCCATGCAACTGGTCGCCCAGGTCAAGGGCCGTTTGGTCACCGAGGAGGAGTTTCGCAACATCATCGTTCGCACCGAGAGCGACGGGCGCGTGACGCGGCTGCGCGACGTGGCGCGCGTGGAATTGGGCGCGCGCGATTACGGCATGGACGCCTACTACGACGGGATGCCCACCGTGGCGCTGGCGGTGTTTCAGCAACCCGGCTCCAACGCGATTGAGACCGCCGATGCCGTCCGCCGCGCGATGGCCGAGTTGAGCAAGGAATTCCCCAAGGGCATGGAGTATCGCATCCCGCGTGACGATTCCGAATACATCCGCGCTTCCATCCGCGAGGTGATCGAGACGCTGCTTGTGGCGATGGTGCTGGTGACGGTCGTGGTGGTGTTGTTCCTGCAAACCTGGCGCGCCTCGATCATCCCGCTGGTCGCCGTGCCCGTGTCGCTCATCGGCACGTTCGCGGTCATGTCGGCGCTGGGCTTTTCGCTCAACAACCTGACGCTTTTCGGCCTGGTGCTGGCCATCGGCATCGTCGTGGACGACGCGATCGTGGTGGTCGAAAACGTCGAACGCCACATCGCCGAGGGGCATCCGCCTGCGGAAGCCACGCGAATTGCAATGGACGAGATCAGCGGCGCGGTCATCGCCATCGCGCTGGTGCTCAGTTCCGTGTTCATCCCCACCGCGTTTTTGCCGGGCATCGAGGGCAAGTTTTACCAGCAATTCGCGCTGACGGTGGCGGTCTCGACGCTGATTTCGGCGTTCAACGCGCTGACGCTCAGCCCGGCGCTTTGTGCCCTGTTGCTCCAGCCGCACCACGAGAAAACCGACCTGCTCAGCCGGCTGATTCACGGCTCGGTCGGCCGGCTCTTTCGCGGCTTCAACCGCGGGTTCGAGTCGGGCCGCGCCGCGTATTTGCGCGCGCTGCGTCTGGTGCTGCGGCACGGCGCGATGGTCATGGTGCTCTACGGCGGGCTGCTGGTGTTGACCTGGCTGGGCTTCTCGACGGTGCCGACCGGTTTCATTCCCGTGCAGGACAAGGGCGCGCTGTTCGCGTATCTGCAACTGCCCGACGGCGCGTCGTTGTCGCGCACGCGTGAGGTCAGTGCCCGCGTCGAGCGCATGATTCGAGAAACACCTGGTGTGATGGCCGTGGTGCGGCTGGACGGATTTTCCATTCTGTCGTTCGGGGCGCAGCCGAACGCCTCGACGCTGATCGTGCGGCTGGAACCGTTCGAGAAGCGGCGGAAAACCGGCTGGACGAGCGAGAAAATCCTCGCCGCCATCCGCCCGAAATTCGCGACGATTACCGAAGGGATCGCTGCGGCGTTCAACCTCCCGCCGGTGGACGGGCTGGGCTCGATCGGTGGATTCAAACTTCAAATCCAGGACCGCGCCAATCTCGGCCCGCAGGCGTTGCAGGCCGCCGCATTTCAACTGATGGCCGCTGCCAATCAAGACCCGCGCCTGTTCAACGTGATCACCACCTATCGGGGCAACGTGCCCCAGGTGTTCCTGGATGTGGACCGCGAGAAGGCCAAAACCATGCAAGTGCCCCTGAGTGGCGTGTGGGAAACCCTCGGTGTCTATCTCGGCGGCCTCTACATCAACGACTTCAACATCTTCGGCCGCCCCTTCCAGGTGGTCGCTCAAGCTGACGCCCGCTTTCGCGCGCACCCCAGCGACGTGCTGAATTTGCGCACGCGCAACGCGGCGGGTCAGATGGTCCCGCTGGGGAGCATCGTCACGGTGCGCGACACCACCGGCCCAACCACCGTCTATCACTACAACCTCTACCCCAGCGCCGACCTGAGCGGCGCCACGGCACATGGCGTCAGCTCCGGCGACGCCATCCGGATCATGGAAAACCTCGCCGCCCGGCTGTTGCCGCCCGGCATGGCGATTGAGTGGACGGAGTTGAGTCTGTTGGAAATTCTGGCTGGTCGCACCGGCTTGCTGATTTTCCCGTTGTGCGTGCTGATGGTGTTTCTGGTGCTGGCGGCGCAATACGAGAGCTGGCTGTTGCCGCTGGCGATCATCCTCATCACGCCCATGAGCCTGCTGTTTGCGATTCTGGCCGTTTGGGCGCGCGGCATGGACAACAACCTCTTCACGCAAATCGGACTGGTTGTGCTGATTGGTCTGGCGTGCAAAAACGCGGTCCTCATCGTCGAGTTCGCCCGCCAACTTCAGGACAAGGGCCGCACGCGCTTTGAAGCGGCGCTCGAGGCCGCCCGCCTGCGGCTGCGGCCCATCCTCATGACCTCGTTCGCCTTTACCGTGGGCGTGCTCCCGTTGATGATCGCCACCGGCGCGGGCGCCGAACTGCGGCGCGCCATCGGCACGGCAACCTTCTGGGGCATGCTGGGTGTGACGCTGTTCGGCATCTTCCTGACGCCCGTGTTCTACGTCGTGCTGCGGCGACTGGCCGGCGAACGGACCCAAGCCGCCCACTCTTCGCCCAACGCGGGAGCAACCTCCTCCTCGTTAACCGCGTTTCTCATTTTGGTCGGAGCGGGTGCTCTTGTGGGCGGCGGCTGCGCCGTCGGGCCAAACTACCGCCCACCGCAAACTCCGGCCCGCGCCGCCTTTTTGAGCACGGATCAGACGAACCTGGTGTCGTCGCCCGTGGCTTCGGCGTGGTGGGAAAGTTTTCCCGACGCAACGCTCCAGCGGCTGATCCGCACCGCGATCGCGACGAATCACGACCTGCGGATTGCCACGGCGCGTTTGCGCGAGGCGCGCGCGCTGCGGCGCGTGACCACGCTCGATCTGGTGCCCACCGTGACCGGCTCGGGCGGCTACGTCCAGGGGGTCAACAGTGTTGATGCAATGCGTGGTCTGCCACGGGCCCAACGCGAAGTGGAGTTGTTCGACGCGGGATTCGACGCGACCTGGGAGGTGGATTTGTTCGGTCGCGTACGGCGCTCGGTTCAGGCCGCGCGCGCCGAAGTGCAGGCCGCCGCCGAGGCGCGGCGCAACGTGGGTTTGAGCGTCGTCGCCGAGGTTGTGCGCAACTACTGGGAACTGCGCGGTGTCCAACAGCAACTCGCCCTCGCCCAACGAAACGCCGATCTTCAGCGTGAAACCCTCGACATTGTGCGCGCCAAGTTCCGCGCCGGCCGCGGCACGGAGCTGGACGTAGCCCGTGCGGAAGCGCAATGGAACGCGGTGGCCGCAGCGGTTCCGCCACTGGAAGCCGCTGTTCAGCGCACGATCTTTCGAATCGCCGTTTTGTGCGGCCAGGACCCGGCCACGCTCGCGGCAGAACTCCGCGCACCGGCCGCGTTACCGGAGCTACCCGCCCGCGTGGCCGTCGGCGACCCGACCGACCTGCTGCGCCGCCGACCCGACGTGCGTGCGGCCGAACGCGCCCTGGCGGCTGCCGTCGCACGCGTGGGCGTCGCCACGGCGGATTTGTTTCCGCGTGTGACGTTTGTCGGCAGTTTGGGTTTCCAGGCGAACGAGTTTTCAGCACTGGGTGACGCCGGCTCGGACGCCTACAGTTTCGGCCCGCGGATCACCTGGGCGGCCCTGGATCTGGGTCGCGTCCGGGCGCGGCTGCGGGCGGCGCGTGCGCGGGCCGACGCGCAACTGGCCGCTTACGAAAAAACCGTGCTGCTGGCGCTGGAGGAAACCGAGGGCGCGCTGGTGGAGTTCGGGCGCGCGCGGCAACGGCGCGATCAGTTGCGCGCAGCCACCGCGGCGGCGCGTCAGGCCGTGCGCCTGGCCCAGGAGCGTTACCGCGCCGGCGTGGCCGAGTACCTCACGGTTCTGGACGCGCAACGCACGCTCACGTCCCTGGAAGATCAACTCGCGCAGGCGGAAACGCGCGCGGTGACGGCGCTGGTGGCGGTGTTCAAGGCGCTGGGTGGCGGGGCGGAGACCGCAGCGCCCGCTGATCCAGGTGGGCCGGCCGGTCCGACCGAAGCACCTTCGGCCACGCCACCTGTGCTTAGCTCTCGCTGAGCCGGCGGGCGGGTTTCTCGTAAAAAAGCCGGTGCGCCTCTTCCAAAATCGCCGGGATGCGCTCCGCAAAGGGGCTGGCCCGCAGTGCTGTTGACCAGTCGAGTTCGCGCACGCGCGCTGCGTTCTCGCCCGGAAACCAGTGATCGGCCTGGCCCAACAGGTTGTAGCGCATCTTCGCCCAGCCGATCAGATCGAGCGCCTTGGCGTAGGTCCAGAGCCGAACGATTTCGGTGACGTTGATGCCGCCGGGCGCCTCGGTGAAGTGCGGCAGGCCCTCGAACCAGCGGGCGCACCAGTCTGCCCCCAGCGTGCGTTCCATCTCCGCGCGCAACCGCGCCTCGATTGGCGCGATCGTTTCCGGAATGCGATCGTAGAATTGCAGCGCGGCAACGTGTTCGTCGAAGTCGCCCGGGCGCGACACGCCGCAACTGAGCGTGTGCACCTGGGGTCGCGCCAGGCAGTAGAGATCGTTGAACTGCATGGGCGTGAGCGGCGCGCACAACTCAACGAGCTTCGGCGGTGGTTCGTAGAGTTTGCCGCCCTTGTCATTCGGGCTGATGATGAACACGCCCATGTCGCGGGCCGCCGCTGCTTCGATCGCCGGCCAGGTCAGGTCGTTGACGAAATACCAGTGGAGGTTGACGTAATCGAACTCGTCGCTGCGGATGGCGTCGAGGATCACATCCGTGGTGGCGTGCGTGGAGAAGCCCACGAACCGGACGCGACCCTGCTTTTGAAGCTCACGCGCAACTTCCAGGCAACCGCCACGCCGGAGGGTCCAATCGAGCAGTTCGCGGTTGTTGATGCCGTGCACCGCCAGCAGGTCCACGTAATCGAGTTGGAGGTAACGCATCGAGGTCTCGAAGGTTTCGAGGAACTCGCGCGCGGTGGGTTTGGGGCCGACCTTGGTTTGCACGAGGATTTTTTCGCGCGGCAGACGCGGCAGAATCCAGCCCAGTTGCATTTCGGAGGTGCCGTAGCCGCGGGCCGTTTCGAAATGGTAAATGCCCAGCTCGAGCGCACGGGCGACGATGGCTTCGAGATTCTCCTGGCAGGCGCGGGGAATGTCCCGCGCCGGCACGTCCTGCCACTTGAATTGAAAGCGCATCCCGCCGCAACTGATGACGGGCATTTGCAATTCGGTGCGGCCGAAGCGGCGGTATTTCATGGGGCGGCGAACATACGCACCGCGGCGGCGCGCCGCAAGGGAAGCGCGGCCTGGCGGCAGGCCCGGAGCCGTGTCCGATGGGTCGCGTGAAATGTTTGATCCCGGGGCGTGCCCGGCAGTTCGACGTTCCCTGATCCGAGCCTTAAATGAGCGCTGACGCGAACCCTCGACGCGCGGCGGCTCATGGCGCCGTTTTCCCGGTGCTTTGCCGTCGCGCTTAAGACGGTCTGCGCCTAACCTCGCGCCGATATGAAAATCGTCGTGTTGGACGGGTTTACACTGAATCCCGGCGACCTGAGCTGGGACGGGTTGCGCGCGCTGGGCGAATGCACAATTTACGATCGCACGGCTCCGCACGAGACGCTCGCGCGCGCCGCGGAGGCTGAGATTGTGCTGACCAACAAGGTGGTTCTGAACCGCGAGCATCTCGCGCGGCTGCCGAGGCTCCGTTACATCAGCGTGCTGGCCACAGGCACGAACGTGGTGGACCTGGCCGCCGCGCGCGAACGCGGCATCCCCGTCAGCAACGTGCCGGCCTACAGCACGATGTCGGTGGCCCAGGCAACCTTCGCGCTGTTGCTGGAGCTGACCCACCACACGGGCCACCACGCGCAGGCGGTGCGCGAGGGCCGCTGGTCGCGTTGCCCGGACTTTTCGTTTCACGATTTTCCGCTGATCGAGCTGGCGGGTCTGACGCTGGGGATCATCGGCTTCGGGAGCATCGGACGCGCGGTAGCGGAGATCGCGCATGCGTTTGGCATGAGCGTGCTGGCGCACAATGCTTCCCCCAAACCGGCGCCCCCGTGGGTTCGGTTCACCGACCTGGAAACGATCTTTCGTGAAAGCGATGTCGTGAGCCTGCATTGTCCGCTGACGCCACAAACCCAAGGCCTGGTCAACGCAACACGGCTTGCGCTCATGAAGCCCACTGCTTTTCTGCTCAACACCAGTCGCGGCCCGGTTGTGGACGAACAGGCGCTGGCGGCGGCGCTCAACGCGGGACGCCTGGCGGGCGCGGGGCTGGATGTGCTGTCGGTCGAGCCGCCGCCGCCGGACAACCCGCTCCTGGGCGCCCGCAACTGCATCATCACGCCGCACTATGCCTGGGCAACCGGTGCGGCCCGGCGTCGGCTCATGCAGGTGACGATTGAGAACGTGCGCGCGTTTTTGGCCGGGCGACCGCAGAACGTCGTCAACTAGGCCTCGGCGCACCGCTGGCCGCGTGCCGCCGTGGCGAGACCGGGGCGGCTCAAACCGAAACGCGCTTGGATTCAACCCGCTGCCGGCCATACTGCGCGGCGTCCATGCAACTGATCCGCGACATCTATGCCGCGAAATCGGCTGCCGGCCGGCCCGTGATTTCCTTCGAGTTTTTTCCACCCAAGACCGACGAGGGAGAGCGCAACCTGCTCGAAAAGCACGTTCCGGCGTTGCGTCGGGCGCAGCCGGATTTCTGCTCGGTTACCTACGGGGCCGGCGGCGGCACCCGCGACAAGACGCTACGGCTGGTGGAGCGCCTCTGGCGCGAACACGGCCTGACAGTGCTGGCGCACCTGACGTGCGTGAACCATACGCGCGCGGAAATTCGCGCGTTGCTCGACCAAATCCGCGCGCTGGGCTGCCCGAACATTCTGGCTTTGCGCGGTGATCCGCCCGGCGGGGGCGAGTTTGTGCCCGTGCCCGACGGGTTTGAGTTCGCGGCGCAACTGGTGCGCTTCATCCGCGAGCAGGGGGACTTTTGCGTCGGCGTGGCGGGATTTCCGGAAGGACACATCGCCTGTCGGGCGGGCAAATACGTGGACTGGCAGCACCTGCGCGAGAAGGTCGAAGCCGGGGCCGATTTCGTGCTCACGCAGTTGTTTTTTGACAACGCGGACTTTTTCGAGTTCCGGGAGCATCTGACGGGGCGACTGGGTGTGCGCGTGCCGCTGGTGCCGGGCATCATTCCGATCCTCAGCGCCGCGCAGATTCAAAAGTTCACCGCATTGTGCGGGGCCAAAATTCCCCCGCCTCTGGCCCGCAAGCTCGAAGAATACGCCCAGGACGACGCGGCCTGCGCCGAGTTTGGGATCGAATACGCCACGCGGCAGTGCGAGGAATTGCTCCGCGCGGGGGTGCCCGGACTGCACTTTTACACGCTCAACAAAGCGGCTTCCACGATGCGGGTGCTGGCGAACCTCGCGTTGATCCCCGCCACCTGAAGGCGTGCCCGCCCGTTGACCCGCGAAGGGCTCTTCCGGCCCGGCGACAGCAAGTGCGCTCTGCTGAGCGGGCCTTTTCTCGGCCGGTCCTTTGACTATTTTTTCGGCGAGGCGGGCTCACGGCTCGCGCAAGGCCATGCGATTCAGCGACTCGGACCTGCGATTTGTTGTCGAGACGGTCGCCACGCGCCGGCGCGATTACGATCACATTATCGAGCTGGTGCGGGACAAGGACGATTTGTTGGAGCCGATGCTCGAAGACCCGCGCTTGAGTGAGCGCCTGCTCAACGAGCAGGAGGCCCTGGTGCGTGTGTCGCCGCGGTTGATGTTCGCCGTGCTTCTGCGGCGTGTGCGGCGTGACCTGGAGCAGCGCGGTTATGTGCTAGAGGTGGATGAGCGGGGCAAACGCCTGCCCGTGTTCCAGGCCGGGGACGTGCGCGAGCTGCTCGCCGACCCGACCGCGCGCGATTATCTGGTGGAACTGCTCTGCTCGTTCGTGCGCACGAACACGGCCGTCCTTTACTGGCGCGACGCCCGCGGCTGGCGCAAAAGGAAGATTTGCGACATCAATCTCGACGACATGGTCGCACTTTGCCACTGGGTCGAGCCGGAGTTTCGCGGGCGGATTTACAAACGCATCGGGGACATCGCGCTGTTTCTGAGCGGGATTTACCCCGATCACGCCGGCGGGTTCGTGCATCGGCCGCGCACGCTCACCCGGGCCGAACGTACGATTGCGGACTACGAACGCGACGGAAAACGGTTTTACGCGCTGGCGGCGCGCCAGCCCGAGCCGCCGTGGACACCGTCCCTGTTCGAACAACTGGCGGAACGGTTCACGCTCGCCCGGCACGCGCTCAACACGCTCAGCGACGCGTATCTGAAGCCGCTGCGCTCGCATTACTTCGCCGCACCGGAAGGGTGAAGCCTGAGCCATGAGGGGCGCACCCGGGGCTGTTGGACCCGGCGGCCGGGCTGGTGCAACCAGTCCTCACGGCTTGCCCGGCCGGCGGCGAACCGTTAGGATGGGATTATGAGCGAAATCACGTCTGAGATCCTGCGGGTGTGTGAGGTGCTGCCGGAGGAGAAGCGTCAGGCAGTTGCCGATTTCGCGCGCTTCCTGCTTGCGCAGCAGCAGGAGGAAGGGTGGGAACGACGTCTAAACGATCCCGGCTCGGCCCCGCGTTTGGAGGCATTTTTGCGAGAGTCGGCGAAGGAGGCCGATGAACCCATGGACCTGAGCCGGTTGTGAAATCTCGCACCCGGCCAAGTTTCTGGCGGGCTTACGCTCGCCTCAGCGAAACGCATCGAAAGGCCGCCCGTCGCGCGTTTGCCCTGTTTTCGGTGGACCCGAATCATCCGTCATTGAGGTTCAAAAAGCTGGTCGGACATGAGCGCGTTTGGTCGGTCCGCATCAACGCGCAATACCGCGCGATAGGCGAACGGCAAGGCGACACGATCATTTGGGTCTGGATCGGCACTCACAACGACTTTGACAAGATGTTCGGCTGAGCGCCACGCTGCCGCCCACCCTTGGCCCAACGTCCGCCCAATCTTGCGGTTGCGATCGAAAGCTCGTCGCCGGCCCGCGAGGATTTTTAATCCAGCAGCGGTTCGGAGCCGTCGAGCATTTTGACCTTGTTGTGAAGGAAGTATTCCCGCCGCAGCGCCTTCATCGCCTTGTCCCGCTGGTCATAGAGCCGGCGGAGCTTGCGCGGTTTGTGGCGGGCCAGCGCGTAGTGCGTGAAAATCGGCATCGCAATGGTCGTGTCGGTGTAACACACGCCCGCGTCAGGCAGGCGCGTCGGGTCCCCCTTGCCCCAACTGACTGCTTCACTGGGCGTGGCCCCGCTCAGCCCGCCGGTGTCCGGGCGCGCGTCGGTGACCTGGATGAAATAATCCTGGCCGTATTCCTTGATGCGCAGCACTTCCTGGATCTGCGGCTCGGTTTGGAGCATGAAATTCTTGGGGCTGCCGCCGCCCCAGAGCACGACGGCGCTTTTGCCACCGGCACGCTTGGCCGCGAGCACGAAGGCCGTCGTCTCGTTCACGTCAATCGAGGGGTTGATGCGCAGTTTGCTGCCGCGCAATTCGACGCCGGCAATGTTCATGCCGATGGTCGAGTCACCGGGCGAACTGGTGTAGCAGGGCACACCGGCGCGGTAGGCCGCCGCCAGCACCGAGACGTCTTTAAGCCCGTTTTTGCGTTCCCATTCGGCGGCGTAGCGGCCGATGAGATAGTGCAGTTCGGCCGTGCCCATTTCCTTTTGAAACTCCGGTTCGCAGAAAATTTTTCGCAGCAACTCGTCGGTGCTCATCAGGCCATCCGAATACGGGATCACCACGTCGTAAATGCGCACCAGGTCGTTGTTCCGCAGGTCGGTGTCATCGAATTTGAAGCTGCCCGCGTGGATGGGGAAATTCAGCGCAAAGTGCAGGTCGTGGTAGAGGTTGGCGCCGGTGGACACGATCCAGTCCACAAACCCGGCCTTGATGAGCGGGATGATGCACGAGCAGCCCAAGCCCGCCGGGGTCAGGGCACCCGACAGGCTCATCCCAATCAACACGTCGGGTTCGAGAATTTTGTTCACGAACAACTGGCACGCCTCCCGAAGCCGCGCCGAGTTGTAGGCCAGAAAGACCTCGTCCACGAGGTATTCGAGCGACTCCCGGCCGGTGAGATTCTTCGGGAGAATGCGCTTGCCCGACATATACTTGGCCTTGTGCGGACAGCGCTTTTTTTTGAGCCAGTCCGGCATGTCGGACAGGTCCTCCCGACTGCGAATGTGGATGCGTTCGGTTCGAGCCATGATTTTTTTTGGCGTCACCATACGAACCGCCGCGCGCTTGCCAACTTCTAAATGATTCGGCCGGCGCGCGCACCTTGCGGCCGCGTCAAATCCGACGCGCGCCCGCGGCCAAATAGCTTTTGACAGAGTCGGGCCCACGACCTAGCCTCGCGCCATGCGCTTCGGCATTAACACGTTTCTCTTCACCTCCCCCTTCACCAACGCGAGCACGCGCCTGTTCCCGAAGTTCAAACGTTGGGGATTCGAGTCGGTGGAGATTCCAATCGAAGACCCCGCGCACATTGATCCGGCGCACGTGAAACGCGAGCTGGACCGGCACGGGCTGGTGTGCGGTTCGGTGTGCGCGTGCATGGGACCGGACCGCGATCTCCGCGGCACGCCCGAACAACAACGCACGGGCCTGGAATACCTGCGCCGGTTGCTCGAGCAGATGGTCGTGCTCGACTGCCCCTCGCTCATCGGGCCGGTGTATTCGGCGGTGGGGCGCGCCGATGCCGTGCCGCCCGCCGAGCAGCGCCAGCAATGGCGCACGGTGGTGCGCAATCTCAAGACCATCTGCCGCGAGGCCGAACGCCTCGGCAAACAAATCTGCCTCGAACCGCTCAACCGGTTTGAAACCGATTTCATCAACACCTGTGACCAGGCGCTGCGCATGGTCCGCGACGTGGGCAGCCCCGCGCTCAAGGTGCACCTGGACACCTTTCACATGAACATCGAGGAAAAATTCCAGCCCGCCGCCATCCGCAAGGCCGGTCGGCTGCTCGGTCATTTTCACGCCTGCGGGTGCGACCGCGGCACGCCGGGCAACGATCACATTGACTGGAAGGGCATTGCCGCGGCGCTCAAGGCCATCGGCTACAAGGGCGACGTGGTGATCGAGTCCTTCACAACGGATGTGAAGGTCATCGCACGCGCGGCGGCCATCTGGCGGCGCATCGAACCCACGCGCGATGAAATCGCCGTCAAAGGGTTGAAATTCTTGAAGCGCACGCTGCGTTGAAACGTCCACTCCTCCGAGACAATCCAATCACATGAAAACGCTTGTCATGACGGGGTGCGCGGCGCTGGCCGGCGCGCTGCTCTTCACGCCGCCGGCAGCTCCGGCGCAGGCCAAGGGCGGTTTCACCAAAATCTTCAACGGCCGGGATCTGACCGGCTGGTCCGGTGATCCGAACATTTGGTCGGTTGAAGACGGCGCGATTGTGGGCCGCACGACGGCCGAAAAGCCGATCAAGGCCAACACGTTCTTGATCTGGACCAACGGGGAGGTCGGGGATTTTGAGCTGGTGCTCTCGTTCAAAATTCCCTCGGGCAATTCCGGCATCCAGTATCGCAGCCAGGTGCTGGACCGGGCGAAATGGAGCGTTGGCGGCTATCAGGCCGACATTGAGGCCGGGCCCAATTACACCGGCATCCTCTACGACGAACGCGGTGTGGCCGGCGGCCGCGGCATCATGGCGGCGCGCGGCGAAAAGGTGGTTTGGGACAGGGACTGCAAAAAGCAGGTGACCGGCAAGATCGAGGAAGCTGACAAGATCATGCCGAGCATCGAGCCGGGGCACTGGAGCGAGTATCGGATCGTTGCGCGCGGCAATCACCTGCAACATTTTATCAACGGCCATCTGGCGGTGGACGTGACCGACGAGTGCGAGAGCAAGGCGCTCAGGTCGGGCGTGCTGGCTTTGCAGGTGCACACCGGCCCGCCAATGACGGTCATGTTCAAAAACATCCGGCTGAAGAAACTCTGAGTCTCCTCTTTTGCCAATGAAACGGTTTCTCTGTCTTGGCTTGATCATCTTTGCCGCGACCGGTGGGACAGCGGCAGAAAAGAAAATCGTCTTCCTCGCCGGCGCACCCAGTCACCCGCCGCGCGAGCATGAACACCGCGCCGGTTGCCTGCTTCTCCAGGCGTGCCTGGCCAACGTGCGCGGCGTCACTTCGGTCGTCTATTCCAACGGCTGGCCCGAAGACGCGCAAAGCGCCTTCGCCGACGCCGCCGCCATCATCATCTACTGCGACGGCGGGCGCGGACATCCGTTCCTGCAGGGCGAACGGCTGCAAGTGGTCGGTGAATTGATGAAAAAGGGCGTTGGCCTGGCCTGCCTGCATTACGCCGTCGAGCCGACGCGGGAGAAGGGCCAGAAGGAATTCCTCGACTGGATCGGCGGCTGTTTTGAGGTGCATTGGTCGGTCAACCCGCACTGGGACGCCGATTTCAAATCCCTGCCGCGCCACCCGATCACGCGCGGGGTCAAACCGTTCAAACTTCGTGACGAATGGTATTTCCACATGCGCTTCCGCGAAGGGATGCAGGGTGTGACGCCCATCCTGAGTGCCGTGCCTCCGCCGGAAACCATGAACCGTCCCGACGGCCCGCACAGTGGCAATCCCGCCGTGCGAGAAGCCGTCCAACGCGGAGACCTCCAGCACGTGGCCTGGGCGTTTGAGCGCCCCGATGGCGGACGCGGCTTTGGCTTCACCGGCGGGCATTTCCACGACAACTGGGCCAACGACGACTTCCGGAAGCTGGTGCTCAATGCGATCCTCTGGGTGGCCAAAGTGGACGTGCCGCGACGTGGCGTGCAATCCGTCGTCACCCCGGAGATGCTCAACGCCAACCTCGATCCCAAACCGCCGCGCAACCGATAAAGCCTGCCCACCCGGGAAGATTCTCCACCGGCAACCCGGCCGTCCTGTCGCCGGTCAAAGGCTGTTGAGCACGTCAATCAACTGGCGCAGCCGGCCGTAATCGCGCCGGTTGAAGCCGAAAGCGATGCGCGCCAGGTCCAGGTGATCGTTGTCCTCGCGCTCCTCCGGGGTTGGCTCAATCCGGTGGATCGGCGGTCCGACAATGATGTCGGCGAAATCCTCGTTCATCGCCTCAATCGCCGTGTCAGTCGGCGCGTGCTTGAGCCGGATGACGAACAGGTCCTTGACGAAGCGCGTCGAGTGGAAGTTGCGGTAGAAACGCGTGATGATGCGCACCGCTTCATCGGTGTTGTCGGTGATGCGGTACAGGTTCAGGTCGTCGGGCGAAATCAACTCGTCGCGCAAGAGGTGTTCGCGCACGTGTTTGTCCCAGGTTTTCCAGTAGGTGCCGCCGGGCCGGTCCACCAGCACCAGCGGCATGAGCTGGCTTTTGCCCGTCTGCATGAGCGTCAGCGCCTCGTAACCCTCGTCGAGCGTGCCAAACCCGCCGGGGAAGAGCGCAATCGCATCCGAGTGCCGGATAAAAATCAGCTTGCGCGTGAAGAAATACTTGAAGGTGACGAGCTTTTTGTCCTCGCGAATGATCGGGTTGGCGGCCTGTTCCCAGGGCAGCCGGATGTTCGCACCGAAGCTGTTTTCCGGCCCCGCGCCCTCGTGGCCGGCCTGCATGATGCCCGGCCCCGCGCCGGTGATGACCATGAACCCGGCCTTCACGATCTTGCGCCCGAACTCGACCGCCTGCTGATACTCGCGCTTGTCCGGCTCGATGCGCGCCGAGCCGAAGATGGTGACCTTGCGAATGTGCGCGTAGGGCGCAAACAGCCGGAAGGCGTAGCGCAATTCCCGAATCGCCGTCTGGATCACCCGCACGTCGCCGCTGTCCTTGACATCGGTCAGCAGCTTGAGCGCGTTTTCGATGATGTCGGCGACGGCTTCCTCGTTGTAGCCACCGCCCTTGTAGGCGATGAGTTCCTCGACGCGCCGCCGCAATTCCGGGTCGGCCGGGGCTTTGTTGACTTTCGTGTTCAATGGGCCGCGTATCGTAGCACGCGCGCCGTCAAACGCAACGGCAGGCGCGGCCCTGGTGGCGCGAGCCGATCCGGCACAGCGCGCCCGTGAGGTAAGCGTGGGGAGTTCAACCTGCCATGCCCGTGCCCTGGCAGGTCGGGCACGCCGGCGGGGCGTTCTTGAGCAGGTGGTAGATGTAATCCTTGAGCTTCGCCCGCCGCATCTTCTTTTCCTCGATCTCCTGATCGGTGGCGAAGTCTATCTCCTCTTCGATGCGACAGATTTCGTCATCGAGCCGGTGATACTCGTCGTAGATGTGCCGGAAGTGCGCGTCGTTTTTCAGGCGGCGAATCGTGTCCCGATACTCGGGAAACTCGCGCACAATCGGATGATGCAGGTCCATGGGACATCAACCTCCATTCAATCGTTTCGCTCTGGTTTCTGCCGAACCAACATGTGCCCGAATTAAACCGCAACCGCCCCCGACGCGCCAGAATTTTTCTCCAACCCTCAGGCCTCCGCGGCGCGGGATTCACCGCGCATGCCAGGACTCCAGCGTCTGCCGATCACGCACCGTCCGCGCCACCGGACGCGCCTCCGACCAGTCCACCTCTGCGAATCGCAGGCAGCCGCCAATCAGCCCCGCCAGCAACGAGCGATCCCCGTGATCGCGCACCACTTCCACGCACCCGCCCTCGTCCCAGAACTTCCAAAGACCGCTCATGCTGAAGCGGTCCATGCGATCACTCGTCACCGCCCACGTCCCACGTCCCACATCCCGAATCGCCGCGTGAAAAATCAAAAACCACCGACCACACCGAAACGACAGATTCGCCGACTCAAAGCTCCCCTGCACATGCCCGCCCGCAAAGCGCGGTTCATAGCC
>JAOAIM010000054.1 GCA_026414705.1 Verrucomicrobiia bacterium | reverse complement strand
GATGAGGGTGGCGGCGAACGCGATCACGGGACGCAGTACCGACCCGCGGGATTTTTTGAGGTGAAGCCGGACAGCGTGCCGTCTCGATGGCGGCGACAAAATGGCGAGCTGTCCCGGTTCGCGCGGGTCAGGTGGCGCTGAGCAGCGGATTTTCCGGGGCGGCTTCGGCTTCAGGTTGCGGTTCTTCCTCGGGCAGTTCGACCAGGGGCTTGACGCGGACCTTGCGGTGGAGTTCGAAGCCGGTGCCGGCGGGGATGATGTGGCCCATGATGACGTTTTCCTTGAAGCCGCGCAGGTAGTCCACCTTGGAGCGGCTGGCGGCGTCGGTGAGCACGCGGGTGGTGTCCTGGAAGCTGGCGGCGCTGAGGAAGCTGTCGGTTTCGAGCGACGCCTTGGTGATGCCCAGGAGCACGGGCTGCGCTTCGGCGGGTTTGCCGCCCTTCTTCTCGACGCGAGCGTTTTCCTCCTCGAATTCCAGTTTGTCCACCTGTTCGCCCCAGAGGAAGGTGGTGTCGCCCGGTTCGGTGATGCGGACCTTGCGGAGCATCTGGCGGACGATGATTTCGATGTGCTTGTCGTTGATGGTGACGCCCTGGAGGCGATAGACCTCCTGGACCTCGTTGAGGAGGTGTTCCTGGAGTTCCTGCGGGCCGCAGATGTCGAGGATTTCGTGCGGGTCAATCGGGCCCTCGGTGAGTTGCTGGCCCTTTTTGACGAAGTCGCCCTTGAAGACGATGACGTGTTTGCCGATGGGGATGAGGTGTTGTTCTTCGACGCCGGTTTGGGGGTCTTTGACGATGATGCAGCGTTTGCCGCGGACGCTGGGGCCAAAGTCCACAATGCCGTCAATCTTGGAGATTTCGGCGGCGTCCTTGGGTCGGCGGGCCTCGAAGAGTTCGGCGACACGGGGCAAACCGCCGGTGATGTCCTTGGTTTTGGCGGTTTTGCGCGGGGTTTTGGCCAGGAGGGTGCCGGGGACGATTTTGTCGCCCTCGTTGACGACGATGTGAGCGCCGGCGGGGATGGCGTAGCTGGCGACGACCTCGCCGGCCTGGTCAGTGACGATGATCTGCGGGTGGAGGTCTTCCTTGTGCTCGATGATGACCATGGCCTCCTGTTCGGTGGTCTGGTCAATCTCGTGCTTCATGGTGAGGCCTTCGATGATGTCGTGGAACTTCACGCGGCCGGCCTTTTCGGAAAGGATCGGCACGTTGTAGGGGTCCCACTGGACGAAGGTTTCGCCCTTCTGGACGCGGCCGCCGTCGGGCACGGAGATGACGGCGCCGATGACGACGGGGTGGTTTTCGAGTTCGCGTCCATCGTCGCCGAGCACGGAGACGGAGCCGTTTTTGTTCAGGACGATGCAGTTGCCGTCTTCGAGCTGGACGATGCGCAGGTCGTTGTATTGGACGCGGCCGTCGTGTTTGGCCTTGATCTGGGGGATTTTGAAGACCTGGGCGGCGGTGCCGCCGATGTGGAAGGTGCGCATGGTGAGCTGGGTGCCGGGTTCGCCGATGGACTGGGCGGCGATGATGCCGACGGCTTCGCCGAGCTTGACCATGGTGCCGGTGGCGAGGTTGCGCCCGTAGCATTTGACGCAGACACCGTATTTGCTTTCGCAGGTGAGGACGGAGCGGATTTTGACGCGCTCGATGCCGGCCATTTCGATGGCGCGGGCTTTGTCCTCGTCAATTTCCTCGTCGGCGCGGACGAGGATTTCCTTGGTGTTGGAGGGGTTGACGACGTCATCGCAGGCGAGGCGGCCGATGATGCGCTCGCTGAGTTTGACGACTTCGTCTTCGCCCTCGTAGATGGCCTGGACCCAGATGCCGTTGGTGGTGCCGCAGTCTTCTTCGCGGACGATGACGTCCTGGGCGACGTCCACGAGCTTGCGGGTGAGGTAGCCGGAGTCGGCGGTTTTGAGGGCGGTGTCGGCGAGGCCTTTTCGGGCGCCGTGGGTGGAGATGAAGTATTCGAGGACGGTGAGGCCCTCGCGGAAGTTTGAGAGGATGGGCTTTTCGATGATGTCGCCGCTGGGCTTGGCCATGAGACCACGGACGCCGGCGAGCTGGCGGACCTGCTGTTTGTTGCCGCGGGCGCCGGAGTCCACCATGAGATAGACGGGGTTGTATTCGCGTTTGCCCTGGTTGCGTTCGAGGGTTTCGAACATGACGTTGGCGATCTGGTCGGTGGCGTGGGTCCAGATGTCCACGATTTTGTTGTAGCGTTCGCCGGAGGTGATGAGGCCGCGGCGGTGTTGTTTTTCGACTTCTTTGATCTGGCGCAGGGCCGACTGGATGACCTCGTCCTTTTCTTTGGGGATGATCATGTCGTCAATGCCGATGGAGATGCCGGCCCTGGTGGCCTCGCGGAAGCCCAGTTCCTTGAGTTTGTCGAGCATGGCGACGGTTTTTTCGTGGCCACAGACCTTGTAACAGCGCCAGATGAGATCGCCGAGCTGGTTTTTGCCGACGGGCTTGTTGTAGAAGCCGAGTTCTTCGGGCCAGACTTCGCTGAAGATGACGCGCCCGACGGTGGTGACGATGACCTTGCTGTTGGGGTCGCCGAACTCGGTTTTGCGGCCGTAGTCGGGGTTGGCGAGTCGGACGCGGTCGTGGGTTTTGAGGTCGCCCTCGTCGTAGGCGAAGAGGACCTCGGTTTTGGAGCCGAACAGGCGCAGGGAGCGCGGGTCGGCGGGCGGTGGGGTGCGGGGTTCGGCGGTGATGTAGTAGCAGCCGAGGGTGATGTCCTGGGTTGGGGTGATGATGGGTCGTCCGCTGGAGGGGCTGAAGATGTTGTTGGGCGCCATCATGAGGAGGCGCGCTTCGAGTTGCGCCTCCACCGACAGGGGCACGTGCACGGCCATCTGGTCGCCGTCGAAGTCGGCGTTGTAGGCGGTGCAGACCAGCGGGTGGATGCGAATGGCCTCGCCTTCGATGAGCAGGGGCTCGAAGGCCTGGATGGAGAGGCGGTGGAGCGTGGGCGCGCGGTTGAGCAGGACCGGATGTTCGCGCGTGACTTCTTCGAGGACGTCCCAGACCTCCTTGGTCTGGCGTTCGATCATTTTCTTGGCGGAACGGACGGTGTGGACGTAGCCGAGTTCCTTGAGCCGGCGGATGATGAACGGCTCAAAGAGCACGAGGGCCATTTTCTTGGGCAGGCCGCACTGGTGGAGTTTGAGTTCGGGGCCGATGACGATGACGGAGCGGCCGGAGTAATCCACGCGTTTGCCGAGGAGGTTCTGACGGAAGCGGCCGCTTTTGCCCTTGAGCATGTCGCTGAGGGACTTGAGGGGACGGTTGCCGGCGCCGGTGACGGGGCGTCCGTGGCGGCCGTTGTCGAAGAGAGCGTCCACGGCCTCCTGCAACATGCGTTTTTCGTTGCGGATGATGACTTCAGGGGTTTTGAGCTGAAGGAGGTTTTTGAGGCGGTTGTTGCGGTTGATGACGCGGCGGTAAAGGTCGTTGAGGTCGGAGGTGGCGAAGCGTCCGCCTTCGAGGGGCACGAGGGGGCGGAGGTCCGGGGGGATGACGGGCAGGACGGTGAGGATCATCCATTCGGGGCGGCTCTTGGAGGCCATGAGGCCCTGGAGGAGTTTGATGCGTTTGGCGATTTTTTTGCGGATTTGTTTGCTCCGGGTTTCGGCCATGGCCTCCTGGAGCTGGTTGACGAGCTTGTTGAGGTCCACGCGGGCGAGAGCGTCACGAACGGCTTCGGCGCCCATTTTGGCGACGAAGGCGTCGGGGCCGTAGGTTTCGCGGGCTTCGCGGTATTCCTGTTCGGTGAGGAGCTGGTTGGGTTTGAGGGGAGTGTTGCCCGGGTCAACGACCATGTAGTCCTCGTAGTAAATGACGCGTTCGAGCTGGCGGGCGGTCATGTCGAGGACCAGGCCGATGCGGGAGGGCATGCATTTGAAGAACCAGATGTGGCAGACGGGGACGGCCAGTTCGATGTGGCCCATGCGTTCGCGGCGCACGCGGGAAACGGTGACCTCGACGCCGCAGCGGTCGCAAACGACGCCGCGGTGTTTGATGCGCTTGAATTTGCCGCAGGAACATTCCCAGTCCTTGACGGGGCCGAAGATGCGTTCGCAGAACAGCCCGCCCTTTTCGGGCTTGAAGGTGCGATAGTTGATGGTTTCGGGGTTTTTGACCTCGCCCTTGGACCAGGAACGGATGGTTTCGGGCGAGGCGATCGAGATGGCGACGTATTCGACCTGATTGACCTTTTCCAGGCCGAGGAGTTCTCGAGCGGTTTCCTTGGTGCTGATCATAGGCGTCGAAAAGGGTTAAGGGTTTGGGACGTTACATTTTGGCCAGGGCGGTGGCGCCGGATTCGGCGGCGGCCTGTTCAATGGGGTTGGAGTAGCCGACTTTGACGTCCAGGCCCAGGGATTGCATTTCCTTGACCAGGACGTTGAAGGATTCGGGGATGCCCGCCTCCAGGGAGTTGTCGCCCTTGACGATGGCCTCGTAGATGCGGGTGCGGCCCTGAACGTCGTCGGATTTGACGGTGAGGAGTTCCTGGAGGGCGTAAGCGGCGCCGTAGGCTTCCATGGCCCAGACTTCCATTTCGCCGAAGCGCTGGCCGCCGTATTGGGCTTTGCCGCCCAGCGGTTGCTGGGTGACGAGCGAGTAGGGGCCGACGGCGCGGGCGTGGATTTTGTCGGCGACCAGGTGGCCGAGTTTCATCATGTAGATGTAGCCGACGACGACTTCCTGGTCGAAGGGTTCGCCGGTGCGCCCGTCGTAGAGGATGGTTTTGCCGTTTTCGTTGACCAGGGGCAGTTCGCCGGCGTCTTTTTGTTTTTTGGCGGCCTGAACGAGATACTGTCGGATGTCTTTTTCCTTGATGCCGTCGAAGACAGGCGTGGCGAATTTGAGGCCAAGGATTTTGGCGGCCCAACCGAGGTGGGTTTCGAGGACCTGGCCGACGTTCATGCGGGAGGGCACGCCCAGCGGGTTGAGGATGATGTCCACGGGAGTGCCGTCGGCCAGGAAGGGCATGTCTTCTTCGGGAACGATCTTGGCGACGACACCCTTGTTGCCGTGGCGACCGGCCATTTTGTCGCCGACGGAGATTTTGCGTTTGGAGGCGATGTAAACGCGGACGGACTTGATGACGCCGCTGTCCACGGTCTCGCCGGATTCGGCGCGCTCGATTTCCTCGTCGTATTGCATCTGGGCGTCGTCGAAGCGCTTTTTGAAGCCGCCGATGATTTCGTTGATTTTGTTGCGGATGGGCGAGGGATCAATTTCGATGCGGTCGTAGCACTCGGCGAGTTTGCGCAGGAGGGTCTTGGTGATCTTGCGGTTGGCGGGGATGATGATTTCGCCGGTTTCGCTGTTGACGACGTCGAGGGGGATTTTTTCGCCGAGGAGGATGTTGCTGAGGGCCTCGGTGAGCTGGTCGCGGAGGTCTTCGATCTTTTTGCGGTATTCCTCCTCGATTTGCTTGATCTGGCGTTTGCTTTCGGCGGCGGAGCTTTTGCCCTGGTCGCCCTCCTTTTTGGAGGAGATTTTCACGTCCATGACAATGCCGTAGGTGCCGGAGGGCACGCGCAGGGAGGTGTCTTTGACGTCGGCGGCTTTTTCGCCGAAGATGGCGCGCAGGAGGCGTTCTTCGGGGGCGAGTTCGGTTTCGGATTTGGGGGTGATTTTGCCGACGAGAATGTCGCCGGGTCGGACTTCAGCGCCGATGCGGATGACGCCGTCGGGGCCGAGGTTTTTGAGGGCTTCCTCGCCGACGTTGGGGATGTCGCGGGTGATTTCTTCCGGGCCGAGTTTGGTGTCGCGGGCGGCGACTTCGAATTCCTCGATGTGGATGGAGGTGAAGACGTCGTCTTTGACGATGCGCTCGCTGATGAGGATGGCGTCCTCGAAGTTGTAACCGCTCCAGGGCATGAAGGCGACGAGGACGTTGCGGCCCAGGGCCAGTTCGCCGCCGCTGGTGCAGGGGCCGTCGGCGATGATCTGGCCTTTTTTGACGTGGTCGCCCTTGCGAACGAGGATTTTCTGGTTGATGCAGGTGGCGGCGTTGGAGCGCATGAATTTGCGCACGTGATAGACGTAGATGCCGCGGTCGGGGTCGTGTTTGATCTTGCGTTTGCCTTCAGGGAGTTTGCCGTCCGGGGTGATGACGATCTGGGTGCCGGTGACGGAGGCGACGCGGCCGGATTCCTCGGCGACGACGACGGCGCAGGAGTCGCGGGCGACGCGTTCTTCGAGGCCGGTGGCGACCAGGGGCGCTTCGGTGACGAGCAGGGGCACGGCCTGGCGCTGCATGTTCGAGCCCATGAGGGCGCGGTTGGCGTCGTCGTGCTCCAGGAAGGGGATCAAACTGGCCGCGACCGAGACGAGCTGTTTGGGTGAGACGTCCATGTAGTCCACGCGGTCGGGTTCGACGTCAATGAAATCACCCTTGCCGCGGCAGACGACGCGTTCGGTGAGGAAGCGGCCCTTTTCGTCAATGGGGGTGTTGGCCTGGGCGATGAAGTAGTTTTCCTCGCGGTCGGCGGTGAGGTATTCGATCTGGTCGGTGACGCGGCCTTTTTCGACCTTGCGATAGGGGGTTTCGAGGAAACCGAATTCGTTGATGCGGGCGAAGGTGGCCATTGAGGCGATGAGGCCGATGTTGGGACCTTCGGGCGTTTCGATGGGGCAGATGCGTCCGTAGTGGGAGGGGTGGACGTCGCGGACCTCGAAGCCGGCGCGTTCGCGGGACAGACCGCCGGGGCCGAGGGCCGAGAGGCGTCGCTTGTGGGTCAGTTCGGCCAGGGGATTGATCTGGTCCATGAACTGGCTGAGCTGGGAGCGGCCGAAGAAGTCGCGGATGACGGCGCTGAGGGCTTTGGGGTTGATGAGCTTCTGGGGTGTCATCTGTTCGGCGCCCTGGTCGAAAAGGGTCATGCGCTCCTTGACGAGGCGCTCGGTGCGGGCGAGACCAACGCGGCACTGGTTGGCGAGGAGTTCCCCGACGGTGCGGACGCGGCGGCTGCCGAGGTGGTCAATGTCATCGAGGGTGCCCTCGCCGCGTTTGAGGCGCAGGAGGTATTTGGTGGCGGCGACGAGGTCTTCCTTGGTGATGAGGCGGGAGTCGCTTTTGTCCTTCAGCCCGAGTTTTTGCTGGATTTTGTAACGGCCGACGCGGCCCAGGTCGTAGCGTTTGGGGTCGAAGAACAGGCGCTTGAGCAGGGCGCGGGCGTTGGCGGCGGTGGGCGGGTCGCCGGGGCGAAGGCGGCGATAGATGTCTTTGAGGGCTTCCTCCTCGTTACGGGCCGGGTCTTTGCGCATGCACTTGATGATGATGCCCTCGTCGAGGGAGGTGTCCACGACCTTGATGCGGGTGATGCCCTCCTCGGCGATTTGGCGGACGACGGCCTTGGAGAGCGGCTCGAAGGCGCGGGCGATGAGGAGGCCTTTTTCCTGGTCGGTGATGTCGTGGATGAGGACCTTGTTGGGGAGGTCTTCGAGTTTCTCGGCCTCTTTGACGGTGAGTTCTTCGATGTTGTAGAAGAGGCGCAGGATTTCCTCGTCGGTGCCGCGGACTTTTTCGTTTTCCCTGGTGCGGCTGCGGCTCTTGGAGTCGGCGTCGGCGTCGCCATCCAAAAAGCTCAGCGCGCGGAAGAGGGTGGTGATGAGGAATTTTCGGCGGCGTTTTTTGCGGTCGAGATAGACGTAGAGCAGGTCGTTGGTGTCGAACTGGGCTTCGAACCACGAGCCGCGGTCGGGGATGACGCGGAAGGAGAAGAGTTCTTTGCCGTTGGCGTGGGCGGTTTTTTCGAAGGTGACGCCGGGGGAGCGGTGCAATTGGCTGACGACGACGCGTTCGGCGCCGTTGATGACGAAGGTGCCCTGTGGGGTCATGAGGGGCAGTTCGCCCATGAAGACCTTTTCCTCTTTGGTGCCCTTTTCGTCTTTGAGCAGGAAGGTGACGTAAAGGGGCGCGCCGTAGGTGAGGCCCTCGCGCAGGCACTCGAGCCAGGAGAGCTTGGGCTCGCCGATTTCGTAGGAGTGGAAATCGAGGACGCACTTGCCGTCGTAGCTCTCGATGGGGAAAACCTCCTTGAAGACGGCCTGGAGGCCGACGTTTTTGCGTTTGGTGGGGGGCACGTCGGCCTGGAGGAATTCCTTGTAGGACTGGGTCTGGATCTCAATGAGGTTCGGCGGCGAGATCACTTCCTGGATCTTGCCGAAGTTGATCCGTTCTTGAGCAGTTCGCGGTGCCATGGCGTTGTTATTGGGGTCGCCCGCGTTGGACGGGCGACCGGTTTAGCGCAAACGACACGAGACCGGCTGACGGCAGCCTGCCGTCTGGCCGGTGTGACGTTTCCGGCCGAAGCCGGGATTGCTGTGTGTGTTTGTTTTTATCGAAAAAATCGTCAGCGGTCAAAGGGTGGGGGCGGCTCGGCCCGGCGCGGCCGACCGCCCCCTCGGGCGTTACTTCAATTCCACTTTGGCGCCGGCATCTTCGAGTTTCTTCTTGGCCGCCTCGGCTTCGGCCTTGGCCACGCCCTCGAGCACGGGTTTGGGCGCGCCCTCGACCAGGGCCTTGGCTTCAGCCAGTCCCAGGCCGGCCTTGACCTCGCGCACGGCTTTGATGACGGCGATTTTCTTGTCGGCCGGGGCCGAGGCGAGGATGACGTCGAAGGTGGTCTTGGCTTCGGCGGCCGGGGCAGCGGCGGCGCCGGCGGCGGCCGGGCCGGCAGCGGCGACGGCCACGGGGGCGGCGGCGGTGACGCCCCATTTGGATTCAAGCTGTTTGACCAGTTCTGCGGCCTCCAAGACGGTGAGGCTGCTGAGTTCGTCCACCAGTTTTGCGATGTCTGCCATAGTTGACTGTTGTCCTTTCTGTTCGTCTCGTCGCCATCCGCGGCGGCGGATGAATTGAGTTCACCGCCTGTGAACCGACGATTTACGATTGAGGTTGCGTTGAGGTTCCGTGCGACCTTCGGGCCGTCGGAAATTCGTGGTTGAGTTTGGGGCGCATGGGTTGGGCATGGGCATGGCGCTGAGCGGAAGGCTCATGAAGCGGGCGCCGGGTTGGCCTGTTCGGAACGGGCTTTGATGACGCGCGCCAGTTGGGTGGCGGGCGTGTTCAGGAGCACGGCCAGTTTGGTGGCCGGGGCATTGATGGCGGCCAACAACCGGGCGCGAAGGACCTCCAAGCCCGGCAGGTCGGCGATTTGGAGGAGTTCCTCGGCGCCGAGGCGCTGGTTGTTGAGGTAGCCGAAGTGCATCCGAAGCCGGTCCAGTTCCTTGCCAAGAGTTTTGACGACCTTGGCGGCGGCGGAGATGTCTTTCTGACCGGTGACGACGGCGCACTGACCGGTGAGGGCGCCGTTGAGGTCGCCGATGCCGGCCTCTTTGGCGGCGACGCGGAAGATGGAGTTTTTGACGATGAAGATTTGAGCGCCGATGGCCTTGAGGCGTTTGCGCAATTCGCTCATTTGGGCGACGCTCAGGCCCTTGTAATCCACGACGAAGAAGAACGGCGAGGCGTTGAGCCGTTTGACGTATTCGACAGTGAGCAGTTTTTTTTCGGGGCGCATGGGAGCCAAGAGTTACAGGGTTAACGGACGCCGAAGTCGCGCAGGTCCAACCGCACGGGCGGGCTCATGGTGGCCGAAAGCGTGCAGGAGCGGATGTACTGGCCGCGGACGCTCGCAGGACGGGCCTTGTTGACAGCGTCAATGACGGCGCGGGCGTTTTCCTCAATTTGTTCGGGCGTGAAGGAGAGTTTGCCGATTGGCACGTGGACATTGCCGGCCTTGTCCACCTTGAACTCGACGCGACCGGCCTTGACCTCTTTGACGGCGCGGGCGGTGTCGTCGGTGACGGTGCCGGTTTTTGGATTGGGCATCAGGCCGCGCGGGCCGAGGACCTTGCCGAGTTTGCGGACCTCGGTCATGGCCTCGGGGGTGGCGATGGCCACATCGAAATCGGCCCAGCCTTCCTGGCACTTTTTGATGAGGTCTTCAAAGCCGACGTATTCGGCGCCGGCGGCGCGGGCGGCTTCGGCGGCGGCACCCGGTTTGGCAAAGACGAGCACGCGCACGATCTTGCCGCTGCCGTGGGGCAGGGGCACGGTGCCGCGCACCATCTGGTCGGACTGCTTGGGGTCCACGCCCAAATTGAACGCCAGTTCCACGGTTTCGTTGAATTTGGCCTTTGGGAATTTTTTCAGGACGGCGACCGCTTCCTTGAGCGGATAGAGTTTTTTGCCGTCCACCAGTCCGAGTGCTTGTTTGTATCGTTTGCTTGGCATTGTGTCCGGTGCGGTGCTGTCGAGGCCGCGGCTGCGGCGCTCTCCCGCGGGTTAGGGGTTGGGATCAAGAGTAAGAGTAAGATCAAGAGTCAGAGCAGGAGGGGTGCGGGGCACGTTCCTGGTGTTCATCTTCATCTTGCTCGCAACCGCCGGGTTCATCAGTCCATCAATCCACGATTTCAATTCCCATGCTGCGGGCGGTGCCCGCGATGACGCGAAAGGCGGCCTCCTCCGAGGCGGCGTTGAGGTCCTTGGCTTTCATTTTGACGATTTCCATGACCTGTTTGCGGGTGACCTTGCCGACCTTTTCCTTGTTGGGGGCGGGCGAACCGGCGGTGATGCCGGCGGCCTTTTTTAGAAGCACCGAGGCCGGGGGCGACTTGGTCACGAAGGTGAAAGACTTGTCCTGATAAACGGTGATGACGACCGGGATGACCAGGCCGACGTCGTTTTTGGTGGCGGCGTTGAATTCCTTGCAAAACGCCATGATGTTGACGCCGTGCTGGCCGAGCGCCGGGCCGACGGGCGGGGCTGGATTGGCCTGCCCGGCCGGGATTTGAAGTTTGATCTGGGCGACGACTTTTTTTGCCATGAGTGCGAGGGGTTAAACGGATGCCCTGCCGCCCGCCGCGAGGGGCGCGACGGCGGGCGTGTTCATGCCTTTTCGACCTGCCAGTATTCCAACTCGACGGGGGTGTTGCGATCGAAGATGTTGACCGTGACCTTGAGTTTGCCGCGTTCGGGGTCCACTTCTTCGATGACACCACTGAAATTGACGAACGGGCCGTTGTTGATTCGGACCGTCTCACCGACCTCAAAAGTGACCTTGGGCCGCTCGGTTTCTTCGGAGGCGGAGATGCGGGCTTTGATTTCCTCAACTTCTTCGCGGGGCGTGGGCACGGGCGGCTCGCCGCCAACAAAGCCGATCACGCCCTGGGTTTCTTTGATGAAATACCAGGGTTTTTCGATGATGCGGTTGTTCTCATCCAGCAGGGCCATCTCGATGAAGACATAGCCGGGCCAGAGTTTGCGGGTGGAAACGGTTTTCTTGCCGCCACGGACCTCGACCACCCGCTCCATGGGCACGAGAACTTCTTTGACGTAATCCTGCATTTCCTCGGTTTTGATCCGCTTTTCGATGCTGTCTTTGACCTTTTGCTCCTGGCCGGCAAGGGTCTGGATGACGAACCACTGGGTCTTCATGGTCAGAGCCTGAAGAAAATGATGTTCAGCACGAAATCCACTGCGACGGTGAAGAGTCCCAGGGCGAGGATGGAAATGGCGACCACGACGGTCGAGCCTTTCAACTCCTCCCAGCTGGGCCAGGTGCACTTCTTGAGCTCCTCGCGGGTCTGCTGCAGATAGGTGGCAAACCGCGCCAGATGCCCTCGCCACCACAGGAAGGCGAAGACCGCCAAAATAATCAGCGCCCAAATGATAATGGTCGTCATGTTGTTCGTGCGACGAATCCGACACCTCAGCCGGACAACAGTTCAAACCGGCCCTCCCCGGCGTGGGTTGAGGTTTGCCAACGTTCCCGTGTGTGTGTTCAAATCCATTGACGAACTGGCGGAGAGGGAGGGATTCGAACCCCCGTTCCGCTTGCGCGGAAAGCGGTTTTCAAGACCGCCGCAATAGACCGCTCTGCCACCTCTCCGGGTTTGGCAGGGCGTGAGGGACTCGAACCCCCAACCAACGGTTTTGGAGACCGCTACTCTACCAATTGAGCTAACGCCCTTGCCGTTGTTTGCACGCGTTGAGATGCGTGACCCGGGGCGCGTGACGCCGGGCCACGCGCCCGCAAGAAAACCGCTCATTCGAGGATTTCAGTGATGCGTCCGGCGCCGATGGTGCGACCGCCCTCGCGGATGGCGAAGCGCTGGCCCTTTTCCATGGCCACGGGCGCGATCACCTTCACCTCCAGGGACACATTATCACCGGGCATGACCATTTCAACCCCCTGAGGCAACTGGATCGTGCCGGTCACGTCGGTCGTTCGGAAGTAAAACTGCGGCCGGTAATTGCTGAAGAACGGCGTGTGTCGGCCGCCTTCTTCCTTGGACAGAACGTAAACCTCGGCTTTGAAGTGGGTGTGCGGAGTGATGGTGCCCGGCTTGGCCAGCACCATGCCGCGCTCGACCTCGTCCTTTTTGATGCCGCGCAGCAGCACGCCCACGTTGTCGCCGGGCATCGCCTTGTCGAGCAGCTTGCGGAACATTTCAATGTCTGTGGCCACCGTCTTGCGCGTCTCGCGCAGGCCGACGATTTCGACCTCGGACATGCGTTCGAGCACGCCGCGCTCGACGCGACCGGTGACGACGGTGCCGCGACCTTCAATGTTGAACACGTCCTCGATGCACATCAGGAACGGCTTGTCCACCTCGCGCACCGGCACGGGAATGAAGCTGTCAATCGCGTCCAGGAGTTCCTGGATGGACTTGGCGGCCTCGGGATCGCCCGCCAACGCTTTCTTGGCGCTGCCGCGGATCACGGGTGTCTTGTCGCCCGGAAACTCGTACTTGGTCAGGAGATCGCGGATTTCCATCTCCACCAGGTCGAGCAACTCCTTGTCGTCCACCAGGTCCACCTTGTTGAGGTAAACGACGATGGCGGGCACGCCGACCTGCCGCGCCAGGAGCACGTGTTCCTTGGTTTGGGGCATCGGCCCTTCGGAGGCGTCCACCACCAGAATCGCGCCGTCCATCTGAGCCGCACCGGTGATCATGTTCTTGATGTAATCGGCGTGGCCGGGACAATCAATGTGCGCGTAGTGCCGCTTGTCGCTTTCGTATTCGACGTGCGAAACGGCAATCGTCACGGTCTTGGTTTCATCGCGCACGGTACCGCCCTTGGTGATTTCGGCATAGGTGATGGGTTTGGCGAGACCCTTTTTGGCCTGCACCTCAACGATGGCAGCCGTCAAGGTGGACTTGCCGTGGTCAATGTGCCCGATGGTGCCGACATTCACGTGCGGTTTGGTCCGTTGAAATTGTTCTTTGGCCATTTGCGTTCTCCTGCGTTGTTGTCGTTATGCTTCGCTTCGTTCCATTTTGCACCGGTTCTGGAGCCCATGACCAGGATTGAACTGGTGACCTCGTCCTTACCAAGGACGCGCTCTACCGACTGAGCTACATGGGCATCCCCGGTCGTTGTTCTGCAACTTTTCTCTTAAACGACAAGAAACCCGCCCCTTCCGTCCCCCGGCGTGCCGGCGGCTTGGAAGGGTGGTCACCGCGTTTGAGTATTGCCCAGAACGGCGGCAAACTACAAAAATCGCGCCGCGCCTGTCAACGGGCATTTGCATTTTTTTCTGACCCGTTCGTCCTTGAAAAGCGGCCGATTCGGCGCGTTTATCCCGGGGAAATAACCGGGCGCTTTCGCGCGACGGAATGGACGGCGGGGGGCCCTCCGACCCTTTTATTCCACGGCAACACGGTGGCGCACGAACACCCAACCCAGCACGGCTCAGACCTCGCCAGCTTCCAGGGCAAACAAATCCAGTTGTGGCGAGGGGGCTATCCGGCGGAGGCGCTCGCGGTCCTGCTGGCGACGGCTGACGCGCACGTTGCCTTCAGGGGTCAGTTCGGACTCCTCCAAATTGGCCAGAATGACCTTCGCGCGCTCGATGACCGGCTGCGGCACGCCGGCCAGCCGCGCGACGTGAATGCCGTAGCTTTTGTCAGTGCCGCCTTCGACGATCTTGCGCAGGAAGACGATCTGATCGTGCCACTCGCGCACGGCGACGTTGAAATTTTTGAGCCGGGGCAGCCGCTGCGCCAGTTCGGTCAGCTCGTGATAGTGCGTGGCGAAAAGGGTTTTGGCGCCGACGACGTTGTGAAGGTGCTCGACAATGGCCCAAGCCAGGGACAGGCCGTCGAAGGTGCTGGTGCCGCGTCCGATCTCATCAAGGATCACCAGGCTGCGCGGGGTGGCGTTGTGAAGGATGTTGGCCGTCTCACTCATCTCGACCATGAAGGTGCTCTGGCCGCGGGTGAGGTCGTCACTGGCGCCGATGCGCGTGAAGATGCGGTCCACCAGATCAATCCGCGCCTCGCGCGCGGGCACGAAACTGCCCGTGTGCGCGAGCAACACGATGAGGGCGACCTGGCGGATGTAGGTGGATTTGCCCGCCATGTTCGGCCCGGTGATGAGCGCGATCTGCGGCGGAGGCACGGCGGCTGAGCCGGCGGGCGCGGGCGGCGCCGCGGTTGCGGAGGCCGAAGACGCGAGCGCGGCATCGTTGGGGACGAAACGTTCCTCGAGCAGTTGTTGTTCGAGCACGGGGTGGCGGCCATCGCGAATCAAAATCAGGCCCTCGTCAGCAACCCGCGGTCGGCAGTAATCGTGCAGGCGGGCAACCTCGGCGAAGGCCGCAAGCACGTCCAGTTGCGCCAGCGCGGCGGCGGTTTGCTGGAGTTGGGGCAAACGTTCAAGCACCTGCTCGCGCACGCGCTGGAACAGGTCGTATTCGAGTTTGGTCGCGCGCTCCTCGGCGCCGAGAATTTTACTTTCCATCTCTTTCAACTCCGGCGTGATGAAGCGCTCGCCGTTGGCGATGGTCTGTTTGCGGATGTAGTGGGGCGGCACCTTGTCGAGATTGGCGCGCGTCACCTCGATGTAATAGCCGAAGACGGAGTTGAAGCGGACCTTGAGCGACTGGATGCCGGTGCGGGCGATTTCGTCGGCTTGAAGTTTGGCGATCCAGTCGCGTCCACTGCGCTGGGCGGCGCGCAATTCATCCAGTTCAGCGTTGAAACCGTCGCGGATGATGCCGCCTTCTTTGAGCGCCAGCGGCGGGTCGTCCACGATCGCGCGGGCGATCAGGTCCACCAGGTCGGGCGCTGCGATGAGCTGGCCGGTCAATTCGGCGAGCAGCGCCGCGGCGGGTGGCGACGCGCCCTCTGCGGTGTTGTGCGGCGCGGCGGGGGATTCCTCGGCGTCGAAGAGCGGCGCGGCGGAAGGGCGATCGAGCGCGGTGAGGATTTGGCGGAGCGCCGGGATTTGTTCCAACGCCAGGCGGAGGGCGACGAGGTCGCGCGCGTTGCCGCTGCCACTGCTCAGGCGGCCCAGCGTGCGTTCGAGGTCGCGCACGTGCGCGAGCGCGTCGCGGAAGGCGTCGAGGTATTCAGGGTTTTCCAGGAACGTCTGGACGGCATCCTGGCGGCGGTGGATGGGTTCAACGGCCGCGAGCGGTTGGGAGAGCCAGTCGCGCAGGCGGCGGGCGCCCATGGGTGTGACGGTGCGGTTGAGCACGCCGTAAAGGCAGGCGGTGCGCGGGGCGTCGCGGTGCAACGGCTCGAGCACTTCCAGATGCCGGAGCGTGGCGGCGTCGAGGCCGAGGAATTCCTGGCGCTGGTAGAATCGGATGCGGGTGAGGTTGCGCGTGTCGCGGCGCAGGTGTTGGGTCAGGTAGTGGAGCGCGGCACCGGCGGCGCCGATGGCCGCCGGGTGGTCTTTGAGGCCGAAGCCGTCGAGGGACGCGACCTTGAAATGCTCGCGGAGCGTGTGGAGCGCGGTTTCGGGTGCGAAGGTCCAGTCCTCGTAACCGTTGGCGATCCAGCCGAAGGCGGAGCGGTTGGGCGCGGGGCGCTCAACGGGTTTGCCCGCCGTGGCAGCCGTGGACGCCGGGTCGGGAGGCGCAGTGGCGCCGTGCAATGTGTGGGAAAGCCCGTGCGCCTCGGCTGGAAAGATGACCTCCGCCGGGCGAACCCGGTCGAGTTCGGCCAGCAGGGCAGTGTCCGACTCGACCTCGGTGGCAAGGAACTCGCCGGTGGTCAGGTCCAGGAGCGCGAGGCCGATGCGTTTTGCGGCGGGACACACAGCGGCGAGAAAATTGTTGCGGTCGGCGGCGAGCAGGCGCTCGTCGAAGTGCGTGCCGGGAGAGAGGATTTGAGTGACGTCGCGTTTGACGAGTTTGCCGGGGCGGGCGTCTTCGAGTTGATCGCAAATGGCGACCTTGCGTCCGGCGCGCAGGAGGCGTCCGATGTAGGCGGCGGCGGCGTGGTAGGGCAGGCCGCACATGGGCACGCCATTGCGGCGGGTGAGGGCGAGGTTGAGGATTTGGGCGCCGATCTGCGCGTCTTCAAAAAACATCTCGTAGAAGTCGCCGAGGCGGAAGAGCAGCAGGGCGTCTTTGGGCAGTTCGCTTTTGATGCGGCGATACTGCGCCATCATCGGCGTCAACCCGGTTTCGGCGGCCATCGCGGGCAGAATAAAGCGAGGGGACTGACGGGTCGAAACGAAATTACTCCCGCGCCGGATACGGCTCGAAGCTGACGACCTGCTCGCGTCCGTGAAAGCACACGCGGAAATGATCGAAGACATCCAGTCGCCCCAGCAGGTGGAATCCAATCCCCAGCCGGTCGGAAAAGGCAATCCGCGCTTCGATTCGGTGCGGGCCAATTTGAAGCGGGACGCGATGCAGAAACACCGGAATCAAACTGCCGTCGCCCATTTTGACCCACAATCCTTCCCCGCTTGTGAATTCAAAGCCCACGTCGCGCGCGAAATCGCCATGGACGATGGAATAAGCCGCGCCGGAATCCACGTAGAAATCGGTTCGGTGCCAGGTTTCGTTGAGGCACAAGCCGAGCGTGGCGGTGGGAGACAACCGGCCCAACATGGGCTTGTAACGGAAAACGACCCGGTCGGTGTTCATGCACCGTTGGAGGGAAACACCGATGGGAACACCGCATGAGCCTCCTCAGCGGTGGGCACGCGCATGGTAAAAGGCTGCTCCGAGAGACCCTGGGCTTTGGCGGCTGCGAGCACTTCCCGATAAGTGTTCGCGACGGCAAGCAATCGGCCCCGATGCACGGCAATCACCTTGCCGGGATAAAGCCGGACCATTTCGTCCAAATGTTCGGCAACCCAGGCGTCGTAGGCGTCGAGTTCGGCCGGATCAATTCCGTCCATTTTCACGGCTTCAATATGCCGTGCGGTTTTGGCGCGAGCAAGGTTCAAGGACGCATGTCGCACCAAGGGTGACACTCGCTGACGGGCTCGAACCTCCCGCGGGGACCAGCGCAGGGCCCCAACGCGAGCAGACTCGGGGCCCGAACTCGAAGCAGCTTCAGCAGCTTGATGCGCGTTCGGGCTTCAAGGTAGCAAGAGATCTTCCGGGTTCAAACCGGTGTCCACTTCTCCAGGGTCGCCAGCGGGCTGAGGTCCGGGGTTCAATGAGACGACTGCAAAGTTTCCGCTCAGAGTTTCTTGGTGAGCGTCAGGCAAACGGTGTGGCCCTGCAGCCGGGATTCGGCCGCGACTTCGTAGAGGTAACGAAGCGAGGCGATGAGGCCGAGCTTGGGACAGACGGCGTTGATTTCCGGGCCGATGGCGAGGACCTGGTCGCGGTCACTGGAAGCGCCGGGGCCGTCGTCCTCGGTGGTTTGAATCTGCCAGTAGCCGACCACGCCGAGGTCCACGGTGGGCCGGGGCGAGTAGCTCAAGCCCCATTCCAGCGTGTAAGCGTGGCCGGGGGTGATGTCGGTGTCTTGCTGCTCATGGTTGATTTCGTAGCGGCTCAGGGCCGAGAGCGCCCATTTTTTGGCCGCGTCGGGATACCAGGTTGCGCCGGCAGTGAACATGTGCGTCCAGAAGCCGGCTCCGGCCCAGGTGGGATTCTGCGCGTTGAAATCGCCCGTCGGCGCCCAGACGCCATAGCCGATGGCCAGGTCAAATTGCTTCGGATGCCATGAAAGCGTGGCCTCGGCAAAGAGGTCGCCGATGCCAAAGGTGCTATCGCTGAAGGGCCCGCCGGGCGTGTTGACCTCCAGGTCGGTGTATTTGAGCGGCAGCAGGGCGTCGAGGCCCAGGAAGCCGCCGAGGATTTTCCAGTCGGTGATCCAGAGCACGCGCGGCACGTTGGCGTAAACGAATGCCTCGGCGTCGGCGCCGTTGATTTCGTCACCGTCGTCATCGTTCAACCGACTGGAGAAGTAAAACCAGTTGTAGTCGCGGAAATACACGCCGGGCGGCGGCAGCGAGGCGCCCTTCAAGCCTTCGACGCCGGGCGGGTAATGGGCCGAGGGTTGGCCGTGCGCGAGCGGCGCGAGCGCGAGCATTGTGCCGGTGAACACTGCAGTGATGAACGTGTTGAGTTTCATGGCTGGATGGTTTTGTCGTTTGGGTTTTTCCGGTCAAACGTCCTGGAGTTTTCCGTTGAGAAAGGATTCGTAGGCGCTGAGGTCAAGCAACCCGTGGCCGGAAAGGTTGAAGAGAATGACACGCTTTTGTCCGGCCTCGCGCGCGCGCAACGCCTCGGCGGCGACGGCGGCGATGGCGTGGGCCGATTCGGGCGCGGGCACGATGCCCTCGGTGCGGGCGAAGAGCGTGGCGCGCTCGAACACCTCGGTTTGGTGATACGCCTCGGCCTCGATCAAGCGCAGCTTGAGCGCGTGGCTCACGAGCGGGGACATGCCGTGGTAACGAAGGCCACCGGCATGGATCGGCGGTGGCATGAACTTGTGGCCGAGGGTGTACATCATCAGCAGCGGCGTGGTTTCGGCCGTGTCGCCAAAATCGTAGCGCAACTCGCCTTTCGTCATCGAGGGGCAGGCGGTGGGTTCGACGCCGACGATGCGGTATTTTTTGCCCTCGCGGATTTTTTTGTGAAGGAACGGAAAGACCAGCCCGGCGAAGTTGCTTCCGCCGCCGCAGCAACCGAAGAGCGCGTCGGGTTCTTCGCCGGCCAGTTCCATCTGCTTAAGTGCTTCCAGGCCGATGACGGTTTGGTGGAGGCACACGTGATTGAGGACGCTGCCGAGGGAATACTTGGTGTGCGGGTGGGTGACGGTGTCTTCGATGGCCTCGCTGATGGCGATGCCGAGGCTGCCCTGGCAGTTGGGGTCTTCGGCCAGCAGCTTGCGCCCGTAGTTGGTCTGGTCGCTCGGGCTCGGATGCACCGTCGCGCCCCAGGTGTGCATGAGCATCCGGCGATAAGGCTTTTGCTGGTAGCTGACCTTGACCATATAGACGGTGCATTCCAGGTCGAAGAGCTTGCAGGCCAGGGCCAGCGATGAACCCCACTGGCCCGCGCCGGTTTCGGTGGCGAGCCGTTTGGTGCCGGCGATCTTGTTGAAATAGGCCTGGGCGACGGAGGTGTTGACCTTGTGGCTGCCGGCGGGACTGACGCCCTCGTATTTGTAGTAGATGTGCGCCGGGGTCTGGAGCGCCTTCTCAAAGCGCACAGCGCGAAGCAGGGGCGTGGGCCGCCAGAGCGCATAGATTTCCCGCACCGCTTCGGGGATTTCGACGAAGCGGTCGGGACACATCTCTTGCTGCACGAGGTTTTCGGGGAAAATAGCCAGCAGCGCTTCCGGCGGTACGGGTTGTTTGGTGCCCGGGTGCAGCGGCGGCGGCAAGGGTTCGGGCAGGTCGGCCAGCAGGTTATACCATTGTTTGGGGATGTCGGCTTGCGTGAGGTCAAATCGCGTTCGCATGGCGTCGGAATGTCCCGAAGTTCAGAGCCGAGGATGAGGCGGCAGGGCACATGTGTCACGCATTTTATGGGCGGCGTCCTTCCGGCCGAAGGGGACCGCACCCAGT
>JAOAIM010000053.1 GCA_026414705.1 Verrucomicrobiia bacterium | reverse complement strand
TCCGCGCGCGCCGCGCTGCTGCCCGACACGATGAGTCCCAACATCAGAATCAATTGCTGAGTCAATTTCCTTTTCATGGCTCTGCTCCCGTGCGCCGGCCCCGCCCGATGTCCGTGCCTTCACCGCCAACGCGCTTGAATTCCGCAATCGGCACACCGGTCGTTCCTCCGGCCTTACTTCAGGCAAGCTTTACGCCCGACGGCCTCGGGCTGTCAAGCTGCCGGGCCGCGACCGAAGTGCGCATGTGGCCACGGCAACGAAGCCCTGTTGATCGCCCGGCGCACGAACTTTCCGAGCAGCGCGCAACCGTTGCGAACAGCGCCTGGCCGGGCGAATCGGCTCACTCGCTCCGGCCCGGCGACGCTCAGCGTTTTTCCGCTCGCAGGCGGATGTAGAACGCATTTTGGGCCGGCGCCGGCGCGGTCAGGCGCACCGTCAAACGCTCGCGCGAGCCTTCGTCTTCGCACGACACCTCCTCGACCCACCCCGAACCGCTCTGCCACGTCACCAAATCCTCTGAGGCCTCGACGTTCAGGTTCACGTCGCTCGCCGCTCTGCTGCGCGTGAAGGAAATGGTCAGGCGATCCTGCTCAATTCGCGGGGCGAGTGGATTCAAATCCGCGATGCGCGGGTTTGTCCCGAGCGCGAACTCCATCAGGTTGGCCAAGCCGTCAGCGTCCGGGTCGGCGAGATAGCCGCTGATCACGGCGTTTCCCAGCTCCGACTCGCTGAACTGCGCGCGCCGCCAGCCGTCCAGCGGTCGGTCGCGAATGATCACCGTCGCGTTGCTCAACGCGGTGAGCGTATAGGCCGCCGAGGGCTGCAACGTAAGCGTCACCGTCTCGTTGCCTTCGGGCAGTGCGTCGGCCAGCGGCGTGATCCACACGTTGGTGGCGATGGCGCCGGCGCGCAGCACCACGCTGCCCGGCAGCGCCGCGTAATCCGCGCCCGGCGTTGCGCTCCCGCTTACCGCGTAGGTGATCGTCAGTGCCGGATTCGTGTCGCCGCTGCGCACAAAGGTGAACCGCGCCCGGTTCGTGCCAAACTCGCCGGCAACCGCGTCGCTGGCAACGATCTCGATGGTCGGTGGCGGCGGCGGCATGGCGGCCCCGCCAATGCCCACGAAGCGGACGCCGTCGGCGATGCAATACGACCCGGCCGGCGTGCCGTCGTTGCGAATGATGACGCGCCCGCTGGTGCCGGCGTTGAAATTGGTGGTCAGCAGTTTGAACCAGCCGCCGCTTGAGAGGCGTTGGTTGACCAGCACGCGATTGGTGCCGGCGGCGTGCACGATGTCATAGACGGTGTTGGTGGCGCGATTTGGGTGCTCGACCCACCAGGCATAGACCTCGTAGGTGCCGTTGGTCGGCAGGTTGGGCGTGTAGCTGACCCATTTGGTGCCCTTGCCGGTGGCGCCGTCGTGCCAGTAATCGCCGTTCCAACCGCCCGCGTTGGCGCCGAAGGTCCAGCCGCCGGAGTTGGCCGTGCCCGGGCCGCCCTGGTCCAGGATGATGCCGTTGGTCGTGCCCGCGGCGGCTTCCCAACTGAGCAGTTGGCCGTCGGCGCGCAGTTGCGCCGCCAGCCTCGCGTAGCTGAGCTGTTGCACGGGCACGCTGTCGTCAATGGCGAACGCCGCCGCGACGCCCGCCGCGTGACTGAGCATCATGAAGACGGGCTCCATGCGAATGCTGCCGAAGGCGACGTGGCTGGCCGAAAGCGCGAAGGTGCAGAAGAGGTTTTCGCACTCGCCGGCGCGCGGGATGATGGAACGGTAACTGACCGGATACGGAAACGGCGGTGTGCCGCCGATGCTGCCCTCCCAGCGCGCGAAGCCGCCGCTGGCGAGCCGTTGCACGCCGTGCGAGTCAATGTGGTAGCGCGCCAGGCAAATGCTCTCCGGGGCAACGACGCGGCCTTCGCAGTTGGCCTGGGTCATGACGTAGTCGCTGACCATGCGCCGCGCCTCGCGTACGTAAATCTGCCAGGGCCAGCCGCCGTTGTCGGTAAACTCGTCCTTGCACAAGCCCCAGGACTGCATCTCCGCGTTGAGATTCGGCGGGATGTTCGTGCTGGTGGCCAGAAACCACAGCAGACCGCGGATGTAGTTCTCATGCTCGGCGCGGAGTTGCTCGCGTCCGGCGTAGGTGTTTGTGGCCCAGGTGTGGTTGTAGCCGACGTAATCGGTGGACAACTCGCCGTTGGCGTTGATGTCGGTTTTGCCGTTCGGGATGATCGTCTGGATGTGAATGAGCTGGCCGAGGGAGACGGCGCCGTCTTTGGCCACGCGCGCGGCGATGTAACGGCGCACCAGCTCGTAATTCGCCTCCGAGTAATTCGTCGGCGCGGTGAGCGGAATTTTGTTGGTGGGATTTTGGGTGAGGCAGAGGCGGTAGTTGTAGGCCTGGAGGCGGCGGTCACCGTCGCCCACGTTGCCGCCGGTGTTGGTTTGCACCAGGGGCAACAGCCCGCTGGCCGGGTTGCCGGGCACGACGTAGGGATCGTAATTGTAGCTGCCGCCCAAGGGCCGGATGCCCGCCAACGACTCGCCATACACGTTGGTGCCCTCGCGACCCCAGGTGAACGTTACGCCCGCCGCGGCCATCAGGTCGCCCTCGTAGGTCGTGTCAATGAACTGCTTCGCGCGAAACACACTGCCGTCCTGGGTGCGCAGCTCGACGATTCGATTGTTCGTCATGGTCACCGAGGCGAGCAGCTTGTTGGAGTAAACCGGCACGCCGGCCTCGGCGAGCATCTGCCAGAAGACCTGCTCGGCCACGCGCGGTTCGAACCAGATGACGAGGTTGGTCGAACCGTAGGCCGCGCCGACGCGCCGGTAGAACTCGCGCGAAATGCCGCCCAGATAGCTGGTGTCGTTGCCCGGGCCAATGTCGGTAACACCCAGGCCGCTGGCGCTCATGCCGCCGACGTGGGTGTTGAGCGACAACAACACGACCGACTTGCCCAACCGCGCCGCCGCCACGGCCGCCGCCACGCCGCCGGACGTGCCGCCATAGACGCACACGTCGCTCTCAACGACCGTGCAGGCCGCCTGCAGATGCAGTCCAATGCCGCAAACGGCCAGACCAATTAAAACGGGTTTCTTCATTCGTGCCGCCTCACTCGCCAATAAAATGTAGCGCCACGCGGCGCGAATGTGGCGCGTGGCGATGTTCCCACACGTAGATGCCCTGCCAGGTGCCGAGCTCCGGCGCACCCTCGCGGACCGGCAGACTCACGTTCACGGTCGTGAGCGCGGTGCGAATGTGCGAGGGCATGTCGTCGGGCCCTTCACACGTGTGAGCGAAGAGCGTGTCGCCATCTCGGACCAGCCGCGCCATGAACCGTTCCAGATCGGCCCGGACATCCGGGTCGGCATTTTCCTGAATCAACAGCGAGGCGGAGGTGTGACGGATGTGCAGCGTGAGCAGGCCGTTTTGAAGTCCGCGCCGTGTCAACCAGCCGAGCACCTGATCGGTGATCTCGTAAAACCCGCGCCCGCGGGTCGCCACAACCAACTCGTCGAACACCTGCCGCATGAGTTTGAACCGGTTCGAACCGCCGCCGGCGCGGTGACTTCAACGCCCGGCCGAAGCGCCGGAAGCCACTTTGCTGTCGAGCAATTTTTCCAGTTCGGGATTCCGGGGGTGCCCGTTGGCGAGCGCGCGCTGGTAATGCCAGCGGGCCAGTTCCAGCGACGGCGGCGTTTGGGTCGCGTAAATCACGGCCAGGTTGTTGTGCGCGGCGGCAAACTTCGGGTCCAGTTGCAGCGCGCGGCGCAGGGCGGTTTCCGCCGGGCCGCGCAGGCCCTTGTGATTAAGCACCACGCCCAGATGATTCTGCACCTCGGCATTGTTGGGATCGCGCGCCGCCGAGCGGCTCAGGGCGTCGAGCGCCTCCTCGTACCGTTGCTGGCGGTAGCGCAGGTAACCCAGCGCGGCCAGCACGCGCGCGTCGTCGGGCGCGAGCGCCAGCGCCTTCTGCAGTGTTTGCTCGGCGTCGCCGGCCCGCCCCTGTTCGAGTTGAATCATCGCCAGATTGGCGATGGTGAAGGTGTTGTTTTCGTCGAGCCGCAAGATCTGTTGATACTTCTCCTCGGCCTCCGCATAACGCCGCGCTGCGAACGCGCGCTGCGCTTCCAACACCAGATTGCCCGCGCCGGGTGGCGGCGCGGACGCGGCTCGGGCGACGGCGCCCGTGGCCGCCGGTGCCGGCGCCGGCAACGCGGGCTGCGGCACGCGCAACAGCGCCAGTTCTTCGGGCGTGAAGGGCACGGCTTTGGCCTCATAGACCTGCAACCGCGCCTGCAACGCCGCGACCTGATCAGTGAGTGATTTGACCTGGGCGGCGCTACTGCGAGCCGCGCGCCGCGACAGTTGCGCCTGCGCGGCTTCGAGCTTTCGCGACAGCGCGTCACGCTCGGCTTCCAACTGCCGGATGCGCTTGAGGTCTTCGGGGCGACCGGTCAGCGAGGGCGGCGCGGGTGGTGCCGTCGGGGCGGCCACGGTTGGAGGAGGCGCCGGCGCGGGCGTTGTCCTCGCCTCACGCACACGCTGCTCCAGGGCGGCCTTCTCCAGTTGCAAGAGTTCGACGTCGGACTGCAAGGCAGCGATGCGCGCCTCGGCAGCGCTCAAGCGCGAGCGAAGTTCGCCGGTTTGCTCGGCATCGCGGCGCGCCTCGGCAAGCTGCCGCTTGAGCAGTTCGTTCTCTGCGCGCAGCGCATCGAGCGCATCGGTCGCCGGCGTGCTCTTTTCCAATCGTTCCCGCAACGCTGCCACTTCGGCTTCGAGGCTGCTAATCCGGGCAGTTTGCTCGGCGAGCTTGCGCTCGGCGTCATCGCGCGCCTGCTTGATGCGGTCGAATTGGGCGAGGTTTTCGAGCGTGGGGGTGAGGCTGGCGAGGCGGTTTTCGAGCGCGCGCTTTTCGATGGCGAGCGCCTCGGCGCGCTCGGTTTGCTCGCGGAGCTTGCGGGTGGCCTCCTCCAGCGCGGTGCGGGCCTCGGCCAGTTCGCGTTCGGTCGGCCGGGCTTTCGCGGCGGCGGACTCGCGTTCGACGGTGGCCTTGAGCAGTTCATTTTCCTTGAGGAGCGCCTGGATGCGTTCCTGGGCGCGGGCCAGTTCGCGGGGATCGGCGGCAGCGGGCTGAACGGCGAGTGCCTCGCGCAGTTTGAGTTCCAGGATGCCCTTGTCGGCCTGCAACTGGCGGACCTGTTCCTGCAACGCGTTGATCTGGCGCTCGAGGGCGGCCACGGCTTCGGGCGCCGGTGCCGGTGCGGGCGCAGGAGCGGGCGCGGCCGCGGGTGTGGACGGTGCCGTGGCGGGTGCAGCGGGCGCCGGCGGCGCGGGTAGCCGCGCGGAAACAGCTTCGATTTTCCGGGCCAGGTAATTGAGGCGGAAGTTGACGACCTTGGGATTCCATTCGGGAAACCGTTTCTGGAACTGCTCGAGCGCGCTCCGGGCTTCGCGATAGCGCGACAGGGCGGCGGCGGGTTGGTCGGCGTTGTTCAGAGCGTCAGCCTGCTGGATGATACCGTAGATGCGGATGTATTGCTCGTCGGGCGTTTGGGCGCGGGCGGCCGAGCCGAGCAGCAGGCAGGCGAGCGCCACCAGTGGAACGAGTCGTTTCATAAAGCCATGCTACGGCCCGCAAAAGTGCTTTGGCAATGCCGTGCTCGAGCCGCCGGTTTCAGCGCGCACGCCGCCCGAGTTGGAGGATTTGGACGGCAGCGAGAAAAATCCGGGCAGGCGCACAGAGCGGGTGAGAAACGATTTCGGTGAGGCAAGGGTGCAGCCCCGCGCTCATCAGGGACTTCGCCCAAGTTGTTCCGTTTCGCGCCAACCCGATTGCGTCTCATGTCAGGACACGGTTGGTTGGACAACCTCGGATGGCGTCAGAAAGCACCCACGGGCTGTTTCCAAGAGATGGAGGATCGGCAACTTCGGCTGTTTTCCATTGGCACGAGCGCGTGGAAATGTCCGGGCACGTACACCGAACAACCTGTGAGAGGTGTCCTGTAAAATACGGTGGGGGGTGACGGAACAACTTTTTCCACGCTAACCTTCGAAGATTTGAGCGGCCGGCGCACATTTGGGTTCAAGCGGAAGCCGGGCGGTTAGAGTCGGATCCGTCCTGGCACGCTGATTGCAAGGGCAGGGGCCGTCGCCAAGCAGGGCTGCCCTATGGAATTGGTTTGCTTGAGAAATCCGCAGGAGCGGAACGGTGCGCGCGCGTTCACGCTCCCCGAACTGGTGATTTCCATCGCCATTCTGGGGGTGGTGACCGGCGGAATCATTTACGGTTTCGCCAACTCGACCCGGGTCGCGGAGTGGAACGCCTATTCGTTGGCGGCGCAATCGCTGGCGTTTCAAGGCGTTGAACTGGCGCGCGCCGCCAAGTGGGACCCGATGGCCTGGCCGCAGGTGGATGAATGGGGCATTACCAACTTCACCGAGGTCGAGATTCTCGACGTGCCCATCAAGAAAACGCCCGTTTATGCGACCAATTTCATCTCGGTCTCCTGGGTAACCACCAACCCGCCCTTGCGCCGCTTGCAGGCGGCCTGCGTGTGGCGGATGCCCGGGCGGGGACTCTTCACCAACTTCGTCACCACGCTGCGCGCACCCGATCAATGAAGCCGCCGCGAGAAAAAGAACGTCGCGGGGGGCGCCGCCACGCTGCGACCGCGTTCACGCTGCCGGAAGTGGTTGTGGTGATGGCCTTGTTCAGCCTGCTGTTGACGGCTTTGATCACCACGCAGTTGGTGGGTCTGAAAATGCATCGCATCTCGGAAACCAAGCTTACGGCGACTTCCGAGGGCCGAGAGGCGTTGACCGTGCTGCGCGACGAGATCCGGTCGGCCAAAATGCTTTATGTGGGCAACGGCAATGCGTCTTCGTTCGTCGCCATCACCAACAATCAAGCGCACATCGGCAACGCATTGCAAATCTGGCCAACGACCAATCTCGCGCGGTTTGTGCGTTACTACGTGGATGCCAACACGCGCACGCTGATGCGTTTCACCAACGGTCAGGCCACGCCGGTGGCTGGTTTCGTGACCAACACGCTCGCGTTTCGAGCAGAGGATTTCCGGGGACGCGTGCTGACCAATACCCAAAACCACCGCGTCATTCGCCTGACGCTGGAATTTTACCAATGGCAGTTCCCTTTGGCGACCGCCGGCCAAGGGGGCATGTATGACTATTACCGGCTGCAAACGCGCGTGACGCGACGCGCAATTGAATAGACGGCCGATCGCGAGGTTCTCATGCGACACTTCCAAGGTCCAACTCCGGGCAGCAACAGCGGTTACGCGCTGATGATGACGCTGCTGTTCACGGCGGTCGCCACCATCCTGGTGGCCAACGTGCTGCGGAGTTCCTCGAATGAAACACGCCTTACCGCCCGACATAACGCCTACAACATCGCCATCGCCGGAGCAGAGGCCGCCACCGAAATGGTCATCGCCCGAATGCAGCGCGATTTCATGTATCACAGCGTGAACGCGGACCTGAATGTCTATCGCGTGCTGTCCCCGGACGCCGTGCAATCCAACTGGCCGGTGCGATTTTCCTTCCGCGACGGGCAGGGCAACGCCAATCGCACGCGCGTTGAAAGCCTTGGCACGACAATCGTCACCAATCTCAATTCCGAATTCCCGGGCCTTTATGGTTTTGTGTCGAACTACCGCGTCCTTTCTCATGCCCGGTTGCTGAACCATCCTTCCAGCCCCTGGGCCGGCGTGAGCCAGGAAATTCAGTTCGCTTCCATCCCGGTGTTCCAGTTTGCGATTTTTTACGGCATTGACCTGGAGATCAACCCCGGCCCGGTCATGCACGTCACCGGCAAGGTGCACAGCAACGCCGACATTTATGCAGCGCCGGTCAGCGGCTTGACGTTCTGGGACACGGTCACCGCGGTGGGATTGATCTACCACAACCGCCATCCGAACGACGGGACAGTTGCCGGCCAGGTGACACCGGTTTACAGGTCACTCCGCATGGAAAAAGTCAGCGCGCTCACCCTGCCGGTTGGGCCCGACAACAATCCCGAAACCATCCGCCAAATTCTCGACCCGCCGCCCTTCGGCGAAGACCCCAACAGCAACCTGGGCAAGGAACGTTTCTACAACAAGGCCCACCTCATCATTCGCACCACCAGCACCAACACCGCCGTCTTTGCCGGACGCTGGAACAACTTCACCTACGTGCCGCCGGACCAGACCAATAATACTTATTCTTTCATCCGCACGACCAATTCGCTCAACGACCTGCGGGAGACCAAGTGGACGATTCTGACCGAACTGGACGTGCGTGCCCTCACCAACTGGCTGGCCCGACCCACCGGCGGCGCCGGCCTCAATACCCTGGCCAAGTCCATCACCGGCCAAGGTATCAATTCCATCTACATCGAAGACCAACGCACCCATCCGAGCCGACTTACCGCCGTGCGCGTGATCAACGGTCGTTACCTGCCCCAGGACGGCCTGACCATCGCCACCCGGTTGCCCATCTACGTGCAGGGCGATTTCAACGCGCCCGCTCTGGGCACGACCAACACCAGCGCTGCGCGTCCGGCAGCCTTGATTGGCGACTCCATTACCGTCCTCTCAACCAACTGGACCGACAACAACGCGGGCAAATCCCTCACCCAACGTCCGGCGGCACCGACGACCGTCAACGCCGCGTTCCTGGGCGGCATCGTCAAATCCGTCAAGATCGGGAACAACAAATTCTACAGCGGCGGTGTGGAAAACTTTCCCCGGTTTCTGGAAGATTGGGATGGGCGCGCGTTCACCTACAACGGTTCGATGGTCGTGCTCTTTGAGAGCCGTTTCGCGACCAACCGCTGGCAGCCGCCGGGCAACTACTACAACGCCCCCAATCGCAACTGGGCTTTCGACGTCAACTACCTCAATCCCTCCAAGCTGCCTCCCATGACCCCGCAATTCCGCAAGCTGGTCCGCGGCAAATGGCAGGTCGTGGCTGCCAGGTAAGCTGCGGCACCTTTGCAGCGGTGCGCGCGTGACAACCCCGCGCCGCCCGGTTAGACATTTGGCCTGCCGCTTCGGAGCGGTTGGTTCCAATGAAAGCCGCCACGCTGGCCATCGCCACATTGTTTGTCGCGCCCATGAGCACCACTGCCGCGTCCCTACCTCTGGCTGCCGATTTGCTCATCCTCAATGCCGCCGTGCGCACGCTCGATCCGGCCCAACCCCGGGCCGAGGCGCTCGCCGTCCTCGGCAACCGCATCGTCGCCGTCGGGCGCACTGCCGACCTGCGCGCACTGGCCGGGCCGAAAACGCGCGTGATTGACGCCGCCGGGCGCAGCCTGCTGCCCGGGTTCAACGACGCGCACGTGCACTGGCTTTCGGGCGGATTCGCCCTCACGAATGTGGACCTGCGCGACGCCGCCAGCCCGGCCGAGTTCACCCGCCGCATCGGCGAGTTCGCCAAAACGCTGCCGAAGGGCCGCTGGATTTTGGGCGGCGACTGGGATCACGAGAAATTTCCCGGCGCGCCGCTGCCCGCGAAGGAATGGATTGATGCCGTCACGCCGGAACACCCGGTGTTCGTGAGCCGCACGGACGGCCACATGGCCCTGGCCAACAGCCTCGCCCTCAAACTCGCCCGAATCACCCGCGACACTCCCGAACCGCCCGGCGGTGTGATCGTGCGCGACGCGCGCGGCGAACCGACCGGCATCCTCAAAGACGCCGCGATGAACCTGGTCGAAGCCGTGATTCCACCGCGTTCGTGGGAGGAAAAGCTCGCCGCCGCGCGCGCGGCGACCGAACACGCCGCGCGCCTGGGCGTGACCAGTGTTCAGGACATGTCCGCCGACCAGGACATTGGCCTGTATCAATTCCTGCTGGAGCGCGGCGAGTTGAAGACGCGCATTTACGCCGTGCGTTCCATCCTGTCCTGGGAGACGCTCGCCCAAACGGGCGTCCGTGCCCCCTTCGGCAACCCGTGGTTGCGCATCGGCGGACTCAAAGGATTCGCCGATGGCAGTCTCGGTTCGAGCACCGCACTGTTTTTCGAGCCGTATGCGGACGCGCCGAACACGCGCGGCCTGCTGTTCGATCAAATGCTGCCGGAGGGCGCGATGCTCCGGCGCGTCGAGGCCGCCGACCGCGCCGGGTTGCACGTGATGATTCACGCCATCGGTGACGAGGCCAACTTCCGCATCCTCGAACTCTTTCGCGAGGTGGCCGAGAAAAACGGCCCGCGCGACCGACGGTTTCGCATCGAGCACGCGCAACATTTGCGGCCGAGCGAAATCCCGCGCTTCGGCAAGCAGGGCGTCGTTGCCTCCATGCAACCCTACCATGCCGCCGATGACGGGCGCTGGTGCGACAAGCGCATCGGCCCGGCCCGTTCCCGTTACACCTACGCCTTCCGCTCGCTGCTCGACGCCGGCGCGACCCTCGCGTTCGGGTCGGACTGGACGGTCGCGCCGCTCAACCCGATGGAAGGCCTCAAGGCAGCCGTCACCCGCCAAACGCTCGACGGCAAACATCCCGACGGCTGGGTGCCCGAGGAAAAAATCACGCTCGAAGAGGCGATTCGCGCCTACACGGTCGGTTCGGCCTACGCCGAATTCCAGGAGCATCTCAAAGGGACGCTCACGCCGGGCAAGCTCGCAGACCTCGTGCTGCTGGATCGGGACATCTTCCGCATCAATCCGACCGAACTGGATCGCGTCAAGGTGTGGCTCACGGTGGTGGACGGCAACATCGTCTGGGAATCTCCCGACCTGCGCGCCGCCCGGACGCGATGATGCGGATGACAGCCCGACCGCAAGCGCCGCACGCACGGGGAAAATCGAACATCGGATGGACAAAGGGGAGCGCGCGCGTCTCGCGTGCCGTTTTCGGCGTCCCGCCGAAAACATTTTCACTGCACCGATGCAGAGCCGCGGAGCGCGTGGAGCGCCGGAGGATGGAACTTGGAGCGTCAGAGCGTCAGAGCGTCGGAGCGTAGCGCAGGCTTCCAGTCGGCTGATTCGCCGACGTCCCAGTCGGCAAATCCAAAGCGGCACCCAGCCGCCGCATGCCAAAACGCTCTCGCGCTCGGCGGGCGCGGCTTGGGAATTCCCTCTCCCTCGAGGGAGAGGGAAAGGGTGAGGGTGAGCGCGCCGTGAAGCATGTGGCTGCCTCAATGCCCACGAGACGTTCTCCCTCACCCCGGCCCTCTCCCGCTGGGAGAGGGAGCGCGGGCGCACGTGCCGCAGAACATCGAACACCGAACACTGAACATCGAACATCGAATGGTGAAGGGGAGCGCGCGCGTCTCGCGTGCCGTTTTCGGCGTCCCGCCGAAAACATTTCCTCATTGCTGAGGCGCAGAGGCACGGAGCGCGTGGAGCGCCGGAGGGTGGAGCGTGGAGCGTCAGAGCGTCAGAGCGTCGGAGCGTCGCGCAGGCTTCCAGTCGGCTGATTCGCCGACGTCCCAGTCGGCAAATCCAAAGCGGCGCCCAGCCGCCGCACGCCAAAACGCCGACGTGCCGCCGGTGCCCGGCCCGGACGTCTAGGGCGTCATGCTTGCAAAGATCGTTGCTCCCTTTGCCGATTTCCCCTGCCAAGTTTGGACCCGAACGGATTGCCTCGCATCAATCTGAATCCGATGAAACCCTTTTGAGAGCAGCGACGTCTTCAGGAAAGGATATTGCCCCGCACAATCATGAATGCCATGAAGCCCCAGTTGACGCTCAAGACCCGACGCGAGTTCCTCCGCACCACCGTGCTCGGCAGCGCACTGTCGTGGACGGTGCCGACGTTCCTGGCCAAGACGTTCGCCTCGCTCCATGCCCAGGCCGCCGACAAAGCCACCCAAGTCCTCACCGGCCGGGACGGCAGCATTCTGGTGGTGCTGCAGTTGGCGGGCGGCAACGACGGCCTCAACACGGTCGTGCCCTTCGCCGATGATTTTTATCACAAGGCCCGACCGCGCCTGGCCATCGCCGGCAAAAACGTCTTGAAACTGAATGATTCGCTGGGCCTCCACCCGGCGCTCAAGGGACTCAAAGCGCTTTACGACGCGGGCCATCTGGCCGTCGTGCAGGGCGTCGGCTATCCCAACCCGAACCGCTCGCATTTCCGCTCGACCGAAATCTGGCAGACGGCCAGCGACGCGAACCGGTTCGAGAGCACCGGCTGGCTGGGCCGATACTTCGACAACACCTGCGCGGGCTGCGACCCGGCCGTGGCCGTGGCCATCAGCAGTCAGATGCCGCAGGCCTTCGCCGCCAAAAATCCCAAGGGCATCTGCTTCACCAACCCGGAGGCCTACCGTTTGGTGAAAGCCGACCGGCCCGGCCCCGGCGAAATGGACATGGCCGAGGAATCCCTGCGCCGACTCAACGAACCCGACGAGACGCCATCGGCCAACGCCGGTGGTTCGATCGCGATGCTCCCCGGCGCAGTTGCCCACGCCGGCGCGCCGCTGGACTTCATCGAACGCACCGCCCTGGACGCGCAGATCTCGTCCGACCAACTCCGGGCCATCGCCGCCAAGGGCGAAAACCGCGCCACCTACCCGCCCTCGCAACTGGCCAACTCGCTCAAGCTGGTCGCGCGCCTGATCGCCGGCGGCATGCCCACGCGCATCTACTACGTGTCGCAGGGCGGCTATGACACGCACACCAACCAGGCCGGCACCCACGAGCGCCTGCTGACCGAATTGGGCGACGCGCTCCAGGCGTTCGTGGACGACCTCAAGGCCCAGGGCCATTTCGAGCGCGTGCTGTTGATGACCTTCAGCGAATTCGGGCGCCGCCTGGCTGAAAACGCCAGTGGCGGCACCGACCACGGCGCGGCCGCGCCCCTGTTGATCCTCGGCGGTCGCGTCAAAGCCGGGCTGCTCGGCAAGGCGCCCAGCCTCGCGCCGGCCGACCTGTTCAACGGCGACCCGAAATTCACCGTGGACTTCCGCAGCGTTTATGCGGGCGTGTTGGAGCACTGGCTCAAGACGCCCAGCGCGCCGGTGCTCGGGCGCCCGTTCCCGCCGCTGCAAATTGTCTGACCAATGGGACGCGTCCGGCGGCGACTCCCTTTTCGGCGTTGAATCGGCGCGCGGTTTGTGCGTTGCTGTCGGCGCACGACCATGCGCATTCTGGCTCTCGACCCCGGCACCAAACGCGTTGGCGTGGCGATTTCCGATGAGACGCGCACGCTGGCGACGCCACTGGAGTTCATTCCGGCCGAACCGTTCGCGGAGTTCCTGGCGCGTCTCAAGACGCTCATCCGGGAGAAAGAGGTGGGCCTGGTGCTCGTGGGCGTGCCGCGCAACATGGACGGCAGTTTCGGCCCGGCGGCGGCTCAGGCGCAGCAGTTTGTCGCCGTGCTCAAGGAGGCGCTGACCGTGCCCATCCACACCGTGGATGAACGGCTCTCGACGGTGCAGGCGCAACGGCTGTTGCGGGCGGCCGGTCGCCGCGCGCGCAAGCAGAAGACGCGCATTGATCAGAGCGCCGCCGCCGTGCTCCTGCAGAGTTATCTCGACACCCTGGGCGGATGAGCTTCCGCCGGGTTGGCAGCCCGATGCTGCGACGTCGCTGCGACCCGGAGCAATCGTTGAATCGTTAAAATGGTTTTTGTGATCGCCTTTCCCGCTTCAACGCTCCGACGCTCCGCCTCGGCCGCTCTTTTTCACCGACCACCTTTTTAACGGATCACCCATTTAACCACTTCAGACCAGACCGCGTCGTGAAACTGAAGCTGGTCATCGCCTACGACGGCACCGCCTACCAGGGTTGGCAGGCGCAGAAAATCGGCACGGGTGTGCAGGAAAAGGTCGAGGCCGCGCTGGCGAAGCTTTTTCCCGGCGCGCCTCGCCTGCACGCCTCCAGCCGCACGGACACCGGCGTGCACGCGCTGGGGCTGGTCGCGCATGTGGACCTGCCGCCGCGTGCGCGGCGACTCACCGGCACGAAGCTCGTGCTCGCGCTCAATGCCTGGTTGCCCGAGGACATCCGCGTGCTCTCGGCCACGCGCGCCCGCGCGGACTTTCACGCCCGCTTCAACGCCACCGCCAAGCAATACCGCTACTTCGTTTGGAATCACCCGGCGATGAACCCCCTGCTGCGCCGCACCGCGTGGCACGTGCCGCGTCGGCTCGACCTTGACGCGATGCGCGCCGCCGCCTCACGGTTTGTGGGCCGACACGACTTTCGCTCCTTCACCGCCAATCCCGGCTACGAGCGCCGCTCCACCGTGCGCACGATCCGGCGCTGCGATATCCGCAAATCCGGCCCCCTGCTCACGTTTGTGATCGAGGCCGACGGGTTTCTCTACAAAATGTGCCGCGCCATCGTGGGCACGCTCGTGCAGGTCGGACTGGGCAAATTTCCGCCGACCGAGATTGACCCGATGCTGCGGCGCCGCGACCGGCGCGTGGCGGGCATGACCGCCCCCGCGCACGGCCTGGTGCTCTGGAAAGTGTTTTACGGGCGCGGCGCGACGCGAATCGAAACGAGCGCATTGCAAGTTGAAGATTGAAACCGGAGACAGCCGGCCACCGCGCGGTGCGGCGCGGATGGCCTGCCCTCACGCGCTGTTTTTCGCAGCCGTCGGAATGCATCCGTGTTGATCCTTGTTCATCCGTGGTTGACTTTTGCTTGCACGTCTCATGCACGTCGTTCTGGTCGAACCTGAAATTCCGCCCAACACCGGCAACGTGGCGCGCCTGTGCGCCGCCACGCGCACCACGCTGCACCTGGTCGAGCCGCTCGGCTTCCGACTCGACGACGCGCAACTGCGCCGCGCCGGGATGGATTACTGGCAACATGTGGAGTGTCGGCGCTGGCCGAACTGGCGCGCGTTTCAGGCCGCCCTGCCTGCCGGAGCGCGGCTGTGGTTCATCGAAACCGGCGGGCCGCTGCGCTACACCGACGTGCGTTACAAGCCGGAGGATTACCTCGTGTTCGGGCGCGAAACCGCCGGCCTGCCCCGACCGATTCTCGAACAGCATCGGGATCGTTGGCTGCGCATTCCGTTGTTTCACCCGCAGGCGCGCTCGCTGAACCTCTCCAACTGCGTCGCCTTGGTGCTCTTTGAAGCGCTGCGTCAGCAGGGATTCGTCGCGGAAGTTTGATTGCGCAAGGGCGTGGGTGGCGGCTGCGCGCCCGGCGGCCAAAGGCTCGACGCTGCAAGGGAGCGGGTTCGCCAGGACTCACAGCCGCTACCGCCGCCGTCGCAACCACACCAGACCGCCGAGCAACAACACCGCCCCCGGCAGCGCTCCGAGAAGAATCGCCTGCACCAGGCGAAATTCCGAGCGGGTCATCGTCACGCGAAACTCCGTGACCGGACGCGGGCCGACACCTTCGAGCAGTTGCGGGCGGTCGAGCAGCCAGTTCACCGCCGCATTGAGGAAATCGCGGTTGCCCGCTGATTCGATCTGGTGATTGGTCAGAAACCACGAGTCCCCCACCACGACCAGTCGCGTCGAGCCGCGCTCGCTGGCCACCCCGGCCACACGGCCTTTCTCGACGGCGACCGCGACGCTGAACGGCCCGTTGCGGCGCGGCTCGGAGGCGCTCAACGTGGCCGCGGCGCTGGTGAAGGCCAGTTCCTCCACGCGCGGCGCGTCGGCGGGCGGATTGGGCACGTTCAGGCGGCCAACCGGACGCGGCAGAATCACGTGCAACGGCAGCATACCGACGAGCGGCTTGACGATCGGATGCGGGCGAGCGCCGAAATTCTCGATCACGATGTCCGAGCCGCGAAACGAGCGGGCCGGGTCGGCAATCGTGCCCCGGGCGGCGTCCACGCCCCAACCGGCAAGCAGGTTCTCCAAACCGGTCGGGCGTTTGAGCGAGTTGAAGTTCAACAGCACCAGCGCGCGTCCGCCCTGTCGGATGTAATCATCCAGCCGCTCCAGTTCGACCTCGCTGAAGGGCGCGACCGGCCCGGCCACGACCACCAGCGCGCAGTCCGGCGGCACGGCGTTGGTGCCGAGCAATTGCACCGGCTGCACATCCAGGAAATTCTGTCGCAGCACGGCGGCGAATTTCAGATAACCCGACTCGCCGGCGTCGTCCGGGTTGTGCTCGCCGTGGCCGGTGAGGTAGCAAACTTTGAGCGCGCGGGGGCTGCTCACCGCCAGCAGCGCCGCCGTGAACGCCTTCTCGCCCAGAAACAACACCGGTTTGCGACGGAACACCTGCCGGCCTTCCTCCTGATCCAGCTCCAACGTGTATTCGACCAGCACGTTGCCCGGCACGACCTTCACCCGCCCCTCACAATCGAAAATCACCAGGTTGCGGTTCGTCACGCCGATGAGCTGCGCCGCATACTGGTTCTTGATCCGTTGGGCCTCGCCCGTTTCCCAGAGCGGGTCCACGGCGCTGAGTCGCACGCGCGGATTGACGTTCTGGTATTCGCGCAGCAGCGCCGAAATGGTGGTGAAGAACGGGTCCTGCGGATCGTAGTAAAGGATCACGCGCACGTCGTTGGTCAGCGAGCGCAGCAGACCGGTGGTGAGCGCCGACAAGGGTTGGCGCGCCGTGGTGCTCAAGGGCACGCGCAGATACCAGCGGGCGGCCAGGTAATTGACCATGACCACCACCGCCAGCACCAGCAGCGTGCGCAGCGCGTAATCGAAGCGCAACGCCCAACGCCGCGCCGCCGAGAAGCTGAAGCGGATGTTCGGCCCCTCGCTCATCTCACCTCCAACGGCGGCTCTCGACCGCGCGCAACGTCAGATACAGCAGAAACGCCGTCCCGCTCAGATGAAACACCACCGCCCGCGTATCCAGCACGCCCCGGGCGAAATCCTGCATCTGCTCGAACACATTCAACTGCGCGAGCGCCTGGCGAAACACCGACGCCGAGGTCGGCACCCGTTGCGCCAGAAAGCCCAGCGAAAACAGGCTCACGCCCAGCAACGCCCCGATCATTGCCGCTGCCGTTTGACTGCGCGTGAGCGAGGACGCGAAACAGCCCGCCGCCAGAAACAGCGCCCCCACCAGCGCCACGCCCAGATACATCCCCGCCAGCGTGCCCGCATCCAGCGCGCCGGGCTGATGCACGAACCGTTGCACAACCAGCAGGCAACCGAGCATCGGCAACCACATCACCAGGTAAAACACCAGCGCCGCGCTAAACTTCGCCAGCACCACCGTCAGATCGCTGACCGGCGTGGTCATGAGCGTCTCAAACGTTCCGGAAAACCGCTCCAGCGCAAAAAGCCTCATGGTGATGACGGGTGTGGCCAACAGGACGATGAGCCAGAAGTAATACGTCTGGTAGAACAACTCGGTCACCGGCGCGGGCGAGGGCGCGTTGCCCAGCCGGTCGAGCAACACCACAAAGCTCAACCCCACCAGAAACGTCGCCACGGCGATCACGACCCAGCCCGTGAACGAGTAGAAGTAGGCCGCCAGTTCCCGGCGGGTCAGTGTCCAATACCCTTGCATGGTTCAGATGCCGAATGCCGAGAGTGAAGTGCAGCGCGCGTGACGCGGGCAGCCCAACCTCCGCCACGCCGATTTCCAGTCCGCTGAATCGCGACTGCCCAATCCATCGGTCGCCGCGTTCGTTGTTGCGGCCTGCCGACCGGAAGTCGGCGATACGGCAGGTTGGAAACCGGCGCCACGAGCCGGGTGCGCGTGGAGCGGCTCTCGGCCTTGTAAAAATGTCCGCGCCGTGAAGATCAACCCGCGAAAACTCATTCTTCCTCCTCCTCCGGCCGGGTGACGCGCACGTAAATGTCCTCGAGCGAATGCCGGTTGCGCGTCAGTTCGCGCAACGTCCAGCCCCGGTCGCGCGCCAGCGCGAACAGTTGCGGGCGCAAATCCACCCCCGCCCGCGCCGTCAACGCGCATCGGTAGTAATCGCCCTCGCACGCGGACAGGTCGAAGGTCTCCACCTCCGGCATCGCGGCGAAACATTCGCGCAGCGCCGCGGCGGGCGCGGCAATTTCGGCCACGACCTGCCCGCCACCGGCCATGAGCTTTTGAAGATTTTCCGGCGTGTCGGCCGCCAGCACGCGCCCGTCGAGCATGATGAGAATGCGATGACACATCAGCTCGGCCTCATGCAGGTTGTGGGTGGAAATCAGCAGCGTGTGCGCGCCGGCCAGCGACTTGATCGTCTCGCGCGCCGAGCGGATTTGATGCGGGTCAAGCCCCTGCGTCGGCTCATCCAAGATGATCAGCTCCGGCTCGTGCACCAGCGCGTCGGCCAGCCCCACCCGCTGGCGATAGCCGCGCGACAACTGCCCGATGATGCGCCGGCTCACGTCCGTCAGCCCAAACTGCTCCAGCACCGCGTCCACGCGCTCACGCGATCGCCGTCGGCTCAGACCCTTGAGTCGCGCCCGAAACTTCAAATACTCGCGCACGCGCATCTCCGGATGCAGTGGATTGTTTTCGGGCATGTAACCGATGCGGCGGCGCACCTCGCGCGAGTCGCGAAACACGTCCAGACCCGCCACGCGCGCGCTGCCGGATGTGGCGGGCAGAAACCCGGACAGAATCCGCATCGTCGTGCTCTTGCCCGCGCCATTGGGGCCGAGCAGGCCGACGATCTCGCCGCGCCCGACCTGGAAGGAGACGTCCTCGACGGCGGTGCGGCCCGCGAAGCGCTTCGTAAGGTGCGCGACCTCGATCATCCATCCGTCGTTCATCGCCACGGCTCGAAGGTTAGGGTCAAATCATTTCAACCGGCCAACAAAAACCGCGCGGCGTTTTCAGCGAACGGTGACGGGCACCTGATATTCAACGACGCCCGGGCCGGCGCGACGCGGCGCCAGCACGGTCAAGGTCACCAGCTCGCCGGGACGTTTGTTGGAGAGCACCTCGCCCACCGCCAGCAGGCTGCGCGCAGGCTGGCCGTCCACCGCCCGCAGGATCAGCCCGCGCTGCAACCGTGCCCTGGCCGCCGGACCGTCCTTGAGCACGTCGTCAATGAGCAATCCCTCGATGCCCATGCCGACCCACGCCGCTCCGGCCTCGCGCAACTCCAGCAGCGTCAACCCGATCTTTTGCCGCACCAGCTCCGCAAAGGGCATCAGTTCCACGCGGCAGCTCAGCCGACGCCCGTTTTGCTCCACCACCAACGTCGCCGTCGGCCCTTTGTCTGCCGCCGCGCTGCCGGTCGGGGCGCCCTCGCCGGTCAGCAGGCGATTGAACGCGGCGAGGTTTTTCGGAGCGACGCCGTTGACCTGAACGATCCGCTGACCGACGCGCAACCCGGCGCGTTCGGCCGGGCTGCCGTTTTGCACCGACCGCACAAACAGCGGCTCGCTGCCCGACTGCCCGATGCGCGCCCCAAACCACAACCCGTCGGTCAGCTCCGGCGCGAAGAAATCCGACAACGCCGCCGCAATCTGTTTCACCGGGATGGCAAAGCCCACGCCCATGCCCTGGCCCTGACGAAACACCGCGACGTTGATGCCGATGAGTTCGCCGCGCAGGTTCACGAGCGGGCCGCCGCTGTTGCCGGGATTGATTGCGGCGTCGGTTTGCAGCCAGTCCTCGACGTTGAGCGGCTCGTCCCCCGCCGACGGTCGCCGGTTTTTGGAACTGAGGATGCCGCGCGAGACGGACCCGCCCAGGCCGTAGGGGTTGCCCATCGCCAGCACCGTTTCGCCCAGCAACAGGTCGTCGTCACGCGCCAGTTTCATCGCCGGGAACGTCCGTTTCTCGCCGGGCCGCAGCCGCAGTTTGAGCAACGCCACGTCCTTTTGCGCGGTGGCCAGGTAACGTGGCTCGGCCTCGTAAAGGCTCCCGTCGAAGAGCTTCACCTGAACGCGCGAGGCGCCGCGCACGACGTGAAAATTCGTGAGCACGTAGCCCTCCTCGTCAATGAGCACGCCCGAGCCGGACACCGCCGGTTCCTCCTGCCGACGCGGCGGGCGATTCACCCCGTAAAACTCCCGCAGCAGCTCGTCGTAAAAATCCCGATACTCGACGATGCGTGCCGTGGCGATGTTTACGACGGCGGGCATGACCTTCTC
>JAOAIM010000052.1 GCA_026414705.1 Verrucomicrobiia bacterium | reverse complement strand
CGATTCTTCCGCACGCGGAGGAATTTGGACTTTGCCACCGGCGACGCGTGTGAAACTCCGCTGGCGCTTCGGCTCAAGGAAATCTCGGGATCGGTAGAGTCGCACGCTTGCCTCACTGCTGCTTGCCGGCTGCGTCGGCGCAAACCGACGTGGGCATCCTGGGCATCCGCGTTGGAACGCGTCAAGCCCATCGCGGTGCAGATGCCAGCCAGGGGCGCCGGGGAGCTGCCGGCCCCACCGCGGGGTCAAGAGCCGATCCCGCGTGCGCGCACTGGCGCCCGGCAAACTCCGGCGCGAACGTTCATGTCCGCCGCCGATGATCCGCCTCGTAGGCCGAGGGCCATTTTCGGGCCACAGGGCCGCCAGACGTCGCTCACACACGGCCCAGAGAGGGCGAAGGCTCGGGCTTGAGAATCGGCAGCAACGAGTCGGGAGTGATGCTGCCGCCGACGGCGCAAGATGAGCGCTGCCGCGCGGGGTGGCTCATCAAGTGGTGCATCGCTTGGGTAACACCGGCTTTTGGCGCAACGACTCGTTTTGACCCCGTTTCTGGCCCGGCTCCGGTTACAATCTTTTTGGAGTCAATCGGCATTCGGAGCGGTCAAAAAAACATGTTGCGCAGTGGAGCGAGTTTGTTACTTTTTGCGCTCCGCTTCGCCGGGGTGGCGGGCGGACAACCAGCAGGCCGAGAACCGCAGCCCCTGCGGGGCCGGGAATGAGGGTCTGCAAACTCCAAGCGTTGTGGACTTGGGTATTGATGTTTTATGCCGATTAAAACCTTCAGGCCGCTGACGCCGTCGCTGCGTTACATCACGTATGCCGATTTCAGTGATGTAACCAAGACGAAGCCGGAGAAGAGTCTGGTCGAGCCGCGGAAAAAAACCGGCGGACGCAACTGCTACGGCCGCATCACGGCGCGCGGTATCGGCGGCGGACACAAACAGAAAATTCGCCGGGTGGACTTCAAGCGCAACAAGCACGGCGTTGAAGCCACTGTGACGGCGATCGAATACGATCCGGGTCGCTCGGCGCGCCTGGCGTTGCTGACGTATGCCGACGGGGAGAAACGCTACATCGTAGCCCCGCTGGGCCTGCAGGTTGGCAGCCGCGTGGTCAGCGGTCCGACGGCGCCGCCGGAGGTCGGCAACGCGCTGCCGCTGAAGGCCATTCCGGTCGGCCTGCCGATTCACAACATCGAACTCATTCCCGGGCGGGGCGCGCAGTTGGTTCGTTCGGCCGGCTCCGCTGCCACGCTGATGTCGCGCGACGGCGGTTACGCGCAGGTGCGACTGCCCTCGGGGGAGATCCGGCTCATTCACGAGGACTGCTACGCCACGATCGGTCAGGTGGGCAATCCGGAGCACGAGAACGTGGTGCTTGGCAAGGCCGGCCGGTCGCGGCATCGCGGTATCCGGCCCATCACCCGCGGCGTGGCGCGCAATCCGGTGGATCACCCCAACGGCGGCGGCGCCGGCAAGGCCAAATCCGGCGGCGGCTGGCATCAGTTAACCTCGCCCTGGGGGTTGCTCGCCAAGGGCTACCGCACCCGCGATCGCCACAAGGTGTCGAATCGGTTCATCGTGATTCGTCGCGATGGCCGACCCATGAAGAAGAAGTAGTCGTATGGGACGCTCCCTCAAAAAAGGTCCGTTCGTTGATCATCACCTCCTGGAAAAAATCCAGAAGGCCAAGGCCGAGAAATCCAAGGCACCGATCAAGACCTGGTCGCGCCGTTCCATGATCACGCCCGATTTCGTCGGGCTGACGTTCAACGTGCACAACGGCAAGGTGTTCAACCCGGTGTTTGTGACCGAGAACATGGTGGGTCACCGGCTGGGTGAGTTCTCACCCACGCGCACCTTCAAGAAGCACGGCGCCCACACGGCCAAGGCGGAGGCGAAGTAACATGGAAATCCAGGCCGTCAGTCGCAACGTGCGCATCTCGCCGCAGAAACTGCGCGAGGTGGTGCGCCAGATTCAAGGCATGCCCGCGCTCAAGGCGCGCGCGGTGCTCGAGATGGTCCCGCGCAAGGGCGCGCGCCTGGTCGCCCGCACGCTCGACACGGCGCTGGCCGACGCCGAGCATCTCCGGGCCGAATGGCAACCCAACGAGTTGCAATCCAAAATCAACCTCCTGCTCTCCCAAGCCGAGAACACCCGCAACCGCAAACGCAAGGTCGCCCTTCGCCGTCAGGCCGCCAAATACGAGGCCTTTCTCAAATCGGCCAACCGCCTCAAACCCGAATCGCTCTGGATCAAAGAAGCCGTCGCGCAAACCGCCTTCCGCCTCAAACGCTGGATTCCCAAGGCGCGCGGCTCCGCCGGCCCCATCCTCAAGCGCCGCGCCCATATTCGCATCACCCTCTCCGACGAGTAACCGCCTATGGGTCAGAAAACCAATCCAATCGGCCTGCGTGTCGCCGTCACCCGCGACTGGCGCTCCAAATGGTTCGCCGAAAAGCGCGATTTCGGCCGCTGGCTCGACGAAGACCGCCGCATTCGCGAGATCGTCAAAAAACGTTTCGAGTCGGCCTCCGTGCCGCGCATCAACATCGAACGCGCCGCCAACCGCTGTCGCGTTACCATCTTCGCCGCCCGCCCCGGCCTGGTCATTGGCCGCAAGGGCACCGAGATTGACCGCCTGCGCGAGGAGCTGGCGTTGATGACCGGCAAGGACATTTACGTGGACGTCATGGAGGTCAAAACGCCCGAACTCGACGCCCAACTGGTCGCCGAAAGCATCGCCTTGCAACTGGAACGGCGCGTCTCGTTCCGCCGGGCCATGAAAAAGGCCGTTCAAACGGCCAAGGACCTCGGCGCGCAGGGCATCAAGATTCGGTGCGCCGGACGGCTGGGCGGCGCCGAGCTGGCGCGCGCCGAAACCTATCACTGGGGCCGCGTGCCCTTGCACACCCTCCGGGCCATCATTGACTACGGATTTGCCGAGGCCCGCACCGTTTATGGCACCCTGGGCATCAAGTGCTGGATCTGTCGCGGCGAAACCGAGCCGCCCAAACGGCAGGCCCGACCCGACAAGGCCCAGCCCGCCGCGCCCAGGGCCGAGCCGGTGGCGGCACGGTAGCGGCCGCCAGCCCGTTGCGTGGGGAACCATGATCAGACCGAAGGAGTGAGCCTATGCCGTTGATGCCGGAACGAGTGAAGTATCGGAAGATGCACCGGGGTAGCCGGGCGGGCACCGCCTCGCGCGGCAACACGGTGGCCTTCGGCGAATACGGGCTGATGGCGCTGGAACGTTGCTGGTTGGACACCCGCCAGATCGAGGCCGCCCGCGTGGCCATCACCCGCCACATGGCCCGGCACGGCAAGCTCTGGATCCGCGTCTTCCCGCACAAATCCTACACCAAAAAGCCCCTCGAAACCCGCATGGGCAAGGGCAAGGGCCCGGTCGAATCCTGGGTCGCGGTCGTCCGCCCGGCCAACGTGCTCTTTGAAGTGGACGGCGTGCCCGAGAGCGTGGCGCGCGAAGCGTTGCGCCTGGCCGCCACCAAGCTGCCCATTCGCACCAAGTTCATCTCCCGCCACCGATTGCACGGCTGAGCACCGGCGAGTTATGAAATTTTCCGAGATCAAAGACATGACCCTGGTCGAGCTCGCGGCCAAAAGCCGCGATCTGCGCCAGGAATTGTTCAACCTGCGACTGCAGCAGGCCAGCGCCCAACTCGAAAACCCGGCGCGCATCCGCCTGCTGCGCCGCGACATCGCGCGCCTCGAAACCCGCATCTCGCAACTGCGACGGCAGGCCGCCGCGCAGACACCTCGATCCGATGCGCGCTCCGCTGAGGTCACCGAACGCTCACCATGACTCAACAGGCAACAGACACGGCAACGACGCCCACGGCGCAGACCAGCCCTGCGCGCGGCCAGCGCAAGGAACGGGTCGGCCGCGTCGTCTCGGCCAAAATGACCAAGACCATTGTCGTGCGCGTCGAGCGCCGTTTCGCTCACCCGCGCTTCAAAAAGGTCGTTCGCGCCTACAAAAAGTTTTACGCGCACGACGAGAAATCCGAGGCGCGCGAGGGCGACCTGGTGCGGATTGTTGAGACCCGTCCGCTTTCCAAGCTCAAGCGCTGGCGGCTGGTCGAAGTGGTTGAACGCGCTCACGGCGCAACAACTCCGGCGAGCTGACATGATGGACAAGGCTCAACCCCAACGCCGCCGGCCGCGCCGGGCGGAATCCATCGCGCGGCCCGACCGGCGAGCCGACTGACGAAAGGTTGCAAGGGCTATGCTGCAAGTTCGTTCACATCTCGACGTGGCCGACAATACCGGGGCCCGCATCGCCTGGGCCATCGGGGTCATCGGCCGCAACCAGCGCTACGCCCGCGTGGGCGACGTCATCAAGGTGCACATCAAGGACGCCGCGCCCGACGGCCAGGTCAAAAAGGGCGAAGTCCACACCGCCGTCGTGGTGCGCACCCGCAAGGCCATCCGCCGCAGCGACGGTTCGTATCTGCGGTTCGACAGCAATGCGTGTGTGATCCTTGACCCGGACATGAACCCCAAGGGCACGCGCATTTTCGGTCCGGTCGCGCGGGAGTTGCGCGACAAAAAATTCATGAAAATCGTCTCGCTGGCTCCGGAGGTGATCTGACGTTATGCCAAAGTGCCATGTCAAAAAGGGACAGGAGGTCGTAGTGATCGCCGGCGATTACAAGGGCCGGCGTGGACGCGTCATCGCCGTGTTCCCCAAAAAACAGCGCGTCCTGGTCGAGGGCGTCGCCATCGTCAAGCGGCACCTGCGCAAAAGCCAGCGCCATCCCCAGGGCGGCATCATCGAGCGCGAATCCCCCATCCACATCTCCAACGTGATGCTCGCCGAAAAATACGACGCCCGCGCCCGCAAACGCGGTGTCACCCCCGAACCGGCCCAGGCATGACCCGCGTGATCGGCTCTCGAATCGGCCACGGCACAATCCGTGACCCACACCCATGAAAGCTCGACTGTTCCAGAAATACATCAACGAGGTGGTGCCGGCGCTCAAGGCCCGCTTCAACTACACCAATCCGCACCAGGTGCCGCGCATCGTTAAAATCGTCCTTCACAAGGGCGTGCCTGCCGCTTCGGAAAAAACCGCCCTCGACGAGGCCATCCGCGACCTTTCCCTCATCACCGGACGCAGGCCCGCCGTGGACCGGTCGCGCCACAGCATCGCCAATTTCAAGCTCCGCAAGGGCCAGCCCATCGGCTGCCACGTCACCCTGCGCCGCGACGTGATGTATGAGTTTCTGGACCGGCTCATCACCGCCGCGCTGCCGCGCATCCGCGACTTCCGCGGCCTTTCACCCCGATCCTTTGACGGGCGGGGCAACTACTCCTTGGGGATTGCGGATCAGACCATTTTTCCCGAAATTGACCTCGACAAGGTGCGTTCCCAGCAGGGCCTGGACATCACCATTGTCACCAGCGCCCGAACCGATGCGGAAGCGCTGGCGCTGCTCAAGCTCATGGGAATGCCCTTCGCCGACGGACGCTGACACTCGAATCAAACCGAACTTTATTGAATTGAACCATGGCCAAGAAAGCATGGATTGAGCGCAACAAGCGCAAGATGGAGACGGTCAAGAAATACGCCGCCCTCCGCGCCGAACTCAAAGCCAGGGGCGATTATGCCGCGCTGGCCAAGCTGCCGCGCGACGCGAGCCCCGTGCGCGTGGTCAACCGCTGCTCCAAAACCGGACGCCGCCATGGTTACCTGCGCAAGTTCGGCGTCTCGCGCCTCACCTTCCGCGAAATGGCGTTGAACGGGCTGATCCCCGGCGTCGTCAAGGCCAGTTGGTGAGCGGTCCCCGCGCTTTGAAATGTTATGACTGATCCGATCGCCGACATGTTGACGCGCATCCGCAATGCCGGACGCGCCCTGCAGCCGACGGTGGAAATTCCCCACTCCCGGCTCAAGGAGGGCATCGCCCGCATCTTGCGCCAGGAGGGTTACATCGCCGACTTCACCGTCGCGGGCAACGCCGTCAAAACCCTCAAGCTTCGGCTCAAATACACCGGCAAAAAACCGGTCATCGAGGGTCTGCGCCGAATGAGCAAGCCCGGACGCCGTCTCTATGTCGGGGTGCAGGACATCCCGCGGGTGCTGGGCGGCATGGGCATCGCCGTGCTCTCGACCTCCGAGGGCATCATGACCGGCGAACAGGCCCGCCGCAAACATCTCGGCGGTGAACTCCTTTGTCTGGTTTGGTAACATGAACACCGTCTGTGCTCCGGCTTCGTTGTCCCGGCCCGGCTCGGTCCGGTTCGCCCCCGGCCCGACCGCGCCGAACGCAGCCCGAGCGCAGGCAAATTGACCGACAACCATGTCACGAATTGGCAAACAACCGGTCCTGATCCCGCCGAAGGTCAAGGTGGAGGTCCAGGGCCGCCGTGTGCACGTCGAAGGCCCAAAGGGCCGTCTCGATTGGGAACTGCCCCAACGCACCAACATCCGCGTCGAAGACGGTAAAATTCTCATTGGCTGCGAGGGCGCCGACGCCCAGGCCAGGGCCCTCCACGGGCTGAGCCGCGCCCTGGTCAACAACATGGTCAAGGGCGTCTCGGAAGGCTTCGTCAAAAAGCTCGAAATCCACGGCGTCGGCTTCCGCGCCTCCGTTCAGGGCAACGTCCTCAACCTGATGCTCGGTTTCTCCCACCCGGTCAATTACACGATCCCCGACCAGATCAAAATCACCGTCGAAGAAAACACCAAACTCACCATCGAAGGCCCGGACAAACAGCGCGTTGGCCAGGTTGCCGCCGAAATCCGGGCCTTTTATCCGCCCGAACCTTACAAGGGCAAGGGCATCCGTTACGCCGGCGAACACATCCAGCGCAAGGAGGGCAAGACGGTGCAGTAACGCCCGACAGGTCCGATGGATTGAACAGCTTTGCCTCAGCGAATGAGACCGGAAAAAAAACAACAACTCGCTCAACGCCGCCACTGGCGCGTGCGCAAAAAGGTGCACGGCACGCCCGAACGCCCGCGCATGAGCGTCTGTTTCACCAACCAGCACATTTACGTGCAGTTCATTGACGACGAGGCCGGGCGCACGCTGGCTGCCGTCTCGACCCGCAGCAAAGCGGCTGCGGCCCACGGACGGCTCGCCGCCAACGTCGCCAGCGCCCGCGTCATTGGCAAACTCGCCGCCGAAGCCGCCCTCGCCCGAGGCATTAAACAGGTCGTCTTCGACCGCGGCAGCGCCCGCTACCACTGGTCGGTCGGCAAGGACGGCCAGCCTGTCTATGGCAAGGTTGCCGCACTCGCCCAGGCCGCGCGCGAAGCCGGGCTGCAATTCTAACTCATGGAGAACCACACCGTGGCAGAGACCATCTCATCCGAATCCGAGACCCAATTGGCCGGTTTGGACGCCCCCAGCCCGCGCGGCCGCCGCGCCCGCGCCGTGCCCGACGTCACCGAACTGGGACTCCAAACCTCCAGTTCGCCCGAACTGGTCGAAAAAGTCGTCTTCATCAACCGCTCCGCCAAGGTCGTCAAGGGCGGACGCCGCTTCCACTTCAGCGCGCTGGTGGTTGTGGGCGATAAAAACGGCCGTGTCGGCATCGCCACCGGCAAGGCCGGTGAAGTGGCCGACGCCATCAAACGCGGCGGCGAGCAGGCCCGCGCCAACATGGTCAGCGTCCCCCTCAAAGACGGCACCATTCCCCACGAGGTTTATTCGGAGTTTGACGGCGCCAAGGTGCTGCTCCGCCCGGCCTCGCCGGGCACGGGAATCATCGCCGGGCGCACCGTGCGCGCCGTGCTGGAAGCCGCCGGCGTTCGCGATGCCCTCACCAAATCGCTCGGCTCGAACAACCCCACCAACGTCGTCAAGGCCACCCTGCGCGGGCTGTTGCGCCTGCGTCAGCGCGAGACCATTTACCAGCAGCGCGGGCTGCCGTTGAAAACGGCCCGCGCTGAAACTTCGGGCACGGCCACCGCCTGATTTTTCGACCTATGCGACTGCACACTCTCAAACCCGTCCCCGGCGCCAAACACCGCCGCAAACGCGTGGGCATTGGTGAATCCAGCGGCCACGGCAAAACCAGTGGGCGCGGCGGCAAGGGCCAGACCGCCCGCTCCGGCAGCTCCATTCGCCCCGGCTTCGAGGGTGGCCAGATGCCCCTCATCCGCCGCATTCCCAAACGCGGCTTCAACAACGCCCGTTTCACCATCCGTTACATCGCGGTGAACGTCGGCGACCTGAATCGCTTTGAAGACGGCACTCGCGTGGACGAGGCGTTGCTGCGGCAGGTCGGGCTGGCCAACGGACGCGCCGACGGCATCAAGATTCTCGGCGAGGGCGAATTGAAGCGGAAGCTGATCGTCTGTGCTCACGCCTTCAGCGCGTCGGCGCGAGCCAAGATTGAAGCGCTGGGTGGCACCTGCGAACAGGTCGTCCGCAAACCCGCGCCATCCGCTCCGGCGGCACCCGCCGCCCCGTCCGCTCCGGCCCGGAGCTGAACCCTTTCTTTGCCATGCTCGCCGCCATCGGTAACACCTTCGCCAACTGCTTCAAAATCCCCGAACTCAAATCGCGGATTCTCTTCACGGCGGCGATCCTGGCGGTGTGCCGGCTCATCGCGTTCATCCGCGTGCCGGGGCTGGACGGCAAGGCGCTGACGGAGTTTTTCAACCAGCAGGCCGCTGCGGGCGGCGGTCTCCTGGGCCTTTACAGCCTTTTCACCGGCGGCGCGCTCGAACACTGCGCCATCGGTGCCCTGGGCATCATGCCCTACATCAGCGCCACGATCATCATCCAGCTCATGACCGCCGTCATCCCGCAGTTGAGCAAGCTCGCCCGCGAAGAAGGTGGCCGCGCCAAGCTCATTCAATACGGACGTTACCTCACCGTGGCGCTGTGCCTGGGGCAGGGAACGGTCATGGCCATCGGCTGGGAGCGGCCCGAATCGGTCTTCGGCCAGGGCATCGGGCGGCTGGTGCTTTATGACGACAACTGGATTTGGTGGTATCGAATCCAAACCGTTCTGCTGCTGACCACCGGCACGATGCTGCTCATGTGGTTGGGCGAGCAGATCACCGAGCGCGGCATCGGCAACGGCGTGTCGCTGGTCATTACCATCGGCATCGTGGCCCGCCTGCCCGCCGCCGTCACGGGCGTCAAAGACATGTTTTTCCCGCCGGAGGGCATGCCCAGCACGTTCAATTTCGGCCACGCCATTGCGCTGGTGTTGTTGCTGGTCGGTGTTATCGCGGGCATCATCGCCGTCACCCAGGCCCAGCGCAAAATCCCCGTCCAATACGCCCAGCGCGCCGTGGGCCGGAAGGTTTATGCCGGCGGCACCTCCTTCATGCCGCTGCGCGTCAACTACGCGGGCGTCATGCCCATCATCTTCGCCCAGGCCATCCTCATGTTCCCCCAGAAAATCTTTCATTTTCTGGGAACGAGCTTCGACGTGAAATTTTTCATGGAACTGGCGCGGCTCCTGGGCGAGGGCGCCTGGCTTTACATGCTCACTTACGCCGCGATGATCCTGTTCTTCTCCTATTTCTGGGTCGCCACGCAGTTCAACGAACTGCAGATCGCTGACGACCTCAAAAAGAACGGCGGCTACATCCCGGGCGTCCGTCCCGGCCAGGCCACCAGCGAATACCTCCACAACGCCATGAGCCGCATCACCCTCGCCGGCGCCATTTTCCTCACCATCATCGCCGTCATCCCCATCCTCCTCTCCACCGAGATGAAGATCCCTTACGACGTGAGCCAGTTCTTCGGCGGCACCAGCTTGCTCATCACCGTCGGCGTCATGCTCGACACGATGCGACAGGTCGAATCGCATCTGCTGATGCGTCATTACGACGGATTCCTCAAGAAAGGCCGCATCCGCGGAAGATTCTGAACACCTCTCAATCTTAATCTTAATCTTGCTCTTAATCTTAATCCCCGTTTCCGAAGCCCAGTGCGGGGCGGGGGATGAGGAGCGGGATTAAGAGCGAGATTAAGAGTAAGATTAAGAGCGGGGGTTGAAACGATGGTTGTGCTCGAGACAGAGCAAGCGTTGATGGCGAGGGGTGAAGGCCGCCATCTTAATCTTAATCTTGCTCTTAATCTTAATCCCCGTTTCCGAAGCCCGGCGCGGGGCGGGGTGAAGGGCGGGGGATCAAGAGCGAGATTAAGATTACGATTAAGAGTAAGAGCGAGACCACCGAGCGATGATCGTCCTGAAGACAGAGCGCGACCTTGAGGCGATGCGGCCCGCCTGCGCGGTCGCGAGCGCGGTGCTGGCGGAAATCATCGCCTTCATCCAGCCCGGCGTCACCACCCGCGAGGTGGATGAATTCGCCGCCGCCGTCATCAAGCGCCACGGCGCCCGCAGCGCCTTTCTGGGTTACCGAAACTACCCCTGCCACACGTGCATCTCGGTCAACGACGAGGTCGTCCACGGCCTGGCTGGCGACCGTGTGCTGCGCTTTGGGGACATCGTGAGCGTGGACTGCGGCGTGATTTACCGCGGTTACATCGGCGACACCGCCCGCACCGTGGCGGTCGGCGGTTGCAGCGTCGAGGCCCAACGGCTCATGGACGTGACCGAACAGGCGCTTTATGAGGGAATCGCGGCGGCCCTTCCGGGCAACCGGGTCACCGACATCTCCCGCGCCATTCAGACCTACGTTGAGGCCAACGGCTTCAGCGTCGTGCGCGAATTCGTCGGGCACGGCGTCGGGCGGACCATGCACGAAGAGCCGCAGGTGCCGAATTTCGTGGACCCCAAGTGCAACCAGCGGTTGCGGCCGGGGATGACCCTGGCCATCGAGCCAATGGTCAACGCCGGTCGCCCGGAGGTCAAAGTCCTCAAAGACGGCTGGACAGTCGTCACCCAAGATGGTTCACTATCCGCTCACTTTGAGCACACGGTGCTCATCACCGAGGGTGAGCCGGAAATTTTGACATGCACCGAACGGATGCCTTCCAGGTTGAAGGTGTCGTGACGGCGGTTCACCCCAACGGAACGTATGAGGTGCAATTGCCCAACGGCCATCGCCTGCTGGCCTTCGTGGCCGGTCAGGCCAAAAAAACATTCGCCGGACTGGCGTTCGGCCAGACCGTCCGGCTGCAACTGTCGCCCTACGACCTGACCAAGGGGCGCATCCTGGTCGAAACAACAACCAGCAGAACATGAAAGTTCGAGCTTCGGTTCGGAAATTGTGCGAGCACTGCAAAATCGTGCGGCGGCGCGGTGTCATCCGCGTCATCTGCACCAACAAACGCCACAAGCAGCGCCAGGGCTGAGCGCGCCCCAGCGCTTTCCTGATTTAACGGCTTTAACGATTTAACCAATCACCATTTAACCCATCACCAACCTCAACGAACCATGCCCCGCATCATCGGCGTTGAAATCCCGGCGAACAAACGCATAGACATCGCCTTGCGCTACCTTTACGGCATCGGGCCGAGCAACTCGGTCGAAATCCTTCGGCGCGCCAACATTGACCCCTCAATTCGCGCCAAAGACCTCACCGAGCAGCAAATCTCGGCCATCACCCATGCCATTCAGGAGGGCGGTTACGTCATCGAGGGCGACCTGCGCCGCGAAATCGGCATGAACCTCAAGCGCCTTCAGGCCATCAAGTGCTACCGCGGCCTGCGCCACATCCGCGGCCTGCCCGTGCGCGGCCAGCGCACCCAGACCAACGCCCGCACCCGCAAAGGCCCGCGCAAGACCGTCGGCGTCCAGCGCAATCCCGACGCCAAGAAAGGCATCCACTAAAACCCGCTTTTGACCCAACCGCGACATTCCCATGGCTGAGGAAAAACCCAAAACCGAGAAAACCGAGTCGAAGAAGCCGGCCAAGCCCGCCGGTGCCGCCCCGGCCAAACCGTCTCAGGAAAAAGCGCCCAAGCCCGCCAGGAGCGAGGCCAGGGGCGCGCCCGCCGGTGAGGACGCAGCCGGCAAAAAGGCCGCCGCCTCACCCGCTGCCGAGCCGGCGGCCAAACCGTCCCCGGAGGCCGGCGAAGCCGGCGTTGTGGCCGGGACCGCTCCCACCGCCGCTGAATTGCTCGGTGAGGAGTTGGCCCCCAAGAAAATCATCAAGGCCAAGCACGCCAAAAACATCGCCGTCGGCATCGCCCACATACTGGCCACCTTCAACAACACCATCGTTTCGATCACCGACCTGCACGGCAATGTCATCGGCTGGTCCACCGCCGGGCGGGTCGGTTTCAAAGGCTCGCGCAAAAGCACCGCCTACGCTGCTCAGCAGGTGGCCCAGGACGCCGCCCGCCAGGCCATGTCTCACGGCATGCGCGAGGTCGAAGTGCGCGTCAAAGGCCCCGGCTCCGGCCGCGAATCCGCCATCCGCGCCCTTCAGGCAGTCGGATTGGAAATCACCGCGATCAAGGACGTGACGCCCGTGCCGCACAACGGCTGCCGCCCGCGCAAAAAACGCCGCGTCTGATCCCTGTGCAAACCGAAATCTCAACGTTGAAATCTCGGAACTGAAATTCGCCAACTGAAATTCTTCCGCTATGGCTCGTTACACCGGTCCACGCGTTCGCATCAGCCGCCGCTTTGGTGTGCCGATCTTCGGCCCGTCCAAGTCTCTGGATCGCCGAAATTATCCGCCCGGCGTGCACGGCCCCAAAACCCGCCGCAAGCTCACCGACTACGCGCTGGGGTTGATGGAGAAGCAAAAACTCCGTTATTATTACGGGCTGATGGAGCGCCAGTTCCGCCGCGTTTACGAACAGGCGCTGCGCCGACGCGGCGTGACCGGCGAGCAAATGCTCCAGATTTTGGAAACACGGCTCGACAACGTGGTCTATCACCTGGGTTTCGCCACCACGCGCGCCGCCGCGCGCCAGATGGTCACGCACGGCCACATCACCGTCAACGGTCGCAAGGTCAACGTGCCCTCCTACGCGCTGAAGGTGCACGACGTCGTCGGCGTGCGACCGCACAACGTCTCGCGCCAGTTGGCGATGCGGAACCTCGAACTCTCCACCAGTCGGGCCGTGCCCGGCTGGCTGTCGCTCGAAAAGGACGACCTCAAAGGCGTCGTGTTGCGCATCCCCACGCGGGATGAAATCAACCCGATCGCCAACGAGCAGGCCGTCGTGGAATTTTATTCCCGCTAACCGAACCCGACTGCGGATGAACAGGAACGCCCATGCCATCGAGGCTCGCCCCGGCGCCGGTTGCGCCGTGCAGGCGGTCTCGCGCTGCCGGACGTTTCGCCGCGGTTGAAACAATTATATGGGCGGCGCGCGCCGGTCGGGAATAACGGACGCGCCGTCAGGTTAAAATTGTTGAAAGGACACCATGCCAGTTCGTTTGGGACGATTCGAAATGCCGAAGCGGTTGGTGAAAGAAGAATCCACCGCAACGGACACCTACGCCAAATTCATCGCCGAGCCGTTTGAAACCGGCTACGGCCACACCATCGGCAACTCGCTGCGTCGCGTCCTGCTCAGCTCCCTGGAGGGCGCGGCCATCACCTCCGTCAAAATTGACGGCGCCATGCACGAGTTCACCACCATTGACGGCGTCGTCGAGGACGTCACCGACATCGTCCTCAACCTCAAAAAAATCAAATTCAAGGCCCACACCCGCGATCCGCAAACCCTCCTGCTCTCGGTCAACAAGGAAGGGCCCGTCACCGCCGCCGACATCCAGCTCAACCAGAACGTCGAGCTGGTCAATCCCGACCAGCACATCTGCACCCTCGACAAAAAGAAAAAGTTCGAGATGGAACTGGAGGTCAAGGTCGGGCGCGGTTTTTGCCCCGGTGACGAAAACAAAAAACCCGGCCAGCCCATCGGCGTCATCGCCATTGACTCCCTGTTTTCACCGGTGACCCGCGTCCGTTACGCCGTCGAAAACGCCCGCGTCGGACAGCGCACCGACTACGACCGGCTCATCCTCGAAATCTGGACCGACGGGCGCATCTCGCCCGACGACGCGCTCACCCAGGCCTCGGCCATCCTCCAGCACCACCTCGACGTCTTCGTCGGCTACGACAAGAACGCCGTGCAATTCGAGGAGGTCGTGGACAAGCAGGACGAGGAGAAGGCCAAGCTCAAGAAGCTCCTCAACATGAGCGTCAACGAGATCGAGTTGAGCGTTCGGGCTGCCAACTGCCTCAACAACGCCAACATCACCACCGTCGGCCAGTTGGCCATGAAAACCGAGCAGGAAATGCTCAAATACCGCAACTTCGGCAAGAAGTCCCTCAACGAGATCAAGGAAAAACTCGCCGCCCTGGGTCTCACACTCGGCATGACCTTCGAGCCGGGTCTGCTCGAAACGCCCAAGGAAGAAACCAAGACCTCCTGACCTCATCGCCATGCGCCATCGCAAACGCAACGCCAAGTTGGGCCGCAAAACCGAGCATCGCAACTTGATGCTCGCCAACCTCGTTTGCAGCCTCATCAAGCACAAACGCATCGTCACCACCCTCGCCAGGGCCAAAGCCGCCCGCTCCGTCGCCGAAAAAATCGTCACCCTGGGCAAAAAGGGTACCCTGCATGCCCGACGCCTCGCCGCCGCGCGCCTGCATTACCGCCGCCCTGGTCAGCACCTCCGCAAAGACGAAAAAATCAAGTGGCGTCAGCGCGAGGATGTGCTGCGCATCCTCTTTGAGGAAATTGCGCCTGGTTTCAAAGACCGCAACGGCGGTTACACCCGCATCATCAAACTCGGCGGCACCCGGGGGCGTTGGGCCGGCCAGCGTCGCGGCGACGCCGCCCGGCGCGCCATCCTCGAGTGGGTCGAATTCTCCACGCCCGCCCCGGCTCCGGCTGCGCAGGAGGGCGCGGCCACCCAACCCGCTCAACCCGCCGCGCCGCCCGGCGAGTCGAAGTAACAAAATGCTTTGCGCAACGCCCGTCCGCTCGGACGGGCTTTTTTATCGCCCTCAATCCGGCCGTTGAGCCTGAAAACGGCCGTCGAGCCACGGTTGAAATGCAGAAGAACACCGGGGGTGGGCTTTCGGATGGAAACGGCGTTTCAGCCGGTGATTGAACACGGTTTTCCGAAACAAATCCTTGTTCTCTCCGTGGCCCGGCGATGCCGTCGCGCGCAGCAACTGCTGTTTCCAAAATGATGAGTCCTGACCGAATCAGCGGAGGACGCGGATCGCCCTCGCGTTTCGGTTGGCCGGCCAACGGGAGCCCCGCTCGGTGCGGCTCGCGCTCAGGTCTGGAGCATCATGTCGGCCACCGTGCGGCCCGCCGGAATGAACGGCAGCACGTGCTCGGTGTAAGGCACGATCACGTCCAGGACGTAGGGCTCGTCGGCATCGAGCATGCGCTGCATGGCCGCGCGCAGTTCGCTCCGATACATCACGCGCTCGCACTTCACATTGAAGCTGGCGCAGAGCGCGACGTAATCGGGGTAGATTTGTTTGCGGTTCTCCGGGTCGCCCAGGTAGGTGTGGCCGCGGTTGCCTTGGTAGAAGCGGTCTTCCCCCTGCACGACCATGCCCAGGGGCTGGTTATTGAGGATGATGGCCTTGGCGGCGATGTGCTCGATGTGCGCGGTGGCCAGTTCCTGGACGTTCATGAGAAACGATCCGTCGCCGTCAATGTCAATGACCTGCTTGTCGGGGCGCGCGACCTTGGCGCCGATGGCGGCCGGATAGCCGTAACCCATCGCGCCCAGACCGGCGCTGGTGAGGAACTGGCGCGGATACTTGAACTTGTAGAACTGCCCGGCCCACATCTGATGCTGGCCCACGCCGGTGGTCAGGATCGCCTCGCCCTGCGTCATTTCGTAAAGCAATTCGATCACCATCTGGGGCAGGATGACCTCGTGCTCCCGGCCCTGGAGATGGTCGCGCATGTGCTGGGACTTGAGCACTTCCTCGGTGACGCGGTAGGTGAAAGGCGCTTTTTGCTTCCACGCCTGAATCTGCTCGTGCCAGCGCGTGAATTTTTTCTGGATGGGCCGGCGTCGGAGCATCTCGTTGAGCCGGCCCAGCGCGTATTTGACGTCGCTGACGATCGGCAGGTTGGCGGGCTTGTTTTTGTTGATTTCCGAGGGGTCAATGTCCAGGTGCACGATCGTGCCGCCCTCGCAGAATTTGTCCACCTTGCCCGTGACCCGGTCATCAAAGCGCACCCCGAAGGCCAGCAACAGGTCGGCGCCCGGGGCGATCTTGCGCATCGGTTCGTTGGGCGATTTGCGCGGCTCGAATTCACCGTTGACGGCCCAGTTGGCGTAGGCCGCGCCGTGCATGCCCAGCCAGCGCAGCGACAGGGGATGCGTCTCCGGGAATGCGCCGCAACCCATGATCGTGGTGGTCACCGGGATCTGCGTCCGCTCGGCAAATTCGCGCAACTCCTCGCTGGCGTTGCCGGTGATGATGCCCCCCCCCACATACAGCACCGGTCGCTCGGATTTTTCGATCAACCCGATGATCTCGTTCAACTCCAGATCGCTCGCTTTCGGGCAGGGATCGTATCCGCGGATGTGCACTTCGCTCGGAAAGACCGGTTGGGTGCGGGCCTGCTGGACGTTTTTGGGCAGGTCAATCACCACCGGGCCGGGCCGCCCCGTCTGCGCCAGGTAAAAGGCCTCTTTGACGATGCGCGGCAGGTCGTTGATGTCGGTCACCAGATAGCTGTGCTTCACGATCGGCAACGTCAGGCCGAAGAAGTCCGTTTCCTGAAACGCGCCCTTGCCGATCATGTGCTGCGGCACCTGGCCGGTAATCGCGATCAGCGGCACCGAGTCCATGTAGGCGTCGGCGATGCCGGTAACGAGGTTGGTCGCGCCCGGGCCGCTGGTGGCCATGCACACGCCGGCCTTGCCGGTTGCGCGGGCGTAGCCCTCGGCGGCAAACGCCCCGCCCTGCTCGTGTCGCGGCAGGACGACCCGGATTTTCTTGGAGCGGGTCAGCGCCTGATGCACTTCCATGCTCGCCCCGCCCGGATACGCAAAAATGGTGTCCACCCCTTCGCGCTCCAGACACGCCACCAGGATTTCGCTCCCCGACATCGTGGGCCCAACTTCAAGTCGCGGACGGGTGGCAGCGCGGCGCGGCGCACGCGCCGGTTTCGTTTTCGTTTCAGCGATGGTCTTGCTCATGGTTTTGGTTGCGTTTGCCGGCCGGAGCGGCGCGGGTAACAAAAAACCCACGACCGTTTCCAGCCGTGGGTTTTTGTCCAGAACGTTGACTACCTTCGACAACGACCCACGGCTTCGTCGCCAACAGCGACGACCTCCACCGTCAGCACGGTCACTTGTCGAAGGTAAATTGACATCGCCGCCAAGCTAACGGACGGCCCGGTGCGGGTCAAGTCCCCAAATGATGCAGGCCGAGCACCGATTGTCGCCCGGTGTCTTGGGGGCAGGCCAAATACAAAGGCGCGAATTCGCGGCGGCCCTGGCGCGTTGGGACAAGGGCAGGGCGGCTGATGGGCCGCCGAGACGCCGTCCGGAGGCGAGCCAGCCGGCTTTACGTAGTATTGCGACGCGGCGTCCGCAGTTTCCGCGTTGTTCAAAGCGTCGCGACGGCGTTATGTTGCGCGCCGACGAACGCACCGATCCGAGGAGCCATTGCATGAGCGATAAAGTCCCGTATCTGGACCTGCCCGCGCAGTTGCGGCGCATCCGCCCCGAAATTGACGCCGCGTTGGCGCGCACCCTCGACAACTGCACCTTCTGCCTGGGCCCGGACGTGGCGCAGTTTGAAAAAGATTTCGCCAGATTCTGCGGCGCGGAGCATTGCGTGGGCTTCAACAGCGGCACTTCAGCCTTGCACGTGGCGATGATTCTGGCGGGGGTCGGTCCGGGCGACGAGGTCATCACCACCCCGCACACCTTCGTGGCGACGAGTTGGGCGATTTGCTACGTGGGCGCGCGCCCGGTGTATGTGGACATCGAGGAGGCGACCTGCAACCTCAACCCCGCGCTGGTCGAACGCGCCATCACCCCCCGCACCAAAGCCATCCTGCCCGTTCACCTCTACGGCCATCCTTTCGACGTGGAGCCGATTCGGGACATCTGCCGACGACACAACCTGAAGCTGATCGAGGACGCCTGCCAGGCGCACGGCGCGCGCTACAAGGGCCGCGTGGTCGGCACGTTTGGCGAAATGGCCTGCTTCAGCTTTTATCCGGGCAAGAACCTGGGCGCAGCCGGTGAGGGCGGCGCGTTGGTGACCAACGACGCGGCGTTGGCGGCGCGCGCGCGCGCACTGCGCGAGCACGGCTCGACCCGCCGTTATTATCACGACGAAATCGGCTTCAATTACCGCATGGAAGGTTTTCAGGGCGCCGTGCTCGGCGTGAAGCTCAAGTATCTGGACGAGTGGACGCGCGCACGGCGGCGCGTGGCGCACCGTTACCACGAGCTGTTGGCCGACACGCCCCTGCAATTGCCTCGCGAAGCGCCCTGGGCCGAAAGCGCCTATCATCTCTACGTCGTGCGTCACCCGCGTCGGGATGAACTCAAGGCCCATCTGGAGGCCAACGGCATCGGCTGTGCACTCCATTATCCGCTGGCGTTGCACATGCAAAAATGTTTCGCGCACCTGGGCTATCGGCCGGGCGACTTCCCGGTGGCCGAGAAGGCCGCCCGCGAATGTCTCAGCCTGCCGATTTATCCCGAGTTAACCGAGGCACAGCAGCAGCGCGTTGTGGACGTGATTCGGGACTTTTTCCGACGCTAAAACACCCGCGACCAGCCGCGGGCTTCAAACTGCGGGGAGATTTTGGAGCCAGTGGAGGGACTCGAACCCCCGACCGACGGTTTACAAAACCGTTGCTCTACCGCTGAGCTACACTGGCGTCCACGGCATGGGGATTCTGGAACGACGCGCCGGCTTTGGCAAGGTTCTCGCCGGGCGATGAGGCGCATCGCACGTTGCTGGGGGGCGCGCTGCTCAAAACCCGGGCCGGCTCGCCCGTTGCCCGCGCGCACGGGCTTTTCGCCTTTGCTCCGTTTCCCTGCCGTTCGTAGGCTGCGGCCATGCTCAACTACATCTGGATTGGGCTGGTCGTGCTGGCGGTGCTCATCGGGGGCTGGCACGGAAAACTCGAAGCGGTAACCAACGCGGCGTTTGAACGCGCGGAATTTTCCATCATGAAACTCGCCCTGCCGTTGGCGGGCATCATGGCGTTGTGGCTGGGCATCATGCGGCTGGCTGAACGCGCCGGGCTGATTCAGGTGATGGCGCGCGCGTTGCGTCCGGTGTTGCGCCGCCTGTTTCCCGATGTGCCCGCCGAACATCCGGCGATGGGCTCGATGCTCATGAACATGGCGGCCAACATGCTCGGACTGACCAACGCTGCCACGCCGCTGGGCATCCGCGCCATGAAAGACCTCGAAACGCTCAATCTGCGTCCGGGCACGGCGACCAACGCCATGTGCACTTTCCTGGCCATCAACACCAGTTCCATTCAACTCATCCCCGCGACCGCAGTCGGTGTGCTGGCGGTGGCCGGTTCAACCAATCCGACCGCGATCATTGGCACGGCGTTTCTGGCCACGATTTGTTCGACGATCGCCGGGATCACGGCGGTGAAGTTGTTGGAAAAACTGCCCGCTTACCGTCTGCCGCCACTGACGCCCCGGCCATCTGAACCTGTAAGTCCAGACTCGTCGGACACATCCGGCACCGGAACTTCCCAACAACCTGCTCCCGCGCCAGCGGCCCTTGAGCCGCCGGCCCCGTTCACCTGGCCTGCACGCATTGTCCTGGCGTTGTTCGGGGCGTTTTTCGTGTGGGCGTTTTTGCAGGTGGGCTACCCGGAGATTTTCGGGCGTGCGGCCCCGGCGGATTGGGCGCGTGACAACGTGCTGGTGCGCGGCGTCAAGGCGCTCTCGCTGCTTTCGATTCCGTTTCTGCTGTCGTTCTTTCCGCTGTATGCGGCGCTGCGGCGGGTGCGGGTGTATGAGGAATTCGTCGAAGGCGCCAAGGAGGGCTTCCAGGTTTCCGTGATGATCATGCCGTATCTGGTGGCGATCTTGGTGGCGATTGGAATGTTCCGGGCGGCGGGGGGGATTGAACTGCTCACCGCGTGGCTCAAGCCGGTGCTCAACTGGGTGGGGTTTCCGACCGAGTTGCTGCCGATGTGCTTGGTGCGTCCGCTCAGCGGCAGCGGCACGCTGGGCC
>JAOAIM010000051.1:19835-20377 GCA_026414705.1 Verrucomicrobiia bacterium | reverse complement strand
CCCCGGCCCTCTCCCGCTGGGAGAGGGAGCACCGGCGCACGCCCCGCAAAACATCGAACAACCAACACCGAACATCGAACATCGAATGGATCGTGGAGCGTCGGAGCGTGGGGGACTGCAAATTGCAAATTTCAAATTGGTAATTGGAGATTGGCCATGAAACGGGGAGCACGCGTCTCGCGTGCCGTCTTCGGCGTCCCGCCGAAAACCTCGTTGCACCGACCGCTGTGAGCGCCGAAGGCGCGACCACAACGTTAGCCCAGGGCAACGCCCTGGGTTGGTGCGCCCCCCTCATCCTCTCAAGCCCCGAAGGGGCGCAACAAAGTCCAGCGAGAATGTGGACAACCTCTTGCGCAAGTCGCGTTCTCCCTCACCCCGACCCTCTCCCGCTGGGAGAGGGAGCGCGGGCGTGCGCCCTGCAAAACATCGAACAACGAACATCGAACATTGAACATCGAAGGAAGCATGGGAGCGTCAGAGCGTGGGAGCGTCGGGGCGTAGCGCAGATTGGCAATCTGCTGTGCCGCCGACTGGCAGTCGGC
>JAOAIM010000051.1:0-19825 GCA_026414705.1 Verrucomicrobiia bacterium | reverse complement strand
GGGTGAGGGTGAGCGCTCCGCAAGCATGTGGACACCCTCACGCCCACGACGCGTTCTCCCTCACCCCGGCCCTCTCCCGCTGGGAGAGGGAGCGCGGGCGGGCACGCCGCGAAACATCGAACATCGAACATCGAACACCGAACATCGAAGGAGGAACTCAGGAACGGGGGAACAACAAGGGAGCGTCGGAGCGTGAGAGCGTAGCGCGGATTGGAAATCCGCTGTGCCGCCGACTGGAAGTCGGCAGAACCAAAGCGGCGGCAAGCCGCCGCACTCCAAAACGCTCCCGTGCTCGCGCAGCGTGGCATTGGCCATTCCCTCTCCTTCGAGGTAGAGGGACAGGGTGAGGGTGAGCGCTCCGCAAGCATGTGCACACCCTCACGCCCACGACGCGTTCTCCCTCACCCCGGCCCTCTCCCGCTGGGAGAGGGAGCACCGGCGGGCGCGCCGCAAAACATCGAACAACCAACACCGAACATCGAACGGCGAATTTCGAGTTGGTGCAGCGCACCGTGCGCTCACGAACTGCCGCGACGCCCGAGCGGACGGCGGGGACGCGGTTCGCTGCAGCGCATGGTTAGCCGACTCAGGGAATCTGCGTGCGTCTCCTGACGCCATCGAAAACTGTCCCGTCTGCATAGCCAAGGTGACCGTGAATCTTGCAACGCAAAAATCCACCATTCGTGTCGCCATCCTTCACGCCGGGAGCCACAATCTCGTAACTGCTGTCTGCTGGTGTGAACACAGCCCAACTGGCCGCTGGCTGTCGTCCATGGTCGCCGGGACAAACGAAAAGCTCCGGCGTGATGACCTCGTTCGACATCGAAAGAAGGTCCGAAGGAAAAAGGCCGTCATGGTCCTGAGCCCAAAGCCGGGCTGCGCAACCAATGGACGCCATCTGATTGCCGCACAACACCGACTCGGTCTTTCGCTTCGCCCACGACGCTGCGACCAAGAGCGCGCCGGCGACCAGCACGAGCACCCCGACAACGATCAAGACGGTGCCCTTGCTCACGGCGTGGTCGAGCGGGCTAACAGACGTATTGGGACAAAGCCGGCCGCCCAAGGACAAAGGCCTGTTCCCGCGCCATCATGCTCGCATAAACTCCCGGGCTGCTCCGAGCGTGTCAACGGCGGATTCCGCCCGTTTCGGCGTCGTCGCCATCGGATGCCGTTCGCGAACCAAACGGACATCGAACGTTGAATCGGAAACCCGGAAGGTGGAATGAGGAGAACCGTTGCCGATTCTCCGGCGTGAAGCGGATTCGGATTCCTCGAGCGGGCGCTCCCGCGTTGCGGGAGCAGAAGACGCCGCCAAGATTGGACGCGCCCCGCCCGAGCGCACGTCGGGCGGGGTGCGTGGCAACGGACTCAGGCCAATAACGGCCCGATATCGGCAACCATTTCGCCGGTGAGCGCGTTCTGAATTTTGAAGTGCTCCACGTGCATGGTGGGGTCGGCGCGGAAGGCGAGCTTGCCGAAGTAGCGTTTCTCCAGCTCGATGAGATGCTTTTCATCCTCGGTGCGGAGGCGTTCGAGCACCCTCGGATGCACGATGATGCGCAACTGGAAGTCGGACTCGTCGCGCGGGCGTTTTTTGAGGATTTCGATGAGTTTGCGCTGGATTTCGACGCTCATGGTGAGGGCGCTTTTGACCTTGCCGCGGCCCTTGCAATAGGGGCAGTCGTCATAGACGGCGGCGCGGACGCTTTCGGTGTGGCGCTGGCGGGTCATTTCCATGAGGCCCAGTTGGGAGATGGGCAGCACGTGGGTCTTGGCCCGGTCGCGGCGCAGGCCCTGTTTCATGCGCTGATAGACGGCCTGCTGGTCGCGGCGCGATTTCATGTCAATGAAGTCGAGCACGATCAGGCCGCCCATGTTGCGCAGGCGCAGTTGGCGGCAGATTTCGTCGGCCGCCTCCAGGTTCACCTTCAGAATGGTGGATTCCTGGTCCTTGGTGCCCTTGTGCCGGCCGGTGTTGACGTCAATGGCCACGAGCGCCTCGGTTTCGTCCACGACGATGTAACCGCCGCTTTTGAGGGGCACCTGGCGGGCAAACGCCACCTCCAACTGGCGCGTGATGTTGAAGCGGTCGAAGATCGGGTGCGCGTCGGTGTAGAGCTTGACCTTGCTGACGGAGCGTTTGGAGATGCGCCCGATCATGTCGCGGATGCGTTCGTAGGCTTTGGCGTCGTCCACGACGATGCGCTCGACGTCCTCGGTGAGGAAGTCGCGCACGGTGCGTTCGATGAGGTCCGGCTCCTGGAACACGCAGGAGGGGGTGGGCTGGGACTTGATGCGTTCCTGGATGAGCCGCCACTCTTCGAGCAACCACGCCAGGTCGCGCACGAAATAGCGTTTCTGCTGGCCTTCGCCGGCGGTGCGGATGATCACGCCCATGCCGTCGGGAATGGATAACTCGCGCAGGATTTTTTTGAGGCGCTTGCGCTCTTCGGGGCTTTCGATTTTGCGCGAGATGCCGCACTGGTCGGAGTTGGGCAGCAACACCAGGTAACGGCCCGGCAACACCAGGTTGGTGGTCACGCGCGGGCCTTTGGAGCCGATGGGCCCCTTGGTGACCTGGACGATGATTTCGCTGCCCGGCGGGTAGAGCCGCGGGATGTCCTTCTGGGTGATCTTGGGCCGGTCGCGGCGACGGCCCTCGCGCTCGACGATTTCGACGCTGCTGTCGAACTGGTTGGGCACGATGTCCCAGTAGTGGAGGAAGGCGTTTTTCTCGAACCCGATGTCCACAAACGCGGCTTTGAGGCCGTCTTCGAGGTTGCGCACGCGGCCCTTGAAGATGCTGCCCACCAGCCGCTCCTCGTGGGTGCGTTCGATGTTGAACTCTTCCAGGCGTCCGTCTTCGAGCACGGCGACGCGCGTTTCGAGCGTTTCGGCGTTGATGATGACCTCTTTGTGGATGCGTTTGGCCGGGCGGATGAGCCGCTGGACCTTTTTGACGAGGTTGGTGGCGGCGACCTTGAGGGTCTCGACGAGGCCCTTGGGTTGTTCGGGCACGGGCACCGGCTCGAAGGGTTCGTCCTCGCGCACTTCCGCGGGGGTGTCCAGGTGCGGTTCGCGGAACTGGCCGCGGGCTTCTTCGGGCGCGAGTTCCTCGGCCGGGGCGCCCTCGGGGGGCAAACCGGCGGCAAGGTTTTCCGCGCGTTCGATTTCGTGTTTGTGACGTTGTTCGAAGACGCGCTCCCCGATCACGTCGCCCGCCGTGGCTTCGGCACGGGCCTGGAGCGCTTCGCGTTCGGTTTTTTGCGGCGTTCCCAGGCCGCCGCTGGGGCGGAATCGCAGGCCGCGGCGTCGGCGGCCAAAACTTTTGTCACTCATGGCGTTATCCTTTCCGTCGCAGATAAACGTTTTGGAGGATGCCGATGGCGATCAACGAGCCGAGCACTGAAGACCCGCCGTAAGAGAGCAGCGGCAGTGGCACGCCCGTCACGGGCATCAGTCGAATGTTCATGCCGATGTTGATGAAGACCTGGCTGAAGAGGAGCGTCACCACGCCCACGGCCAGGAGTCTGCCCAGGCGATCGCGCGCCTGGCCGGCCGTCCGCAATCCGGTGAACAGGACGACCGCATACAGCGCGAGCACGCTCACGCTGCCAACGAATCCCGTCTCCTCGGCAAGCACGGAGAAGATGAAGTCGTTGTGCGCCACGGAGGGCGGCAGGAAACCCAGGGCCTTTTGCGTGCCCCGGCCCAGCCCCTTGCCCGTCAGTCCGCCAGAACCGACGGCAATGCTCGCCTGCCGAACGTTGTAGGAACGGTCGCGTTGCCGTTCGCGCAGGCGTTCGAGCTCCGCCGCCGTGGCATTCGGCGGAGCCAAACTCGTGAAATCGCGCCCGAAATACACCAGCAACCGGTCGCGCTGGTATTCCTCCAGTTTGATGCGCCAGCCCGGCGGGGCAAACAACACGTCCACCAGCAACAACGCCGCCAGCGCGCCCACCCCGCCAACCAGCCGGAACAGATATTTTCGCGGCGCGCCGGCCACGAACATCATCGCCAGCCCCGTCGGCAACAAGACCAGCGCCGAGCCCAGGTCCGGCTCCTTGAGGATCAGCCCAAACGGCAGCACCATCAAACCGATGCCCGTCCAGAACACACGCGCCTGACGCAACTCCTCCGGCGGGCGGCTCAGGTAATTGGCGGCCGCGAGGATGAACGCCAGCTTCGCAAACTCCGAGGGCTGAAACTGCACCGGTCCGAGGTCAATCCATCGCAACGCGCCCCAGCCGTGCGAGGTGCCGATGCCCGGCACCAGCACCAGCCCCAGCAACAGCATCGCCAGCCAGTAGGCCACGTAGCTCCAGCGCGCCAACGTCCGGTAATCCACCGCGCACACCGCCACCGCGGCCGCGGCCCCCAGCGCATACCAGACGCACTGGCGCACCCACCGCCACTCAAACCACGCCAGCCCGGAGCCGGCGTCGCCCGCGTGCGTGGCGCTCCACACAAACAACGCGCCGAACGTCACCAGCCCGAGCACCGCCGCGATCTGCGGGCGGTCGAGCTCGCGCCGCCGCACCCGCAGGGGCGTCTCAAACGTCACTTGGGCAAGCGCGTTGGAGGTCATGGAATTGAAGTCAGCGTGGCGCCGGGCGGCGGCGCCGTCTCGATTTTTTGCAACGCCTCGAAAATGTCGCGTGCCACCGGCGCGCAGGTCGTGCCGCCCGAACCGTTGCCCTCGACCAGCACCACGACCGCGTAGCGCGGTGATTCATAGGGCGCAAAGGCGATGAACCAGAGGTTGCGCCCGATGACGCGATTGTGCGGGTCGGTGACCTGGGCGGTGCCGGTTTTGCCGCACACGCGCAGGGCGCCCGGCTGCCGGTAGTAATCGCGGAACGCGGCCCAGGCCGTGCCCTCGGGGTCTTCGGTGTCGGCCAGCATCGCCTCGCGCAGAATCGTCAGATGGCGCTCCGGCACGCCGAGGTGATCGCGCACGCGCCGCGCCGGAAACTCCAGCGCCGGTTCCTCGGAGAGCGGGTCCTGCGGCTCGATGCGCGCGACCAGGCGCGGCCAGAGCACCGTCCCGCCGTTGGCGAAGGCGGCGGTCATCACCGCCATTTGCAACGGGGTGACCGCGATGCGCCCCTGGCCGATGCAGAGGTTGGCGGTGTCGCCGTCAAACCAGCCCCGGCTCACCGTGCGGGGGGTGGGGAAGAAGCCGGCGGTCTCCTGGCGCGTGGGCAGCTCGAAGCGCTCGCCCAGGTGCAGGCGTCGGCCCAGTTCCAGGATGCGGGTGACGCCGCAGCGCAGGCCGTTGGTGATGAAGTAGGTGTTGCTGGAGCGCAACAGCGCCCGGCGGAAATCGTAGTCGCCCGCCGGCGCGGTGTCGTGAATGTAACGGCGCCCGATGTAGATGTGGCCGGGATTGAAAATTTTTTCGTCGGGGTTGAGCCCTGCGCCCAGGCACGCCAGGCCGACGACGGTTTTGAAGATCGAGCCGGGCGCGTAGTTCTCCTGCGTGGCGCGATTGATCTGCGGCCGCAGCACCGGATCGTTCAACCGCGCGTAATCCTCCAAGCCGATCTGCGGAATGAACCGGTTCGGATCAAACGCGGGCGAAGACACCAGCGCGAGCACGTCGCCGGTCTGCACGTGCATCACGACCACCGCACCGCGCGCCTCCGGGCCCACGCGCCGTCGCAGGGCGCGCTCGGCGGCCTGTTGCACGCGCGCGTCGAGCGTGAGCACGACGTTGCGGCCCGGCTCGGCCGGTTGCCAGACGTGTTCGTCCTGACGGTAGCCAAGATGGTTGACCACCACCGCCTTGGCCCCGGCGCGTCCGCGCAGCACCGCGTCAAAACCGCCCTCCACGCCCAGAACGCCCCGGTAATCCGGCAGCCGATAAAAGTAGTCGGCCAGTTCGCCCTCGGCGGAGCGATCGTCGCGCGTCAGATGGCCGAGCACGTGCGCCGCGGTTTCGCCCAGCGGATAGACACGCAGCGGAAGCACTTCCAAATCCAGCGCCGGGCCGCCGCCGTTTTGTTCCAGAAAGCGGGCGACCTGTTGGGGTGTGGCGCCGCGCACCAACGGCCAGGGCAACGCGCGCCGGTTCACGTAGTGCCGTCGGAACTCCTCGGGGTTGAAGGTCAGTTCGGGCATTTCCAGTTGCGCGGCCAGTTGCGTGACGATCTGGCCGGCGACCTGATAGCGCGCGCGCCATTCGAGCTCCTGGACCTCGGCGCGCTTGAGCCGGGCGGGGCGCACGCGGGTTTGGCCCGCGCCGAGCCAGCGTTTCCAAAACGGGCCGTCGTTGGTCACGGTCACAACCGGCCGGAGCCGTCGGTAGGCGTCCTTGAACGCGCCGCTGAGGTCTTCCAGATACAGGCTGATGTTGTAAGCGGGCCGGCTCTCCGCCAGCACGCGCCCGTGCCGATCGAGGATTTTGCCGCGCACCGCCGGCACGCGCACGGTGCGGAAGGTCTGGTTCTCGACGCGCGTCTGGTGTTCGCGGCCCTGAACGATCTGAACCCACCAAAGCCCGGCCAGCAACACGCCCAGGCCACCCAGCACCACGGCGGCCAGCCACCGCAGCGGCGGATCGTTGCGTTTCAGTTGATCAAAAATCAGCATCGCACCCGTTCGCTTTCGTGCGTTCAGTAGCGTCCCCGACGGATTTCGCGGTCGGGGCGGAAACTGGTTTCGCTCACGTGCCGTCCGACCAGCGCCCGTTCGCACCAGTCAAAGACCAGAAACGTCACCGGCGCGCTCAGGCCGCTGGCGAGCGTCAGCACCAGCCATTGCCAGAGGGAAACCCAGCCCAGCAACGGCGCGCGGCCCATCGAGAGCAACAAGACCACCGCCAGCAACGGCGTCAGCGCCCCGGCCAAGCACCCCAGCACAAACTGCGCAAAGGGCTGGTCGCGCAGAATCAACTCGCGCCGCGCGTGAATCCCCGCGCCCACGACCAGCAGGGCCAGCGTGCTGACGCCCGGCGGGTTGGCCGAGAGCGCGTCGAAGCCCAGCCCGCCGACCAGCGCCAGCAACGCCATCGTGGGCCAGCCGGTCGCCAGCGCCGCATAGACCATGAGCGCCGGCAACAGGTCCACGCGCGCCTGCAGCCAGCGCGCCGGCCAGGGCGACGCGGCCTGCCAGAACACCGCCAGCAGCGCGGCCAACAGCAGGAGAATGGCGCGGAACACATTCATGGTTTTGCTTTTAACCGAGCGCCGAGGCTCGACCCTCGACTCTCGACTCTCGACCCTCGACCCTCGACCGTTTTTTCATGGCAACAGCACCCACACTTCTTCGAGCGCGCTCAGGTGCGCGGCCAGCCGCACGCGCGCGCGCAGATACAAACCCGATTCCACCGGCCGCCAGTCCACGATCTGGCCGATGGGAATGCCCGCCGGGAACAGACCGCCCAGGCCGCTGGTGACGACGGCCTGGCCCGGTTGCAACACGGCGCTGCGCGGCAGGAAATCCAAATCCACCAGCGCCCGATCCAGCGGCCCGGCGGCGCCGAGCACGCCCGTGTCGCGCGTCTCGTTCAACACCTGGGCCGAGACGCGACAGGCCGGGTCGCCGAGCAACACGACCTGCGAGCGCATCAGGCCAACGGCGGCGATGCGCCCGACCAGGCCGTCGCTGGTCAGCACGGGCAGGTTTTCGCGCGCGCCATCGCGGCGGCCCAGGTCAATGTGCACCGTGCGCCACCAGTTGGCCGGGTCGCGCAAGATGACGCGGGCGAGTTTGAGGTTCCAGGCGCTGTGCCGCTGCTGCCAGCCGAGTTGCTGGCGCAGGCGCTCGTTTTCGCGGGCGATGGCAGCGGCCTGCATTGCCTGCAGGCGCAGTTGCTCGTTTTCGCGCCGGAGCGACTCGTTGCGGCGGATGAGTTCGGACCGCGGCAACACGGCCTGGCTGGCCCGGTCGGCGGCGTGTTGGGCGGCCCCGACCAGGCCGAACAGGGGCAGGAACAGGCTGCCCAGGGCCAGCTTGAGGCGAGCGGCGGCGCTCTCTGGCAGGCTCAGCGCGGCCAGAGCGAGCGCCACCGCCAGAAATCCAACCACGTATTGCGGACGTTTCAACATCACGTCACCGCTCCCAGCCCCCGGCTGCGGAGCGGAGGCGGGCCGGGCGCATGACCGGCCCGGACAGGTGGCGACCTGTCAGCGTGGTGAACGCGCGCGGGGCAACCCGGTTTGGCCGGGCTGGTGCGACCTGCGGGCATCCGACCCGCAGACGGCGGGAGCTAGCTGGAGTTGGTGGCGACGCGCTTGAGGAACTGCAGTTCCTGAAGCACGCGCCCGGTGCCTTCGGCGACGGCGCTCATCGGGTCGTCGGCAATGTGGACAGGCAAACCGGTTTCCTCGGCCACCAGCCGGTCAATGCCGCGCAGGAGCGCACCGCCCCCGGCCAGCACAATGCCCCGATCAATCAGATCGGCAGCCAGTTCCGGTGGACACCGCTCCAGCGTCAGACGGATGGATTCGAGGATGCTCGAAAGCGGTTCGCGCAGGGCCTCGCGAATTTCTTCGGACCGAATGGTGATGGTTTTCGGCAGGCCCGAACTCAAATCGCGGCCCTTGACTTCCATCGTCAACTCCTGCTCCAGCGGAAAAGCCGAGCCGATCCGGATTTTGATCTCTTCCGCTGTGCGTTCACCAATCATCAGGTTGTAGGCGCGTTTCATGTGGGCCACGATCGTTTCATCGAACTCGTCGCCGCCAACCCGCAGGCTGCGGCTGAACACGATGCCCGCCAGGGAAATGATGGCGATTTCGCACGTGCCTCCACCGATGTCCACGATCATGTTCCCGGCCGGCTCATGCACCGGCAGGCCCACCCCGATGGCCGAAGCCATCGGTTGTTCGATCAAATAGACCTCTCGCGCACCGGCATGAGTCGCGGAGTCTTTGACCGCCCGTTTTTCGACCTCGGTAATGCCCGTGGGCACGGCCACGACGACCCGCGGCGCGATCAGTTTGCGATGATGCACCCGTTGGATGAAATGGCGGAGCATCGCCTCGGTGATCTCGAAGTCGGCAATCACGCCGTCCTTCATCGGGCGGATGGCGACGATATTGCCGGGCGTGCGGCCCAGCATCCGTTTGGCCTCTTCGCCGACCGCCAGCACGTTGGTGGTGCCCGCCTGGATCGCAACGACCGAGGGTTCGCGCAGCACAATGCCCCGGTCACGAACATACACCAGGGAATTGGCCGTCCCGAGGTCTATTCCAATGTCGTTGGAAAACAGGCTCTTGAACTGTGCAAACATGAACGTTGCCTAACCGAGCCTAGTTAACCCCTCCCTCAAAGGCCGGTCAAGCGCATTGCAAAACACCGTCCACTGGCCGACGCGCGAGCGGCCCGGCCGGGCCTTGTTGCCCGTGCCGCCGGTGGCCGGCCCGCTTGCCTGCCGCGCGCGCCGGGCGCTAACCTGTGCCGATGCTCGAGGACACCATCGCCGCGATAGCCACGCCGCTGGGCGAGGGCGGCCTGGCCGTCGTGCGCCTTTCAGGTCCGCAGGCGCTGGCCGTCGCCGAGCGCTGCTTTGCGCCCGTGGGCAAAACCTCCCGCAAGCCCACCGACGCGCCCACGCACACGCTCCATTACGGCCGGATCGTTCGCAACGGCCGGGTTGTGGACGAGGTGCTCTGCGCCGTGATGCGCGCGCCGCGCACCTACACGCGCGAGGACACGGTCGAAATCACCTGCCACGGCGGGCTGCTCGCCGCCAAGGGCGTGCTCGATGCCGTGCTCGAAAGTGGCGCGCGCCTGGCCGAGCCGGGCGAGTTCACCAAACGCGCCTTTCTGAACGGACGGCTCGACCTCGCGCAGGCCGAGGCGGTGGCCGACCTCATTCACGCGCGCACCGAGCTGGCGCTGGCCGCCGCGCACGAGCAACTCGCCGGCAAACTCTCCCGCCGCGTCAACCAACTGCGCGACGACCTGCTTCATGTGCTCGCACACGTGGAGGCGCACATTGATTTCCCCGAGGAGGACATCGAACCCGACACGCGCGAACAACTTGAACGTCGCCTCGAACGCGGCATCGCGTTCATGGACGAATTGCTGCGCACGGCCAACGAAGGGCGCATCCTGCGTCGCGGCATCCGCGCGGCCATCGTCGGGCGACCCAACGCCGGCAAGTCCAGCCTGCTCAACCAACTGCTCGGCCACGACCGCGCCATCGTCTCACCCATTCCCGGCACGACGCGCGACACGATCGAAGAGACCGCGAACATCCGCGGGTTGCCGATCGTGTTTGTGGACACCGCCGGGTTGCGCGAGGCGCGCGACCCCATCGAGGCCGAGGGCATCCGCCGCAGCCACGAATCGGTCGCCCGCGCCGAACTGATCCTGCACGTGCTCGACGCCTCCGAACCGCTCAGCGAGGAGGATGAAAAATTCCTCGCTGACTTCGCCGCCAAGAAGCGGATTCTGGTGCGGAACAAAACCGATCTGCCACCGCGCTGGGACGCGGAGGCGTTGCGCGCCCGGTTCGATGGCAACGCGCCGCCGGTGGTCAACGTGTCCTGCCTCACCGGCGAAGGACTGGAGGCGCTCAAGGACGCCATCAAACAACTGGTCTGGTCGGGCGAAATCCGCGCCGAGATGCTCGAGGTGATGATCAACTCACGCCATCAGGACGCGCTGCGGCGGGGGCGCGAGGCGACGCTGCGTTCGCTCGAGGCCCTGCGCGGCGGGTTGCATCTGGAGCTGGTGGCGCTGGACCTGCGCCTCGCGGTCAATGCCGTCGGCGAAGTCGTCGGCAAGACCTACACGGAGGATTTGCTCGACGCGATCTTCAGCCAGTTTTGCATCGGCAAATGATGACGCGGCAGGGCATCGCATCCGTCGGGCGCGGGCCGCAGGGGCCGACCCCATCCGCAACATTCACTGACCTCTGAAGAACACCGGGTTTTCGGCCCTGCCAACATGCCCTTCGGAGGGCTGAGCCGTTTCTGACGCTTTGCGCCGCGCGTGTCCAGCCGTTGCAATCGTTGGCCGATACGCCCAAGTCTCCCCAATCATTGCGATTACGATTTGCCTCAAACTGCAGTTCGCTGCCATCTCCGACCACTCCATCCACGCCTGGCTGGTCGCCCCCCAAGCCCGGCCCGGCGCTTCGACCTCTGGAACAAACTCCGCCAACTCTCCGGCCTCGTCCCGCGCAAGGACAAGCCGCGCGGCTACGGCCCCGAGGTCATCCTCGGCCAGCATCTCTACCCCCTGTGCTCCGGCGGCGAATGTCTCTCTGACAGCGAGGCCCATCGCGCCTTGCTGCGCCACCAACCCGAAGGCCGGAACGCACCGCAACTGTTTGCCGTGAGCCGACGGCGCGAGGGGCTGTTTGACCGCTCCGGCTTCATCGCCTGCGACGACGCCCAGACCGACGCGGTGCGGGTGTGGCCGAGGCACGGTCCGGGTCGGCCCGGCGTGGTTGTCGCCAGCGGCTGAAGCCGTCGCTGCATCCGAAATCTCTGCCCGCCATCGCTGCTGAAGCTGGGGCGTGGCGGAGCGTTGCCCGGGAGCGGAAAGGGGCGCGCCTTTGGCGCCTGACCGACCCCCGAAAACCCTTGGAAGTCGGGCGGGATTGCGTGCGGAGACGCCGCGCGAAGGCAAAAAACCTCGTGCCCCGCGCCGCGTGCGTGCACTGCGCAGCCTCAACCCGTCAACCCGATTCGCATCGTAATGATTGAGGCATCCGTGCCCTTCGGTGTTTTCATCCGTGGCTCAAAGCCATTTTCAGGTTCAGATTGTAGGAGGAAGAAGCTCGTTTTTCTACCGCATTCTGAAACGGCGCGGCTCAAACCCTCGCAGGGTCGGCTCGATTGATGCCGGGTAACCGCAGCAAACGGTCATTTTGCGCACGAGCCGGTGCGGTCCGTGAGCGCCGACCGTCAAGCAGGTCAGGGCGGTTCAGCCGATTTTCTCCAGAACAAAGTAGTGTTGGGCGACCCAGATCGGGCCGGTGGGCACGATCTGACGAAGTCGAAGCCCGCAGGCGGCGACCTCGGCGCAAAAGGCGGCGCGGGTGGGTTGCTTGTCGTAGTTGGGGCGGCTGCCCTTGAGGCGTTTGAGCAGGCGTCGGAGCCGGCCAAAGCGGTGGTAATCGAAGAACGAGACGATGAGGTAACGACGGGCGACACGGCGCAGTTCGCGGAGAATCACAGCGCGCTCGGCCGGCTGATGGATGTGGTGGAGGAGTCGGTTGCAAAAGACCGCGTCCACGGCGTCGTCGCGCAGGGGCAACCGGGCGGCGTCAGCTTGAATCCATGCGGCCTGCAGGCCCGCGTGGTGGGCGCGGGATTGCGCGTGGGTGAGGATGGCGCGAGCGGCATCCACGCCGATGACGCGCCGGTCGGCGGCCGCCAGCGTGCGCAGGAAACGGCCGGCGCCGCAGGGCACGTCGAGCACGGTGCGGCAATCGGGAAGACCTGCGAAGATGGCGCGAACGGCGCGTTGTTCGCGGCGGTCAATCCGGGCGCGCGAGCCGCGCTCGAAGCGGGCCGCGTAACGGGCGGCGTCGGCCTCCTCCTGAAGTCGGGCGCGGTAACGTGCGATGTCCTGCGTCACGAGGGCCGAAGTTTACGCGGCGGGCTGCGAGGGGGCAAAACGGAACGTTTTGAAACGGTGGGGGCGAGTGCGTCGGGCGCGCACCGTTTGAGCGTGGTGATGGGCCGGAGGGAGTGTTGGGGCAAGGCGCCTTCGTGCTGTTGGATCCACGGGATTGAGAGGATGAAAGGTTGACGAGAACGCGAGCGTCAAGAGTGCGGATTGGAGGAGTTGGTGGGCATAAAAAGCTTGCGAACGTTGATTGCGCTTCAATCCTGCAAGCGCGGCGAACGGAGTGTGCGACATGGCGACGCTTTCACGAAAGTTCAAAGACCTGCGGTTTCGGGTGTTTTACGGGCTGTTGCTGAGTCGGGCGGAGGTGGTGACGCTGGGGGCGGGAGATTCGAAGTGTCGCTGGACGATTTGTCCGACGGGTTTGAATGCGGGGAGCGTGGTGTATAGCGGGGGCGTGGGCAGCGACATCAGCTTTGAGCACGATCTGGTGCGGCGGTTCGGATGCAACGTGTTGCTTTTCGATCCGTCGCCGACGGGCCTGGAGACAATGGGGCGCGCGGAGAATCAGATACCGCAGTTTCGGTTTTACCCGATCGCGCTCGCGGGGAGAAACGGGCGCTTGCGGCTCGCGCCACCGTTGGATTCGCGGGACGCTTCCTGGTTTGCGAATCCACATGTTCGGGACGGGCTGGAGGTGGCGTGCCGCGACCTGGAGACGTTGATGCGGGACCACGGGCACGAGCACATTGATTTGTTAAAGCTCGACATCGAAGGATGCGAGTATGAGGTGGTGGATCAAATTTTGAAGCGGCGCTTGGCGGTACGCCAGTTGTGCGTGGAGTTTCATCACAGGCTCGTACCGGGAATTCGACGGAGTCAAACCATCGGCAGCGTGTTCCGGTTGTTGCGGGCCGGTTACCGGTTGGTGAATGTGACCGGGAACGACCACACCTTCATCCGGAGCGGGTGTTGAATTTGAGGACGCCGGCCAGCCGCGTGCGCCAGCCTGCGAGGCGATCACGGAGTTCCCGGCGCAGAGGGTCGGGCAGTCCCAGCCGCCAGAAGGCCACGGTTCCGACCGCGCCGATGAGGGCAGCGTTCACCGGCAGAGCCAGCTTGGGCGCGAGGGGCTGGGTGGCCAATCCGATGACCGTCGCCGCCAGGGCCATCAGGCCCAGCAACGCGATGGATGGCTTCAACCACCCCAAGAGAATGTCTCGGTAATGAATGCCGAAATATCGTGTCGTGCGCCAAAGGCCATAGCCGCCGGTGGCAATGACATTGGCGGCAATGCCGGCCTGAATCACGCCCGCCAGGTCCAGTTGAGCGGACAGGAGCAAGCTCAACCCCAGGAAAAGCAGTCCTTCCAACGGATAGACCAGGCGCAACCGGCCAATGACCTTGGTCAGTACAGCCAGGATCAAATGCACGCGTGTCGTGGCCACCGCAACGATGTAAAGAGCCATCAGGGCATCATTCCAACGCGGCCAGGAAAAACGCCCGCCCATCCAGACCTGAACGAAAGCGTGATTGCAGAGCGCCACGGCCACGCACACGACCACGGCAGCGGACGCGGTGAGAACAGTCACGTCACGAAACCGTTGGTGCAATCGTTCGCGCTCACCACGCACCATCATTTCCGCGAAAGCGGAGGCGGAAAAATCAAAGATGCGATGGATCAATTGCTGGGCGAGCATGAAGGTTTTGATCAGGGTCGTCCACACGGCGACCGCTCGAAGGTCAAGAACATGGGCGATCACCGGCGCCTGGCTGGCTGCGACGAGCGCCTGGCCCAATGAGACCATGAAGATGTCGGTGGCGAAGGCGAAGATGCGCCGAAACGTCGCCCAATCCGGTCGCCCCCATCGGCCGGGTTCGGGCAACAGACGCAGTCGCCGGCAGGCGAGCACGTAGCCGAGATTTGTGATGACGGTACCGGCAGCGCTGCAAACCAACATGCTGTAGAGGCCCAAGCCCGCCTCCAAAGCCGCCCAAAGCGCGGCCAGCCCGGACAGCAGCCCGGCCATTTGCGAATAATTTCCGGCGTCGAAACGGTGGTGGGCTTGAAGCACCAGCGTAAAAATGCGTCCCAGAAAACCGGCGGCCAGCAGAAGGCACTGGCCCGCCATCAGCAAACGCGAAATCGCGTGGTATTCAACCGGCACATTCAACAACTGGGGCGTCCAGTAACTCAACGCGCCGCCGAGGAGCGCGACCAACAAGCCCTGGGCCGCCAATGCAAGGAAGCCCGTTTGGATGACCCTGCCATACTGATCAGACACACGATCGTCTTTGTGATCGGCCAAAATCCGGAAGACCGAGCCGGTCATGCCAAAATCCGCCAACACCTGAATCTGCGTCGCAATCGCCGTGATGCCCGCCCAGAGGCCAAATTCAACCGCACCCAGATACGCGACGGCCAACGGCAACATGGCCAGGGTATAAAGCACGTTCACACCGATGAGCGCATACCCTGAAGCCAACGACTGCGCGAATTTTGCGAAGCGCGACATGTTCCCGATGAAACCGCGATGCGCCGCCCCAACCAGACCCATTGACGGGGGGTGAGAAAACCCGCCTCAAACCCGGCTCGGTTCGGCGGTGGGCTTCTACCCGCTTTGGTCTCCGCGCCCAATAAAAAAATGCTCAAAATTGCCCCGTCGTATCGCTCAGGCCAACCGCGCCAACAGCACGCCGGTGCCCACGCCTGAAAGGGCAAGATTGCCGGAGGCGAACGCTGCAGGCGCAGGGCCCAAGAACCACGCGCGGGAGCGGAGCGCGAGAATCACGGACGCGCAAGTTTCGGCGTGAACGTCCGGCCACGACAGCCTTGACCCTGCGTTGAGTGGCGATGCGCCTGCTGCCCCATGCGGGTTGGCCAGTTCGCTTCTTGAGACCGCAAATTCGCGCCCCGCAGACCGCAGCTACGCACGACGGGGCGTCGCGCCCACTCACGCTTCAACGGATCACTCTGTCCGCTCGGGCATCTCCCTGGTTGGAGATGCGATCCCGGGCGGACAGATGACGCTCCAACCAGCGATACGCGCGTTCGCGCACCTCGGACGGAAAATCATGGCCGCAGTCGGGTTGTTCCAAAACGAGATTTTCGGGCGACCCCAGCAGTTGATAAACGGCGGCGGCAGCGCGCACGACCTCGGCCGCGCTGGCCGCGCGGAAATTGTCGTCGCGCAACGGGGCGCTCACGAACACCGGTCGGGGCGCGAGCGCGCCCAGCAGTTCGTGGAAATCGAAGGGGATTTCCTCCAACCGCCCGCGATAGTCGGCGAGCCGGGGCATGTAACGGGTTTGACACCAGCCGCGTTCAGGTTGCCAGAGGTCGGATTTGCCATCGTAGTAGTGCAGGAACGAATCGAAGCCGCAACTGGAGACCAGCACGCGCAGGCGCGGCTCATGGAGCGCGGTGAAAATGGCGTTGTGGCCGCCGAGCGAATGACCGATCGCCCCGTAGCGTCCGCGCGCCACAAACGGCTGGGCATCGAGCAGGTCGAGCGCGCGGAGGTTGTCCCAGACGGCCTTGAGCGTGCCGCTCGGCCAGCCGAGCGCGCGCAGGTCGGGCTGATACTCCGCCAGCAACGGATAGGCGGGCGCAAGCGTTACGAAGCCGCGCTCGGCCAGGTCGTGCGCGTAGGCGCGGTAGTGGGGGCGCAACGGCTCGACGCTGACGCGCGCGCCGAATTGCCCGTCGGTCGGCGGCAGGCAGAGCACGGCGGGGAATTTTTTCCGCGACTCCAATGCGGCTTTCGGGATCAGCAACCAGGCGGGCACGCGGCAGCCCGGTTCGGACTGATACGTGATGCGACGGCGTTCGTAACGGCCGCAATCGGTGACTTCCTCCACGCGCACGTCCAGGGCGCAGCGTTTTTCCCGTCCGGGCAACGCGCCGGCAATTTGCTCGAAGCCGCGCAGAATCTCGGCGCGGCGCCGTTGCCAGTCGCGCCGGGATTTGACGGGCCGCACGGCGCCGTGGCGGTCGTGAAACACCAGCAGGTTGGTGGGGGGCAACCGCTCCGGCGGCGCGGACGCGGCGGAGCCAGCGAGGGCGCCGGCGCCCAACCCGAGTGCAAGGGCGAGTCGCAGCACCCCAACCGTTGGAGACCAGAGCGAACTTGCGCGCGCAGATGGCATGGTTTTGACTTTGCGGGATTTGTTCCGGGAAATGAACGCGGAATTGCTCGCCAAAGCCAAGTCGCTCGGTTTTTCCGACCGACAGATTGCGCATTTGACCGGCCGGACCGAGGACGAGATTCGCGCGTTGCGCAAGCGACTCGGCCTGTTGCCCAGCTACCGGCTCGTGGACACCTGCGCCGCCGAGTTCGAAGCCTACACGCCCTACTACTACTCGACCTACGACCGCGGCGACGACGAGGTCAAACCCAGCGACCGCCGCAAGGTCATGATCCTGGGCGGCGGTCCCAACCGCATCGGTCAGGGCATCGAGTTCGACTATTGCTGCGTCCACGCCGCCTTCGCGCTCAAGGAGGACGGCTTCGAGACGATCATGGTCAATTCCAACCCGGAAACCGTCTCGACCGATTACGACACGAGCGACCGGTTGTATTTCGAACCGCTGACGCTCGAGGACGTGCTGCACATTTACGAGCGCGAGCGGTGCTGGGGCGCGATTGCGCAGTTTGGCGGCCAAACGCCGTTGAACCTCGCGCTCGGTCTGCAGGCCAACGGCGTTAACATCATCGGCACCTCGCCGCAAAGCATTGAGATTGCCGAGGACCGCAAGCTCTTTGCGGCGATGCTGCGCAAGCTCGGCATCCCGCAGCCGCCCAACGGCATCGCCACCCACGAAACCGAGGCGCTCGAAGTGGCGCGCGAACTGGGCTACCCCATCCTGGTGCGGCCGAGCTTCGTGTTGGGCGGGCGCGCCATGCAGATCGTGTATTCGGACGCCGAGTTGCGGCATTACATGCGCTTTGCGGTGGAGGCGTCCCCGGAGCGCCCGGTGTTGGTGGACAAATTTCTGGAAGACGCCACCGAAGTGGACGTGGATTGCATTGCCGACGTGGGCAATTTTCCCAACCCCGCAGACGGCCACATCGTCATTGGGGGAATCCTCGAACACGTCGAGTATGCGGGCGTGCATTCGGGTGACGCGGCGATGGTGTTGCCGCCGCACACGCTCTCGCAGCGGGCGATCGAGACGATCCGCGCCTACACGCACGCGATGGCGCGCGAGTTGAAGGTCGCGGGTCTGATGAACGTGCAATACGCGGTGAAGGGCGAGACGGTTTATTGCCTGGAGGTCAACCCGCGGGCCTCGCGCACCGTGCCGTTTGTGAGCAAGGCCATCGGCGTGCCGCTGGCCAAGCTCGCTGCCAAGGTCATGGCCGGGCGCACGCTCGCCGAACTGGGCTTCACGCGCGAAATCTGGCCCAAATACTGGGCGGTGAAGGAATCCGTCTTCCCATTCAGCCGTTTCCACGGTCAGGACATTTTGCTTTCGCCGGAAATGCGTTCGACCGGCGAGGTGATGGGCTTGGACGCGGACCTGGGGGTGGCCTACGCGAAATCCCAGATGGCCGCCGGCGCGCCGCTGCCCTTGAGCGGCAGCGTGTTCCTGAGCGTCAGTGACGCGCACAAGGCCGAAGCCGTGGCCGTGGCGAAGGAGTTTGCGCGACTGGGGTTCAACCTGATCGCCACCGGTGGCACGGCGCGCGCACTGGAAGCCGCCGGACTGAAGGTGCGCCGCGTCTTCAAGCTGGCCGAGGGCCGACCCAACGCGCTGGACCTGCTCAAAAACCGCGAAATCCAGCTCGTCATCAACACGCCCACCGGCCAGACCCCGCGCGCCGACGAGGTGCGCATCCGCACCACGGCGGTCTATTCGGGCACGCCCATCATGACGACGATGAGCGGCGCACGCGCTGCGTTGCTGGGCATCGCCGCCCTGCGCAAAACCGGTTACGGCGTGCGCACCTTGCAGGAGTATCATCGCGCCGTGGAATGAAGCCGCGGGGTGGCGGTTTCGTTTCCCCATCCTGGCATCCATCGCGGCGGCTGGTGCATCTTACTCTCTTGCAGAGCACCTTTTCTCTCATGAGCACCCGGCTTCAGCCGGGTGAACTGCAGCGGCGAGGGCCGGAAACGGTTTTAACCGTTTTCCGCGACTCGGGTTCAAGCCGTTGAAACGGCTCGGAGCTTGCGTGCTGGCCGCCACCGGGCTGAAGCCCGGTGTTGATGAGAGGTTGCAAGAAACTGAGAGGCGCCCTTGCGACGCGCGACTGCGCTGCGGCACGTTGCCGTTCTGCCACCCGGTGTTTACGCTCCACACGCCGTGATTCGATTGGTGTTGTTCGATATTGACGGGACGCTCATCCGCACCGGCGGGGCGGGCGTGGAGGCGTTTGCGCGGGCGTTTGCCGAAGTGTTCGGCGTGCGCGACGGCGTCGAACGCATCCGCTTCGCCGGCCGGACCGACACCTCGCTCGTGCGCGAGATGATGAGCCTGAGCGGTGTGCCGCCCACTGAGGCGAATTTCCGGCGATTCTTCGAGGCGTATGTGGCGCATCTGCGGGAGTTGATGCGCGGTTGCCAGGGCGAGATTTGTCCGGGCGTCGTCGAGTTTATCGCCCAGTTGCGGGCGCTTTCGCCTCCGCCGCTCATCGGCCTGTTGACGGGCAACATTCGGGCGGGCGCGGAGATCAAGCTGCGGCATTTTCAGTTGTGGGATTTGTTCCACGTGGGCGCGTTTGCCGACGACCACGAGGATCGAAATGAAATCGCCGTGGTCGCGCGGGAACGCGGCAGCCGCGCGCTGCGCGAACCGTTGCGCGGCGAGCAGATTCTGGTCGTGGGCGACACGGCGCACGACATTCGCTGCGCGCGGGCCATCGGCGCGCGCGTGCTGGCCGTGGCCACGGGCGGCCACGCGCTGGAGGAATTGCGAGCGCATCAACCGGACTGGTTGGTGCGCGACCTGCGCGAGGTCTCGGCTGCGGAAATTTGCGGTATCCCCACGGGTCGGACTGCTGCGTCTTGAACAGCGGGCGCGCGGCGTCGCGCGTGGAAGCGCGTGGGAGCGTCGGAGCGTGGAGCGTGGGAGCGTCGCGCAGGCTTCCAAGCGGCTGATTCGCTGACTTCCATCGGCAAACCCAAAGCGGCGAAACCAACGCCCCGAAACTCTGAACTTTGAACCTTGAACTTTGAACTTTGAACGGGAACGCGCGTGAGTCACGGGCCATCCCGTTGCCCTTGCGCGGCTTGGGGAATTCCCTCTCCCTCGAGGGAGAGGGAAAGGGTGAGGGTGAGGCAC
>JAOAIM010000050.1 GCA_026414705.1 Verrucomicrobiia bacterium | reverse complement strand
CGGCGGCACTTACATCGCGCGCTGCTGCGGCCAAACGGCCTCCTGTACCTGCTCGCCCGACGCCGCCGCCGAGCGGGCGGCGGCCAAATACCTGGACCGGCTGGCGGCCTTCACCAGCTCCGAGGTCATCGGCCTGTCCATGACCCGAATCAGCGACGGCTTTTACGTCGCCCACGCGGTGTTGAGGCGTAAAACGCCCGAGCCGCAGGCGGCCTGAAACAACACAAAACCAAAACCCGAACATGAACCTCGAACAACTCCAACAGAACATCACGCGGCTGGAAACCTTCCAGCGTCAACTCGGCCTCAAGGACGCCCAATTCTGCCGCCGCTACCTGGGCGGCATTTCCGAGAAGACCTGGACGCACCGGCTCAAGGCCGGAAAACTCAACGAAGTCAGCGACCGCATGGCCGAGCGCATCGGCGCGCTGGTCGCGGCGCTGACCGAGGGCGCGCCCGGCGACCTGGCCGACTTCACGCCCGATCTTCCGTTCGCGAAGCTCATGCGCGCGCGGATCGAACTGCTCCGCGCCCAACAAACCGACCGGCGCTGCCTGGTCGTTTTGGCCCCCACGGGCGTTGGCAAAACCTGGTTCGCCAGGTGGGACCGACTACAGAATCCCACCGACACGATCATCCTCGAAATCCGCCCCTCCTGGCGCAACAAAGCCATCCACATCCTCGCCGGGCTGGCGACCAAGCTGGGCCTGCCCCAGGAAACCAGCGCCGCGGCCCTCCATGAAGCCATCGTCGCCAACCTCTGCACCGCGCCGAAACTCATTTACTTCGACGAGGGACACGAGGGCGGCCTGGCGCTGCTCAAACTCATCAAGGCTCTGGTCAACGAGACCCCGGCCTGGTTCGTCTATCTCGCGTACCCCTCCGAGTGGGGCAAAATGCTCCGCGCCACCGACGGCGCCTACGATGAAGCCAAACAACTGGTCGGCCGCTCCCTCAAGCCCATCTTCGACGACTACCGCTGCGGCACCACCGAACGCGACGTCGCCGTCTGGCTCGACAAGGTGGCCGGACTGAGCCACGACGCCCGCGCCCTCGCGCGCGAGATCACCCCGCTCATCCGCGCCAACTTCGGCCTGCGCACCCTGGCCGACGCCCTGGCCGATGCCCGCGCTGAAGCGGACGAAACCGGCAAACCGCTTCACGAACTGCTTGTGCCCGCCGTCCGCGCCCTCTGCGGCGCCCGTGGCGTATAACACCAAACCCAAAACCCCAAACCGACCATGAAAATCACCAGCACCGAAGCCCTCGACGCCGCCGTGGCCGACGTCGTCCGGCTCAAAATCAAGCACACCGCCGCTCAGGCGGAGATGGAGGCGGAGATCGCGGCGCTGACCAAACGCCACCAGGCGCGACTCCAGGACCTGGCCGACCAGATCGCTGAACGCGAGCAGGTCATTCAGGAATACTGCGAAGCCCACCGCGCCGAACTCTTCCCGGACAAAAAAAGCCGCGAGACGCCCCTGGCGGTCATCGGATTTGAGCTCTGCCCGCCCCGCGTTGAAACCGCCAACCGCAAAATCAAATGGGCGGACGTCGTCGCTCGGCTTCAAAAACTCCCTTTTGGTAATAGCTACCTCCGCTATCCGGAACCCCGCGTGGACAAAGAAGCGCTGCTGGCCGACCGCAACGAGTTCAACGAAGAGGAACTCCGCGCGATGGGCATCCGGTTTGTGCAGGAGGAACAGTTTTTCCTGCGGCCCAAACCCGAAACCGCCAAACTCGAAACCCGCGAACTTGCGGCGTAATCGCCGCCGCCACGCATGCAACCCGAACTTGAGGCTTCCATCGCCCGACTCAATGCGGCGGTCGAGGTGTTATACGCCGAGGTCACCAGCCTCCGCCAGTTGCTCCACGGCCTCAAACCGGATCCGCTAAGCCGGCACCGCGCCGCGATCAACCTGATCAAGCAAGCCGTCGCCGACGCCGCCAGCATCCGGGTCGCCGACCTGGATTCGCGCCGCCGCCCCGCGCACATCGCCACCGCCCGGCAACTGTGCATGCACCTGTTACGCGAGCGGCTGGGCTTGTCGGCTCATCAAATCGCCCAGAGCCTCGGCAATCGCGATCATTCCGGGGTCATCCAGGGCCTGCGGCGCGCCCGCGAACTCCTCGCAATCGCAGACCACGAAATGCTCCAACTCCTTTGCCGGACCGGAGAAAAACTCGACGCGATCAATGGCTACACACTCCAACCCCATCCGCGAACAACTGTTGCGCGAGCTTGAGCGGCTCGCCGCGGAACACGAACGCCTGGCCAGCCGCGCCACCGCCGGCGCCGAGCGATTCCGCGAACACCGCGACGCCATCCACGTCCTTGCCCGTGACCACCGGATTGCCGCCGCCGCCCTCCGCGCCGCCATTCGTAGGCTCACCGCGCCGCTGCTGGTCGCTTCGGTTCTCACGCAGGCGTATAACGCCTCTACCGCCGACATCCGGCTCATGACCGTGACCGCCTACTGCCCATGCCGTATCTGCTGCGGGAAATGGGCCGGCGGCCCCACCGCTTCCGGCGTCCTCCCAACACAGGGAATCACCGCCGCCGGGCCGCGCGCCTGGCCCTTCGGCACGCGCGTCCGCATCCCCGGCCTCGGCGAGCGCACTATCCAGGATCGGCTCGCCCCACGCTTTGACAACCGGCTGGACATTTTCTTTGCCAATCACGCGGAGGCCCGGCGTTGGGGCCGTCGCGTGCTGCCCGTCACCGTGCTCACACCGCCCCAAAAACAGTTGCCCGCAACGTCCCACCGGCGTATAACAACCCCATGCCGCACAAACGCAGCCCCTACTGCACGCTCACGGCCATCAGCCTCAGCCGCGAACTGCTCGGCGAGATTGACCGCGAGGTTCGCCGCCGTGGATGGACGCGCGCCGGCTTCCTCCGCTACGCCGCCGCGCGCGCGCTTGGTTGGAGCGAAACTCAGGCCCGCGTCCTTCTGCACCCGGAAACCCCGCCGCCGGGCCGGTTCGCCAAAAAAACGCGCCCGGCCCGCCGACTCCCGGCAAAGCAGCCGCGCGGTGCCGCGCGCAGCCGCGCGCCCGGCGCGGCGGAACGCCTCGCCCGCGGCCTCAGCCCGATCCGCTAGGCTCGCCCGGCGCGTTTTCTGGCTGGACTCGCGGCGGCCTGCGCTGCTTCTCGTTGGGCGTTATACGCCCGGCTTGCCATCGGCCCGCCGGTCGGGTAAGGTCAGGGCGAAGGCGTAAAACGCCACAACAACATGAATGCTTCCTCGACCATCTCCGCCGGCGACGTCATCGCCGCCTTGGGCGCGGTGATCATCCTGGCGCGCCTCATCGTGAAACTGACGCCAACCCCCAGGGACAACACCTGGCTGGAGCGCCTCATCACCTGGCTCAAACACATCGGCCTGCACATCCCCGCGCTGGTGCTCGCCGCCGCGCTCGCCTCGGGCTGCGGGAGCGCCGGGAAGGTTTCGACCGGTTACAACCCCGCCACCGGCGAGATCATTCTGGGCGGCGGCATCCAAAACACCAACCTCGCCGTCGAACTCCAGGCCGCCTACAACCTCCTCAGCCAGCAACCCGGCGCGATCACTCTCACCGTGACGTTCCGCGAGGCGCCCGCAGCCGATGTGCTCGCGGCTCTGGCGGATGCCGGCGCGATTCCGATCCGACCGACCCTGTTTGCCATGGCCTTACCCTCGGCTCGCGCCGCAGATCACCCGGCCTTCGTGGCGCTGCGCAATGCGCTATACGCCGGCGCGCGCATCGAGCCGCTCCAGCCTTGAGTCATGACCAAACTCAGCCTCCACGTCGGCATCAATCGGCTCGACCCGGCGGCCTACGCCGGGTTCGAGGGCTGGTTGCGCGGCTGCGAAAACGATGCCACCGGGTTGGCTGCCCTGGCCGTGGGGCAGGGCTACACCAGTCTGGGCTTGCTCACCGACCGCGCCACAAGGGCCGATTTCCGCGCGCTCATGGCCCAGGCCGCCGATAAACTGCTTCCGGGCGACTGGTTTTTCCTGTCCTTCGCGGGGCACGGAACGCAGTTTAACTCGCCCACGTCCGAATACGGTCTGCGGGAAGCCCTTTGCTTCTTTGACGGGCCGCTCCGAGAGACCACCTTCCGCCGGTTGCTTGCAAGCTTCCGGCCAGGCGTAAACATCCGCGTGGTCCTGGACTGCTGTTACGCGGCGGGCTTCGAGCGGGCCACACCCTTCGGCTCGCGCCGCCCGCGGAGTCTTCCCGCCGAGGTCGCCCGGCGTATAACGCCGCCGGAAGCGCATCCGCCCGGCCTCAGCGCCGCGTCCATCGCGCTCCTCTGCGCAGCGGACGTGCCCGAAGTCAGCTACGACGGGCCGGTCTTTGGCGTCTGGACGGGCGCGCTGCTTGAGGCCTGGTCGCGCGCCCTGAAGCCGACCAGCATCCAGACCTGGTTTGAGTTGGCCCGTGTGATTGTTGACGAGTCCAAGACGCTCCAAACCCCACAACTCCGTTGGCTCGGCGCGCCGGCCGAGCCTGAATCAGCCGCCCTTTGAACCGCTTCACCCACAACCGCAACACACGCAGCACACGCGCAGGGACCGCAGCGGGCCGGGTTTTTCGGGTTTCCCCGGCCCGCTGCCGCCCGGCTAAAAAAACTTCCCAATGCTCGGCCAAATCGAACACGTCAACCCTGTCACACTAAAAGACGTCCTGCTGGTTCTGTTCTCCTTCGCGGGCCTCGGTTTGGGCCTGGCGGGTCTTTACGTCCGCACTCGCGCTCGACGCATCGAACCCCAACCGCTCGAGGTGCGGCCAGACCCCGACAATCAGCGCATCGAGCGGCTTGAGTCCAACATCCAGACACTTTCCGAAAGCCTCGCCGACCACGCCGAACGCATCGGTGCCATTGAAGCCCTGGCCGCGAGCAACGAACGCCGATTCGCCGAACTGAGCCGACGGCTCGACGATCTGCCCGCTCAGATCGTCACGATGCTGCGAAACACCCGCGCGCGATTCGACGAGTGAACCAACCCGGCGTATAACACCCGCAAGCATGAACCCAACCGAGCGCGAACAACTGCGGCTCTCGCTGCTGCGCTTTCTCGCCGAGAACCCCACGCGCTGGGGCTTCAATTTGGCGCTTCTCACGCAGATGGCCCGCGCCGAGGGCCGTACCGGACTCGAACCGCAGCAGGTCGAGGCCGAACTCCTTTACTTGGAGGACAAGGGCCTCATCACCCGGTGCGAAAAAATCCTGAGCCCCGAACTGCGCGCCTGGCGGATCACGGCCGCCGGGCGGGATTTTCTCGCCGAACATCAAAGCGGCTGAACATGTACCTGGGCAACCCCTTCCGCCAACGCGCACCGGCGCACTACAACGTCGAATTTTTCGAGACCTGCGACATTCCGGGCCGCCTTCGACTGGTCCGCGAATTTAGCATCGCGGAATGCGTCGCGGCCCTCAGACTTCCTGGACTGCAAAAAACCGTCCGCCGCGCCGTTGAGCGGCGGCTCACCCAACTTACCCGCTGCGCCCATGCGCAAACCCCGCGCAGATAGCCGGCTCAAAAATCTCCCGGCGGAACTCCGGGCCGAAATCGCGGCACATGCCCAAGCCCATCGGCTCGAAGAAACCCGCGCCTGGCTGCTGGCCGAAAAAGGCATCCGCACATCAACCGGCGCGCTCTCCGAGTTTCTGTCCTGGCAACGCCTCCAGGAGACCCTTCGCGCCAACGAGCAGACCGTCGCCGCGCTCATGGACTGGTATCGGGAGCGGCACCCGGACACCGGCGCCGAGGAACTCGCCGCCTTGGGGCAGGCGTTCTTCTCCGCGCTCGCGCTCCGACTTCAAGACCCCAAGGTCTGGACTGCGGTTCAACACCTCGGCCTGAAGCGGCGCCAACTCGAACTGGATCGGGAGAAGCTCGATCTGCTCCGCAAAAAGGCCGAGCAAGCGGAACGCACCGAAGCCGTGTTGGCCGACGCCGCGCTCAGCCCCGAAGAACGCCAGCAGCGCATCCGCGAAATCTATGGCCGCGCATGAGCCGCCCCCGCTCCAATCGGCGTATAACGCCAAAGCCGCTTGACCCCTCCGGGCGTGATACACCGCGGGTCGTCAGCCCGTTCGGAGAATTGCTCCCCTACCAGCGTCGCTGGGTGGACGATGCCGCGCGGTTCAAGATCGGCTGTTGGGCGCGACAAACCGGCAAAAGCTGGACCTCGGCCCTGGAGGCCGTGCGCGATTGCCTGGAGCGGAAAACCACCTGGGTCTGCCTCTCCGCGGGCGAGCGCCAGGCGCTTGAATGGATGCTCAAGGCCCGCGAGCACGCCGACGCGTTCAAGATCGCCCTGGCCGGCTACGAGGAGGCGCGCGACGCGACCGAGGCCCTGCTCAAGGCCGCCGAAATCCGCTGGCCCAATGGCAGCCGGCTCATCGCCATCCCCGCCAATCCCGCAACGGCCCGCGGCTACTCGGCCAACCTGGTCCTGGACGAGTTCGCCTTCCACGAGGACCCGGACGCCATCTGGCGCGCCATCTACCCCTCGATTTCCAACCCGCTCCGCGGCGTATTACGCCTGCGGGTCCTTTCGACCCCAAACGGACTGGGCAACAAATTCGCCGACCTCTGGCTCAAAGCTGAAGGTTGGTCACGCCACAAGCTGACCATCCACGATGCCGTCGCTCAAGGGCTGCCCCTGGACGTCGAGGAGCTGCGTCGAGGGCTGGATGACCCGGACGGTTGGGCGCAGGAGTATGAGTGCGAGTTCCTGGACTCGGCCGCCATTCTCTTGCCCTACGACCTGATCGCGCGCTGCGAGTCGCCCGACGCCGCCGTCGCCCAGCCGCCTGAATTTTGGCAAGCGCAGTGGCGTAATACCCCGCTCTATCTGGGCATTGACTTCGGCCGGCGGCGCGACCTCACCGTCTGCTGGACGCTCGAAAAGCTGGGCGACGTGCTGCACACGCGCGAGGTGCTCGAGCTGCGCGGGATGGACACGCCGGCGCAGGTCGAGCTGCTGCGCCCGCGCATCGCCGCCGCAAGCCGAGTCGCCCTGGATTACACCGGCCCCGGCGTCGGCTTGGGCGATTACCTGGCCCAGGAGTTCGGCGAATACAACGAGGCCGCCCACCGCTTCGGACGGATCGAACTGGTGACATTCACCAACCCGGTCAAGGTCGAGCTTTTCAGCAAGCTGCGGATGGCGTTCGAGGGTCTCAAACTCCGCGTCCCCGTCAGCCGAGCGATTCGAGAAGACCTGCACAGCGTTCAGCGCGTGAGCCTGGCCGGCGGCGGCGTCACCTATCGGTCGCCGCACACGCCCGACGGCCATGCCGACCGCGCCACCGCCCTGGCTCTGGCCCTGCGCGCCGCCGCGACCGGCGCCGCCGGGTCGCTGCGCGATCCCGGCGTGATACGCCTCGGCGTCACGTCGGGAGTCCGTGGATTCCGACCGCGCCCGCGCCTGCGCGCTATCCCAACCCATCACTGACCATGACCTGGCAACTCCAAGCCTCGCCCCAGACCCAAACCATCACCCGCGCCGCCCGCCCTCCGGCGCGGCTGGCCGACGCGCTAACTCAGGGCGTTATACGCCATAACCTCGCCTGGCGCGGCGCGCGCGCGGCTCAATTCGACCCCGTGCGGATCGAGTCGGTGCTTTCCGCCGCGCTGGCCGGCGACCATCAGAGCCAGTGGGAACTCTTCGACCTGATGGAGGACACATGGCCGCGCCTGGCGAAAAACATCGCCGAACTCAAGCGGGCCGTCACCAGCATGCGTTGGAGCGTTCAGCCCTGGGCCGAGGCCGACGCGCCGCCGACCGCGGAGGCCATCGAGCGGGCCGCATTGGTCGAGCACGCCATCTGGCGGATGCGACCCGATGCCGCCTCGGGCGAGCGTGATTTTACCGGGCTGCTGGGCGACTTGTTCGACGCCTGGTTCAAGGGCCTGAGCCTGTGCGAGCTGATCTGGGAGGAACGCGAGCTGCCCAACCAGGGCAATGTCTTCGTTCCGCGCGCGACCCACTGGGTTCATCCGTCCAATTACGCACTCACTGGCGAAGGCCAACTCGTACTGCGGCTCGACCAGGAAAATCGCGCAGCGGCGCTGCCGCCTTACAAGTTTCTGGTTGCGACCGCGCCGCACCGCGCGACGCACTATCTGGGCGCCGGTCTGCTCCGACCTCTGGCCTGGTGGTGGATGGCCCAGAACTTCGCGGCCGAGTGGCAGCTCAATTATGCCCAACTGTTCGGCGTGCCGATCCGCTGGGCCACCTATGCCGCCGGCACGCCCAGCGAAACCATCACCCGCATCGGCGACATGCTCGCCAACCTCGGCAGCGCCGGTTGGGCCGCCTTCCCCGAAGGCACGAACCTCCAGCTCCTCGAAGGCCAGAAAACCGCCGGGACAAGCCCGCAGGAGGCCATCCAGGATCGCGCCGACAAATACTGCGATCTGCTCATCCTGGGCCAAACCCTCACCAGCGACCCGGCAGACCGCGGCACACAAGCCCTCGGCACCGTGCACGAGCGCATCCGCGGCGACGTGATCCAAGCGGCTGCCGACTGGCTCGCCTCGTTGCTCAACCAACAGTTGGTGACAGCCGTCCTCGAACTCAACTACGGCGAAGCCGACAACGCCCCAGAACTCCGGGCCGAGCCGGTGCGCCAAAAAGACTACCTCGCCCAGGCGCGGCGCGACCAAATCCTCCTGCAGAGCGGCGTCGAACTGCCGCGCGCCTGGTTCTACGAGCGGCACGACATCCCGCTGCCCGGCCCGGACGAGGAGGTCATCCGGCGTAATACGCCTGAGCCGTTGGCGCCGGCCGGCGGGCCGGATGCGGCGGCGGCGCAAGCCGGCCGCGCGGACGCCGCCGGTTGGGCCGCAGAACCGCCCAGCGATGCCATCGCCGCGGCCAAAGCCCAGGCGCTGGGCCAGGCGTACCGGGGCGCGCTCAGCCCCATCCGCGCTCTCATCCTCCAGGCTCGAAGCCCGGAGGAGGCGTATCACGCCGTGGCCGCCTTTTTCCGCGACTGGTCGCCCGAAAAAGTGTTCACCGTCACCGAGGAAGCGCTCCAACTGGCCGCCGCCGCCGGCGCGGCCGCCGCGGCCAGCGGCCGCAAATCCCAAGAAACATGAACCCGACCGATACCAGAACCATCCCGGCCCGCTTTGAGCGCGCCGGTTACACCCACCACCTCATCGCCCGACGCGGCGGGGTGCTGTTATACGCCTGCACCCGCCGCGACGCCCCGCGCCCCTGGGAATACGAGGTGCTCATCGTCCAGCGGGCGAAAGCCCAGAGAACGCCTTGGGGCCGCGTTTTGCCGCCTGGGGAAAGGCTGCCATCGAGCGCCCAATTTGGAAAAGCAGGCTGGCACATGACGGATTGGGAGACCGCCTGGCGACTCTTCAACGGCCAGGACGCCCGACGCGGCTTCAACATCCGCAAAAAGGCTGGGGCAGCCCCGCTCCAACTCCACCCCGAGTTCGAGCGGTTTCGCAACACCCGCAAACGGCAGCTTTACGACAGCCTGGGCCGACCGGCCGACATGGTCTGGGAGCGCGACCCAACCGAGGCCGCCAAAAGCGTCCAGGACTGGCACGCCGGCGCGTTTTCGCGGGGGGGTGCTGTCTTGACCCTCCCCGGCAAACAAAATTTGGACGTGTACAAACCGCCGAAGATTGCCGGTGGGTTTTGACGGGCTTCTAACGCCCTGAAACCCGCCCCAACGAGCCATGCCGACGAAGGTCAGCTTTTTTGAGCCGCACCGGGAGGCGTCAGCCTTCATCCGGGGCAAACCGGTCCTGTCGCGGGAGGTCTTCGACCAACTTCTCCCGGAACTGCGGGCGCGGGCCTTCACCGTCACCGGCATCGAGGCGGCCAATATCCTGGAAAACCTGCGCGACCAGATCGCCGCCTTGCCCGAGGGCAAACCCTGGGATGAGGTCAAGGCAGACCTGGTTGAAACCGTTACGCCATTCCTGGGCGATGCCGCCGAGCGCCGGGCCGAACTGCTCCTGCGCATCCACGGTTTCCAGGCCTTTCAGGCCGCGACCTGGCGGACGGCGCAACTGGACGAGGATACGACACATCTGCAATACCTCACGATGGAGGATGACCGGGTGCGTCCGGCCCACCAGGCGCTGGACGGCGTGGTGCTGCCCAAGGACGACCCGTTCTGGGAAACGCACACCCCGCCCTGGGACTGGGGCTGCCGGTGCCGGATTCGCCCGCTCAACCCCGACCAGGTAGCCCTGATCCGCGAGCAGGATCGAAACAAACCGCCGGAGGCTCAGCGCGTCATCGAAGGCCCGGCCATTGACCAACTGCGCCACGGTCGGCGTATAACGCCTGAGGGGCAGGCTGTGGACGTCACCCCGCCGAGCCAGAAACCCGGCGGCCAGAACGCCTTCACTTGGGATCCCGGATCGCTGGCCTTGCCGTTGTCGCAACTCCAGGGACGCTACGCACCCGAAGTCTGGGAGACTTTTATCGGCTGGGCGCGCGGCATCGAAATCCGTCCCGGCCTCACGCTGGAGGATTGGCTTATTGTCCCGGCGCGCCTTTCAACTCTTCCCGAGCCACTCCAAACATGGCGCCGTCTTGGTTTGCCGCGGATCGAGCATTGGACGGCCCAACCCGCCGTTGGCTACACACCGCCGCGATCTGCAGGCTTGCGTTTGACCCGATCCGTGACCGTGACTGACGTGCTGGGACGGCGCGTGCACGCTGACCTTAAGACGTATTTGCACTGGGGCGACCCAGACCGGCCCAAACCGCCCCAGGACATCCAGCGGCGGCTTCAAATCCTCGACGAGGCGCTCGTGGCATTGCAGCAACCTCACGAGGTTTGGATGCTCAACGACCAAACGCGGGTCTATTTGCGAAAAATCGCAGAAGAAAAAAAGCCTGCCCTCGTCGCCGTTCTCGTTGACCCAGGCGATGAGGTGCGAACCTTTTTCATGACTCGCGATCTGAAATGGTCGAATTCTCTCAGAACAGGAGTGCGGCTCTGGCCCAAAGAAGGAGGGCAATGACCGGAGGGCAGCCTCCGCGCCCGCCTCGCCGTGGCCATTGCCGCTGCCAGCGACCACGGCGCAGGCTCATACCAACTCTAGCATGATTCAAATCGTCGTCAATGACCAAGGCGTGGCCGACGTGCTCCGGCGCGCGCACCAGGCCGCCGCCGACCCCGAACCAATCTTGCGCGCGGCGGGCACAACGCTGCTCTCCATAACGTTGGGCAACTTCTCGGTCCACGGCGCGGCCTACCGGCCAAAACCCTGGCCGCCCAAGCGCGATGGTTCACCCGCCACGCTCAAAAAATCCGGCACGCTCTCCTCCAGCTTCCACCTGCGCGTCACGCCCCAGGAGGCGGTGCTCTCCAATCCCATGCCCTACGCCGCCATCCATCAGTTCGGTGGCAAAACACCCCCGCACACGATCCGGCCGCGCCTCGCCCGCGCCCTGCGATTCCAGGTCCGCGACACGACCGTTTTTGCCGCCCGCGTCGAGCATCCCGGCTCGAACATTCCGGCGCGACCCTTCGTGCCGATCACTGAAGCAGGGGAGTTCACCGCAGCCGCCTCATCGCTGATCGTCGCCGCCGCCGAACGCGCCCTGCGCCGCCAGCTTGGCGTATAACGCCCGGCGCGCTGGGGGGCTTGACAAGGCCGCGCGCCTCGCGCAAGCTTGCCTGCGAGGGCGTATAACGCCCAGGAAACATGCTGCCCGCGCCGCAGCCCAACGAGTCTGAACGTGATTTCATCGCCCGTTGCATGGGCCACGAGAAAATGCTCGCCGAGTTCCCCGACGAGGCCCAGCGGTCCGCCGTCTGTTACCGGCAATGGCGCGAGGCGACCGCGGGCCGCGCGGCGGCGGACAGCGCCCCGATCCTGGCCCGCGTGCCCTTCGCCCTGGCCGCAGACGGCACCGCGCCCGAATGGATCATGTGGATGCCCGGCGGCGAGCACACCATCACCGGAACGCGGGGCGGAAGGCGGGTCACGCTCCGGGTGCGCATCGGCCCGGAAGACGCCGCGCGCGTTCAGGCCAGTCTCCAGGAGCATCTGCGCGGGCGGCAGCGACCCTATTTCGACTTTGACCACGACGGGAAGGCGGCCAGCGCATGGCCGCTGGAGTTCGCCTGGCATGATATGCCCGAACCCGGCATCTGGGCGCGCGTCGAGTGGTCGGACGCCGGCCGCGCAGCCGTGGTCGGCAAGACGTACCGCGCCTTTTCGCCGAAATGGTTTCCAACGGACACCGACCCCGCCGGCGTGGCCGGCGCACCGCTCAACATGGGCGGGCTGGTCAACGATCCGGCTTTCGAGCAGATCGCCCCGCTCTGGGGCAAAGCCCCGAACCATCAACAGTCAACCGTCAACCCTCAACCATCCACCGGCATGACCAACAACACCGAACTGGCCGCGCTTCAGGCGCGGATCGCCGAGCTTGAGACCGCCAAGGCGGACCTCGAAGCCAAACTGGCCAACGACGAGACCAAGGCCGCGCTCGAAGCGGCCAAACAGGAGCAGGAACAACTCCGCGCCGAGTTGAGCCGACTCAAAGACGACCTTGAGGCGCGCAAACGTCGCGACGCCGAGGCCTGCGTCGCCAGCGCCGTCGCACGCGGCGCCATCGCGCCGAAAGACGAGGCCACGCAGAAAAAATGGCGCGACCTGATTCTGTCCGACCCGGCCAACGCCGAACTGCTCGCCAAATTGCCCGGCAAGCCGGCCGTGAGCGCCGGGCGTATCACACCCTCGGCAATCCGGGTGCTCAAAACGGACGTGGCCGATGCGCTGCGCGGCTACGTCACCGCCGCCAACCCGCGCGAACGGGGCGAAGTTTACCAGAAGGAGTTCAAGCCGCTCCTGGACAAGGGCGAGCGCATCCCCTTCGAGCGCGCGCCGGTCGAGGCCGCCAACGTGTTGGGCACGCTGGCAGGCAACATTATCGCGCAACGCACACTGGACCTGATCGTGAGCCGGAGACCGATGTTGCTCAACGTCACCACCGATTTCAGCGATCAGCAGGCCGTTAAGGGCCAGACCATCTATACGCGCACGGTGGGCATCCCCAGCGTGGCCGACTTCGGCAGCGCCGCCAGCGACACGGCCATGACCGACTACTCCGTCGCGCTCGACCAGCACAAGCAGGTGTATTACGCCTTTGGGGCCGCCGAGTACCTGGCGACCAACCGCAACCTGGTCGAGGAGGTCGCCCCGGCCCTGGCCGCCAGCATCGGCAACGCCCTCGTGGACGCGGTCGCCGCCCTCATCACACCCGCCTTCACCAGCGCCATCACCGGCCCGGCGGCGAACAAGGATTTCAGCGCCCTGACCAGCGCGGCCAAGACGCTGAACACGAACGGCGCGCCGGATTTCGCCCGCTCGATGTGGGTCAACGCCGATTTCGCCGAGGCCCTGAGCAACGACGAGTTGATCATGGAATACCTCGACGGGAACAACCGCACCGCCTACGGCCACTGGCTCAACATCAAGGGCTTTGACAACGTGTGGGAATATCCGGCCCTGCCCACGACCAGCAACCTCATCGGCTTCGCCTTCCAGCGTTCGGCGCTCATCCTGGCGGCCCGCGTGGCCGACAACCCCGAGCGCCTGGTCGGCGCCGGCTACCCCGGCACGCTCCAGGTCGTCACCGACCCGATCAGCGGCCTGTCGGTGCTCACCGACCGGTGGATCGAGCAGGGCACGCGCAAGGTCAACACGCGGATTGACGTGCTTTACGGCTGCGCCCGCGGCGTCCTGACCTGCGGCGTGCGGTTCGTCTCGGCGTAATACGCCTTCACCCTCAACCCAACTCCATCATGGCACGAGGCATCAAACGAGTTCTGGGCGGCGCGCTGTTCAGCGTGTCGCCCATCTTCAACACTGGCACGGTCGCGGCGGCCGGCACCACGCAGGCCACCGCCGCGCCGCTCGCCTACACCGTCAATCACGTCACCGGAGCCGACTCGACCAAGGGCGTGCGACTGCCCTCCTCACGGCCCGGCACGCTGGTGGTGGTTTACAACGCGACCGCGGCCCAAACGCTCGCGGTCTATCCACCGACGGGTGGGAGCATCAACGGCGGCACCACCAATGCCGCGACGACGCTGGCGGCCCTCACGCCAGGAATCTTTGTCGCCACCAGCGCAACGAACTGGGCGAAGCTCTAACGCGATGGGCGTGCTCAAGACAAAACCGGACCGGATCGAGATCGGCAAAGGGGGTCGGGCCGTGCTCTTCAGCTACGCGCACGTCGTCGGCGCCGCGTCGGACGACCCGGAAAACGCGCCCACCTTGTCTGCGGTGTATAACACGATCGCGGTCTCGCCCGACTACGTCGCCGTGCGGTTGCCACCGATTCTGGACGCTGGACAGGTCGTTTGGGTTCTCAACCACGTCAATAGCTGGCCCTGCTATGTTTACGCCACCCCGCCGGACACCTTCCCAAACGAGCCGGATTACATCGCGGTGGATGCGGCAGCCGGTCGCGGTTTTGTTGCGATCAATCCGGGCGGGCAGAAGCTTTGGTTGCCAATATGAGCCTGAGTGTGGATCAACTTGCGCTCACAGCCGACCGGAGGGCCGCCCTCGAGTCCGCCCTGGCCAACAGCGGGCTGGCGGATCCGCTCGGTCAGTTGCTTGCCGAAGCCGAGGCCGAGGTGGACCGGCTCAGCTCCGGTTACCAATTGAGCCCGGAATCGCGCCTCTCGCTCGTCCGCCGCGTGGCTCTCTACCACATGTTCACCGTGGCGGAACTGGCCGTGCCAGAGGACATCCGCACCGCTTACGCCGACGCCATGGCGGAACTGCGCGCCCTGGCATCCGGTCAGAGGCCCAATGCGCCACAGGCGGATCCGGCCGCCGCCGGCAACTGGGGCAGCCGCAAACCCCTTGCGCTCCAGCATGAATGAGCACGCACCGGCGTTCGACGCCCGAAATCCTCGAAGCCTTGAAGGCGCGCCTGACGGCGGCCACCTGGCAGCCGCCGGGCGGCGGGCCCGCCGAACAGGCCTTCGAGCAGGTGGCGCTCTACGACCTAACCGATCTCGAATCGGCCTTCCGCGACCTGCTGGCGAGCAAACGCCGGGTTGCGTTCCTGGTGCCGACAGGCGAGACGTTCGCCGAGGCGGCGCGCGGGCGGATGGCGTTATACACCCGGCGGCTCACGGTCTCGCTGCTGATCTCCGACCGGGTGCATGGCAAAAGGCTCGAGGCGTTATACGGCTCGGCCACCACGCCCGGCGCCGAGGGCCTCAAGGAGCTCGCGTTGACGGTTGTCTGCGGTCAGTTGTTCGAGCCGCCGGCGGGCGTGCTCTGCAAGCCCCTGGCCGCCGTGCCATTGCAAATCGAGGACAACACGCGCGCGCTGCCGGGCCGAGCGGCCATCGAATTGCAATTGGAACTGACCGGCGGCGTGGTCTCCGCGCCGGTCCTGCCGGCTCCGACCTTGTGACATATCAACTCTCAACCCTCAACCATCAACCAACATGCCCCTGATCCAAACCGCTCGCGCCCTCGCGGGTTCGATCCTGTTTTTCCGCGAGGGAGACAACTTCACCCTGCCCGCTCCCGGCACCGCGTCCGTCTCCGCCAAGCCCGGCGCGGATGACACCGGCTGGATTGACTTCGGCCCGATCCAGGATGGCGAATTGGACGTGTCCGGCGGCAATGAACACGAGGTCTGGCGTCCTTCACCGGGCCGCTTGGTGCTGGCCGACGTGATCGTGACCAAGGAAAAGGCGACGCTCAAGTTCACGGCGGGGGAAATCAGCCCGCTCGCAATTGAGTCGCTCTTCCGCTCCAACCAGAAACTCAACAGCCTGGCGGGCCAGTTCAACCCGCTCTCGGGTGATCTGCGGAAGGGCTGGCTGCACGCCCAACTCTACGACCACGAAAACAATCTGTTCCTCACACTCGATCACTGGGTGCGCCTGAAGTGCACCGGCGGCATCAAGCTCAACGGCGAGGTCGCGCAACCCACCTTCGAGGCGCTGTTCCTCTTCTCGACGCTCAACACCGCCGCCATTGGGGAAGCCTGAGCCATGAAACGCGCGCTGACTCTGGGGATCGCGGCGGCGCTGATGCTGGGCGCTCTGGCGTTATACGCCCAATTCACCACCAACCGGCCCGGCCTCCGCACCAACATCGCGCCGCTCTGGACAACCAACCGACCCGCCGCCCGCACCAACATCGCGCCGAGTTGGACGACCAACCGACCGGCGGCGACCACAATCGTCTATTGGCGTCAGGGCCCGCGCCTGGAATGGGCCTACGGCGCGTTTGGACAGATCGGAACCAATGCGCCCTACTGCTATGTCAACGCCGCGTTCACGTGGACCAACAACGCCACCTTCTACGGCGGCCTTTACCAACTCCAGGTCGCTCGCACCACCAACAATGTCTGGGTGGACATGGGGTCGCGCTACTTCATCGGCGATTTCCGACACACCGTCGCCGGCTTCTGGACCAATAGCGCCTGGCCGCTGGGCACGCAGTTGCTGTGGTATCGCGCCCGACTCCGTTTCGTGCTCGGCAATTTCGTCTCCACCTGGTCACCCGAAGTCACCAACAACTGGGACGGCCCGTAACCGGCCGCGCCATTGGATCATGAACCCGGAACCCGATCCCACCACGTCTGAAACCAAAACCGCTGCCCTGTTCGTTCGCCAGCACACCGTCGTCTTCGAGGATGGCCGCTCCGAGCGCCTCGAGCTCAAACCGCTACCCCTGCGGGAATACCCGCACGCCTTCGCCGCGCTGGATGATGAACTGGCTCTGACCGGTATCCTGGCCGGACGCGACCGAGCCTGGGTGGAGACACTGACCCCGGCGAGCTACGAGGCGTTATACGCCGAACTGGAACGACTCAATGCGCGGGGTTTTTTCGCGTGGTCGGAGCGCCAGCAGGCGCGCAATGCCCTGGTGCAGCGCCGCACCCTCGAAGCTCTCGCCACCCTCCCGCCCGAAGCGCTCGAAGCCGCCGCACGGCTCGGCCAGGCATCCACCTCGCCGACGCCGTTGCCGACCTCATCGCCGAAACGGGCCTGAGTTGGGACGATGCATGTGCGCTCTCGCTCGAACAACTCGAACTTCTGCTGGCGGCGGTGCGGCGGCGCAACGCGCGCCATGCATTGACTCTGGCCGGGGCCATTGCTGCCGGAATCGGCGACAGCAAGGCCTGGCGACGCATCGCCGAGGCGCTGCAAAAAGAGGCTGGATTCGGGCTGATGCAGCCCTGAGGCTCATCGCCCCAAGGCGGTCTTCTGCTGTTGCAGCGTCTCTCGTCGGCGCCGACGCTCGAACCGCTCCAGCTCGGCCAACCGCGCACGCCGCCGCGCAGCGCGCCGCATCTCAATCAGCGCTAGCATTGCCAGCCACGCCGCCAGAATCCAAACCCAGCCAGGCGTCATGTGCCATAAAAGCCAGGCGGCCGGCAGAAGAACGAACACGACCAGGAACATCAACGCCAACAGCGCCAAAACCGACATACCCGGAAAGTAGCACATGCCTGCCGAACTGAAAATCAGGATCGCCGCCGAGACCGCGCAAGCCGAGCGAGCCTTGCTCGGGCTGATGGACCGTCTGCGCGAAAGGCTGGGCGCTCTCGAACAGTTCAACCAGCGGATCGGCAATGGCGCTCGCGCCCTGAATCAGGCGCTATTGGTCGGCGCCGGCGTGCTCGGGGCTGGCGCGCTGCGGCGTTATACGCAGGAAGCCCTCGCCGCTGCGCGGGGACAGGCCCAACTCGCCGCCGCGCTGCGCTCTTCGGGCCAGTTCACTCAGGAGTTCGTCCGCGAACTGACAGCCGTCCAGGAGGAACTCAAGCGCACCATCGGCGCGGACGAGGACACCACGCGCGCCGTTCAACGGCTGCTGATCACCTTCGGCATCGGTCGGCGGGAACTTCCCGAACTAACCGAACGTGTCTTCGACCTGGCGGCGGCGTTGGGCATGGACGCGGTCAGCGCGGCCCAGGCTTTGGGCCGTGCGCTGGCCGGCGAGGACGTGACGGGTGGGCGGCTGCGCCTTGAAATTGAGCGGACACTGCCCAAAGCCCAGCAACTGGCCCAGGCATTGGAACAACTCCGCAGCCGTTACGCCGGCCAGGCTGCCGCCGCCTTTCGGGACGCTGCGCCCGAAGTTCAGCGGTTTAATCTGGCCCTCGATGACGCACGCAAAGCCATCGGCAGCGTCGTGCTGAGCCTCAGCGCGCCATTCATCGAGGGCTTGACGCGGGGGATCGAGCGACTTCGTCAATGGGCCGAAGCGACACGCAGTGCTGTCAGCGATGCCGACAGCTTGCTTTCGAGGGTGTCCCGCGCGCTCGGCGAATGGGGTGGACGACATCTGCCGACACTCGTGACCCTGGGTGCCGTGTTGGTCGGCCTGCGCGCGGCATTTTGGATGCTCGCCATTCCGGTCAACATCCTCCGCTCGGCTTTCGTTCTGCTGACCGGCCAGGGCATCACCCAGAGTGTCAGTGCGCTGCAGATGCTGACCAGTCGCATTAGCACGACCACCCTGATGACCAGCCAACTAACCCGAAGCATTAGCAGCCTGCGGGTGGTTCTGCTGACCCTGCCGGGCGCGCTGGCAACCGCCGGCGCGGCGCTCGCCGGCATGATCGCTGGGGATTTCCTCAACCAACTCGAAGTCACCAGTGGCGGGGTGAAGCTGAAAATCGCCCAGTGGGCGCAGTTGACGTCGGTCGAGTTGATGCGCGCCTGGTCGCAGGTGCGCGCAAAACTCGGCCTGATCAACGCCGAGCAACTGGCCGCCATCCAAAAAAACCTCGATGAAACCGCGTTCCGTCTCCAGTTCCCCGGCGTCGAACCGGGGCGTATAACGCCGCGCTCCCGCGCCGCAGCGCCGGCCGGCCCGGAACGTTCCCTGGCCGAGCAACTCGAGGATTTGCGCCGCCGGGCGCAACCCGGCATCGAGCAGGCTGCCCAACCCGCATTCCAGGCCGCCCTGCAGTCCGGTCTGGCCGATCTCGACCGCGCCTTCGAGCGCGGACTGATTCGGCTACGCGACTACGTTATCGAGCGCCAACGTTTGATCAATTTCGCCGCCAACCGCGAAATCGCCACCCTGACGCAGGCACAGGACATCGTCCAAAAAGACCTCGCGGCCTTGGCCGAACAAACCGAAGCGCTGCTCAAGGAAGCGGACACGCCCGAAAATCGCCGCCAGCTCCTGGACCTCGAAAAACAGAGCCTCGATCTGAAGCGCGAGGAGGCCGAGCTGACGGCTCGCATCCAGGCCGCCGAAATGCAACGTCAGTCCGATCTGAGGGCGGAGGCGGCACGGATGCCCATGGGCTTCAGCGGCGAACTGGTGGCGCAACTCAAGGGCATGCTCGACCAGCTCGGCACCGCCGCGCAGAATGCCGCAGCCATCGTGACGAATACACTCGGCGCGGCTTTCCAGGCCATCGGGCAGACCCTGACAAACCTAATCATGGGCACGGTGACCTGGGGACAGGCACTTTACCAGATCGCCACCCAGATTCTTTCCACGCTGCTCAACAGCGTGATCAACTTTTTCGTGAATCTAATTGCCCGCGCAGTGATCAATGCGCTCGTTGGCACGGCGATCCAGCAGGCGGCAGCCGCGGCTGCCGCCGCCTCCTGGGCTGGCCCGGCGATCCTGGCCAGCGTCGCCACCTTCGGCGCTGCCGCCGCCCAAGCTCCGGCCAGCGTCGCGGCTGCGCTGGCCACAGCGCCAGCCCTGGCCACCATGTCCCTGGCCACCGGCGGCGGCGGCTTCGCCGCCGGCGGCTTTACCGGCGAAGGTCCGCGCGATGCCATCGCCGGTGTGGTGCATCGCGGCGAATGGGTCATGCCCGCCGACACCGTTCGTGCCTGGGGTCGCGATGTCATGGCCGCGATCCAGGCCGGCCCGGAGCGTGCGGCGCTCGATGGAGCTATACGCCAGCCTTCGGGCGGCCGGCTCAACCTCCTGCTCGTGGATTCACGACAATCGGCGGCGGCGCGGGCCTTCCTCGAGTCAGCCGAGGGCCGTGCGCTCATCGTGGACCTCGTCCGCCAGCACCGGCTCGAAGCCGGCATCCCCACATGAGCGTGACCTGGATACTCGACCACGTGTTGATCCCTGATGCCGCGGACTGGTCGGAGCCGCCGCGCTCACGTGAGCGCTGGCATACCGGCGTCGCAGCGGCGCTCTACGGCACGGAGGCGCGCCTGACTGGCCGCGATCAGCCCTGGCGGGAACTCTCTTGGCGTATAACGCCGCTGGATGCCCGGTCGCGCGCCCGCCTGGTGGCCGCGCTGCGCGCGGCGCTCGTCAACGGCCGCGCCGCCGCGCTGGATTGGAGCGCCGCAGTGCGGATTGCATCCGCCAACGGGCGGCAGCTCATCACCGGCAGCCAGGCTTCCGGGGTATTTACGCCCGGCCAGGTCGTCGCGTTATACGCCCGCGGCTCAGAGTCAGTCGAAACGGGCGTCGTCGCCGCATGGGAGCCGCCGATCCTCCGCCTGCACGCCGCGCCGCTCATGCCGCTCGACGCCGAGGACATGGTGATGCCAGTGCGGTTCGGCAGGTTGTCCATCGGTGATGGCCGACTGCTCACCGATGCGGTGGAACAGTTCGACCTCACCTTGCTCTGGTTCCCTGATCAACCGACCGACTTCTACAATCCCGAGATTTGCGCCGATGGAGAAATCGGCGAACAGTTCCAGTTTTACGAAGCCGGCGAAGTCTCCGAACTCGCCTGGGG
>JAOAIM010000004.1:40009-62717 GCA_026414705.1 Verrucomicrobiia bacterium | reverse complement strand
TTCGATGTGGAGACGATTTTTTTGCTGCCGTTCGCGGTGGCGTTTGGCGGGCTGAGCGTGGGGGCGTTGGTGGCGATGATGATTTTTCTGTTGCTGCTGGTCGAAGGCCTGGCTTGGGCGTGGATGAAAGGCGTGCTGACGTGGCGATGAACGAACCTCTTAATCTTAATCTTGCTCTTAATCTTAATCCCATGACCGGATTCGGGGGCGGAGATTAAGAGCGAGATTAAGAGTAAGATTAAGATGAAGGATTGAGGCGATGGACGAAGGGCTGCGCAGCGAGTTGCAGAAGCAGGGCATCTTTGTGACGACCCTGGAGGAGCTTTACAACTGGGGTCGGCGCAATTCGATGTGGCCGCTGAGTTTCGGTCTGGCGTGTTGCGCCATCGAAATGATTGCCACCTCGATGGCGCGATGGGACCTGGCGCGCTTCGGGGCGGAGGTGTTCCGGCCGTCGCCGCGGCAGGCCGACCTGATGATCGTGGCCGGAACAGTGACCAAGAAGATGGCGCCGCAGGTCGTGCGGCTTTACAACCAGATGCCGGAACCGAAATACGTCATCGCCATGGGCGCGTGCGCGATTTCCGGCGGGCCGTTCAAGCAGGGCTACAACGTGCTCAAGGGCATTGACCGATACATCCCCGTGGATGTGCACATCCCCGGCTGTCCGCCCCGACCGGAGGCGCTGCTGCACGCCATCCTGACGTTGCAGGAAAAAATTGCCGCCGAATCGCTCGACGGCCCCCGCCGCCCGCGCGCGCTGCGGGCGGAGGCGCCCTCGGAATTTCCCGTGCCCGAATACGGCGAGCATGATCTGGTGCCGCCCAAGAACACCGCGATCTGGCAGCCGCCCAAGCTGGTGCGCTGACGCATGGAAACGCTCGAACAAATCGTTGCCCGGGCGCGGGCCGCCGTGCCGGATGCGCAACTGGAAATCGTGCCGAACGATTCGCCCAGCGGGCAGCGCTCCCTGCTCGTGGACCCGTCGCACGCGCTGGCGCTGGCGCGTTGGCTGCGGGAGGATCCGGCGTTGCGCCTGGACTATTGCTCCAACGTCACCGGCGTGGACTGGCCGGAGGTGGAGCGGGTCGAAAAAGTGCGGGTCAAGAAGCTCGTCGAGGGCGTGGAAAAAGAGGTTGAAGAGACCCGCAAGGTGCGGTCCGGCGGCTACCTCGAAGCGGTTTATCACCTCTATTCGATGGAGCGGCGGCACGGGCCGGTAATTCTGCGCATGCGCACGGAAAACCGAAGCGACCGGGTCCAACTGCCCTCGCTCACGCCGGTGTGGCGCAGTGCGGAGTTTCAGGAGCGCGAGATTTATGACCTCTTTGGGATCGTGTTCGAGGGGCATCCGGACCTGCGGCGCATTTTGATGTGGGACGGGTTCAAGGATCATCCGATGCGCAAGGATTACGTCGAGCCGGACGATTATGAATGGGAGCCGACGCCGCACGACGCGGTGCTGGAGAAGGCGCAGAAGCACACATTGCGACAGCCCGCACAAGGCTGAATTGAAGCGAGCGGGCTGCGCGTTTAAGCTCAGACCATGAGCAGCAAAGAAATCGCAATTGAGGTAATCCGAAAGCTTCCCGATGAAGCGTCGCTGGAGGAGATTGCGCGCGAGCTGGAGTTTGTGGCGGGCGTACGTGAAGGGGTGGCGGAACTGGATCGCGGCGAGCACCTCAGCGCCGAGGAACTGCGCGCGCGCATCGCCAAATGGGCCGGGTTTGGCAAGTGATTTTCGCGCCCCGGGCCGCGCGCGACCTGGAACTCGCCGTGGGGTATGTGGCCCGTCATGCTGGCGCAGAAATCGCCGAGCGATTCGGTCTTCGGTTGCTGGAGAAGGCGCTCTCGCTGGCCTCGTTTCCGGAGCGGGGCCGAATCGTCCCGGAGTTGGGGCCGCCGTTCCGAGAGATCATCCATCGCAGCTACCGGATTGTATATCGCGTGAGCGAAACGCGCGTTGAGGTGGTCCGATTCTGGCACGCGGCGCGCGGCGCACCGCAGATTGATTCGGACGAATTTCGTGAGAGCGGGACCGAAGAGAGATGAACGCCGGGTCTGACACGCAACCAACGAGACACCAGGTGCGCCCGAAGCCGAACCGCGAGGGCGACTGGTTGGAGGTCTCCATGGGGCCGCAGCATCCCTCCACGCACGGCGTCTTCCGCATGGACGTGGTGTTGGAGGGCGAGCGCGTGGTGCGGCTCAAGCCGGTTTTCGGTTACCTGCACCGCAATCACGAGAAAATTGCCGAGGGCACAACCTATCTGGGCTCGATGCCCTACACCGACCGGCTGGATTATTTCTGCTCGATGACGAACAACTGGGCTTACGCGCTGGCGGTCGAAAAGCTCGCCGGCTTGCAGGTGCCCGAACGCGCCGAATACCTGCGCGTGATCCTGGCCGAGCTGACCCGCCTGCAAAACCACGCCTCGCTGTGCGGTTTTCTGCTTCAAGACATGGGCGCGATGGGCACGCCGCTGATGTATGCGTTCCGTGAGCGCGAGAAAATCCTCGACCTCTTCGAGGCGATCAGCGGCGCGCGGATGATGTGCAACTTCATGCGCTTTGGCGGTTGCCGGTGCGACGCGCCGCCCGGCTGGCTGGAGCAGGCGCGCCGGGTGGTGGACAACTTCCCGCGCTTTCTCGACGAGTTCGAGGCGCTGCTGAGCGAAAACGAAATCATCATGGCGCGCACGCAGGGCGTGGGCGTGTTGCCGCGCGATCTGGCGATCAACGCCGGCGTCACCGGGCCGATGCTTCGCGCCAGCGGTGTGAATTACGACGTTCGCAAGGTGGACCGCTACGGCATCTACGACCGGTTCGAGTTCAAGGTGCCCCTGGGCGAGCACGGGGACACCTACGACCGCTACATGGTGCGGATTTTGGAAATGCGCCAGTCGGTGAACATATTAAAGCAGGCGCTGGCGGACATTCCGCCGGGGCCGGTCATGGACCCGAAGGCCAAACTGCGCGGTTTCCGGCCCAAACCCGGTGAAGCCTATGCGCGCATCGAGGCGCCCAAGGGGGAGCTGGGCTTTTATCTAATCAGCGATGGCGGGCCGAATCCGTATCGCTACCGCGTGCGCCCGCCGAGTTTCATCAACCTGACGGTGCTGGAGGACATGTGCCTGGGGCACACGGTGGCGGATGTGGTGGTGATTCTGGGCAGTGTGGATATCGTGATGGGTGAGGTGGACCGATGAAAAGCAAGCAGGTGAGCAAGTGGGAGCAGGAGCAGGTGGGCGGGGCGTGGGATCGGGGCCGCTTCTCGGACTGTCCGGGCCGCTCAGTTGCGCGCCTGTTACTCCGGGGCCGCGAGGTTCGAGCGAAGTGAAACAAGGAGATTCGTCCGATGCTTGGCGAAGCGATCATCAAAGGTTTGGCGGTGACGGCAAAAAATTTTGCCCTGAGCTACGTGTCGCCGGAGCGGCTCGTCACCATCCAGTATCCCGAAGAACGCCAGCCCCTGCCGGAGGCGACGCGCCAGTTCCCGTTCCTGGTGTATGACGGCGATGATCCCCACGCCGGCTTGCGCTGCGTGGCCTGCCAGATTTGCGAGAAGGAGTGCCCGCCGCAGTGCATCTACATCGTCAAAAGCAAGGACAAGAAGCCCGATCACACCGGCAAGCCGCAGTTTTATCCGGCCGTGTTCGACATTGATCTTTCGGTGTGCATGAGCTGCCAGATTTGCGTGGAGGTTTGCCCCTTTGACGCGATCAAGATGGACACCGAGTTTGAATTGAGCACGACCGACCGGTTTGCGGGACTGCTCTACCACAAGGAACAGCTCGCCAAATCCAACGCCTACTACCACAAAATCCACCCGACCGAGGCGGCCGAGGTGGACGCGCGCCTGGCGGCTGAACGGGCCAAGGTGGCGGCCAAACCTCGCGCCGCTTCTGAAACAAAGGCCGCCGCCACCGCGCCGGCTGCGCCCCCAGCACTGGCCCCGGGCGCGGCTGTCGCCGCCTGAACCACAAGACCCTTCGCCGTCCCCGCGGCCGAGGGCTGTGCGGCTTCTGAACCGCCGCTGGGCGCTGCGGCTTTGTCTGCCGCGGCGCCCGGTCCGGGAAGCGCGCTGCCCGGAGTTCGCGCAACGAACCTGCCAACGAGGTGGGGAAACACGGTTTCAGCGGACCGGAGGAAACAACCCGTGAGAGCCGCGTTGCCGGTCGCCCGCAGGAGCGCTTGGGCGCTCCCCAAGCCGTGCGGCCAACAAACAAAAAACCCCGGCTCGATGGCCGGGGCGCCGCGCGGCAGTGGCCGCGGCTATTTCATTTTGTCGAAGCTTTGCTGGAGGATTTGCCAGTCCCTGAGGCCCTGCACCTTCTTGCGGGCGGCCTGAATGACCTCGCGCTCCTTTGCGTTCTTGGTCGGGCGATTGACCTTGTAGAAGATGCCGAAGTAGCCGGGGAACGGCGCATCCGCAAGCTGGTAGGCAGCGACTTCGTCGGTCACGTCGTGGCTGGAGGGCACGAGATTGAAGACGCCACCTTTGCGGGGGTTGGAAGCGTCAAAGGCGCCCTCGTAGAACTCGACGCATTCGCTGAGGCACTCGATGAAGCTGAAGCCGTCGTGGTCCATGGCCGCCTCCATCATTTGGAGCATGTGGTTGGGATTGGTGTGGGTGGTGCGGGCCACAAAGGTGGCGCCCGCGGCGATTGCCAGCTTCATCGGGTTGATCGGATAATCCACCGCGCCCCAGAGGTCGGTCTTGCTCTTGAAGCCCAGCGGCGAGGTGGGCGAGGTCTGCTTTTTGGTCAGGCCATACACCCAGTTGTCCATGACCACGAAGGTCAGCTTGATGTTTTTGCGGGCGGTGTGGGTGAAGTGGTTGCCGCCGATCGAGAAAGCGTCGCCATCGCCGCTGAACACAAACACGTGCAGGTCCGGTCGGGTCAGCGACACGCCGCTGGCAAACGCCAGCGCCCGGCCGTGAATGAAGTGCGCCCCGTGTGCCTGCACGAAATACGGGAAGCGGCTCGAGCAGCCGATGCCGGAGATGGTGGTGATTTTCTCGTGCTCGAGGCGGCGTTTTTCGATGAGTTTGAAATAGATCGCCAGCACGGAGAAATCGCCGCAGCCCGGGCACCAGGTCGGGTGGTCGGCGGCGAGTTCCTTTTTGGTCAGGGGCTTGCGCTCGGCCGCGGTGGGGACGGCCGGTTGCGGCTGGGGCGCCGCCGGCGCCGCTTGGGGCACGGCTGGCGCCGCCGGGGCGGGCGCAACCGCTGCGGGTGAGGCGGCTGGCGCGGCTTTGGTTGCGGCGACGACATCCGGTTTTTCAGTGAGGGTCGGGTTCATGGTGGCTGGTGGTGTCGAAGGTCCGTGCGCGATTCTCTGCCGGGTTCAATTCTTGTTCAGGGCGGCCAGCGCGGTGCGGAGGCGTTCCAGGATTTCGCGGACTTTCCACGTCAGACCGTCAGTCTTGTTAAGGCCGCGGATGCGCGGGTCGGTGTAGCGCGCACGCAGGAGCGTGGCGAACTGTCCGTAGCCGTAGAGGCCCTCGTCGTTCATCTCAACGACAAACACGTGGTTGAAGCCGGAGAAAATGTTTTCCAGGCCGTTGGGCATGGGGTTGAGATGGCGGATGTGCAGGGCGGAGACGCTTTCGCCGGCGGCGCGGGCGCGGTCCACCGCTTCGCGAATCGGCCCTTGCGTTGAGCCCCAACCGACCAGCAGCACGTTGCCCTCAGGCGGGCCATAGACCTTGGGCACGGGCAGCGTCGCGGCGAGCGCCTGGAGTTTGCGCCGGCGCTTGGCGGTCATGAGCTGGTGCAACCTGGGCGAACTGCTCGGATGGCCCATTTCGTCGTGCTCCAGACCGGGCGCGACCGGGTATTTGCCACTGAGGATGCGCGTGCCGGGCACAACGCGTTTGACCACGCCGTCGGGCGCGGACAGGTCGTAAGGCTTGTAATCGGGCACGGGCGACAGGTCCGGGGTCAGGTCCTGGCAGAGCTTTTCCAGCTCCGGTTCGGGGAATGCCTCGATGCGTGTGGCGATGGACTGGTCGCTCAGGATGATGACTGGCACGTTGTAGTTGCGGGCGATGTTGACAGCTTCGATGGCGGTGTAGAAGCAATCCTCGACGTTGGCCGGGGCGATGACCACGCGGGGTGCGTCACCGTGACTGCCGAAACAGGCGATGAACAGGTCGGATTGCTCGACGTTGGTGGGCAGGCCCGTCGAAGGGCCGCCCCGCTGAATGTCGCAAACCACCAGCGGCACCTCGGCGTTGACGGCCCAACCGAGCGCCTCGCTCTTGAGCGAAATGCCCGGCCCGCTGGAACCGGTCACCGCCACCCGGTCGGCATAGGCCGCGCCCAGCGCCATTGAGATCGAAGCAATTTCGTCCTCGCACTGAATGAACATGCCGCCGTATTTGGGCAGTTCACGCCGCAGCAGTTCCATAACGTCCGACCAGGGGGTGATGGGGTAGCCCGCGCCGAAGCGGACGCCGGCGGCGATCAGGCCGTAAGCCAGCGCCTCGTTGCCGTTCATGACCACCTGCGCGCGCTCGCGCTTGAGGCTCTCGGCGAATCGAAACGTCTCGACGTAGTTGTTGATGTTGTAGGAGTAGCCGGCGTGAAAGGCGTTGAGGGCGTTCTTGACGACGCTGGGGTCCTTGCCGCTGAAACGTTCGGTGATGAGTTGCTCCAGTTTCGGGACGTTCAGATCAAACATTCGCGCCAGCAGGCCCAGCGCATAAATGTTTTTGCCCTTGTCGCGGGCCGTGCCGCCGATGGCCTCGATCGTCAGCGTTGAAATCGGGACGCCAATGTGCCGGTAAGTCTCCTTCCATTCAGCCTTCGGTTCGACGTGGTCGGAGTCGTAGAGCACGATGCCGCCTTTTTTAAGGGAGTGAATGTGGTCTTCGTAGGAGTGCTGGTAGAAGGCCAGCAACAGGTCGGCCTCATCACCGGCGCTGAGCACCTCGCCCGAGCCGATGCGCACCTGGAAAATCGAAGGCCCGCCGGAGATCGTTGAGGGAATGGTCATGAAGGTCATGACCTCCTGCTCGGTGCGCCCGGCCAGGCGCGCCAGGAAACCGCCGATGGCCTGGATGCCGTCCTGCGAATTGCCCGCGATGCGGATGACGGCCTCGGAGACTTTTGAAATCCTCGCCGCCTCGCCCGTTGGTGGCGCTGTGGACACTGTGTCGCTCATGGAACGTCCGTTTTGTGTTCAAGCATGGGGAAATGCGCCGGAGGAAAGGCCGGCGCCTGCCGTCCATGCCCCGGCACCGTAACATTCAACCGTGACATGTCAATTCTTTACCCGGCTTAAAACCCCGGCCGCGCCGCCCAGACACCATTCCAGCGCCTCGAGCACGCCCCAGCCGTGGGGCAGGCGACTGACAAACCCGCCCTGGCGCAGGACGGCTTGTTGCACCGTCGGAATCGCGTTGCCCGGGGCGGCCAACCAACCGGCCACGGCGCGCGAGAGCATGGGCAGATCGTTGTGTTGGTCGCCGACAGCGAGCACCTGTTCGGGCGGCAGACGCAGGCGACGGCGCAGCTCGGCCAGGGCCGTGCCCTTGTTGTAGGCGGCGTGACTGAAGCGGGCGTAAACATCGTTGCGCACGACCACCAGCTCCGGCTCGGCACGACAGAAAGCGTCCAGAACCTCATGAGCCACATCCGCCTCGGCGCAGGACTCGGCAATGAGGCACAGCGGCGACCAGGGGTCTTCATAAATCCGCCCGCGAAACCGGCGGCTCAGGCGCTCCCGCAGTTCCGGCAACCGGTTGGCAATGCGCGCGAACAACGTCGCATGATCCCGCGCGCAGGCAGCGTTCCAATCGGTCAACCCCACAAAGTGGCCGTTGCGGCGAACGTAGATTTCGCGTTCCACCAGCACGAGGAAATCCGGCAGCACACGTGCCCCGGCCCGTTGCAGCGCGTCCAGCACCCCGGGCAGGTCGCGTCCGGTGTTGATCAGCCACCGGGCGCCGCGCGATTGCAGCAGGGCGATGCGTTCCAGCAATTCGGGCGGCATGGGCGGTTGGGACGGCTCGTGATAGAGCGTGCCGTCCAGATCGGTCGAAATCAGTTGAATCGGCAAACTCATCGGTCTTTGTGCGCCGCAACCGGCGTGAGCGCGCAGGATAGGCCGGAGGGGACGCGCCGCGCAATCGCCGAGCGCGCTTGCATTGGCGGCCCGGCGCCTTACGGTGCGGCGTCGCAGCATGACTTTGCAGGAGCAATTTGACGACGCGATGTTCGATTTCAGCCGGGGCGAACTGGACTCGGCCATCGCGAAGCTGCGCGCGATTTTGGAGGCTGATCCCACGCACTTCGACGCGCAACTGGCGCTAGGCATGGCGTTTTATCGGAAGGGCGATTACGCGAGGGCGCTGGTCGAGGGACACAAAGCCGAGCAGTTGCGGCCTGACGACCAGCTCGTTCACACCAACCTGTCGCTGTTTTATCTCAAGGCCGGCGACAAGGCCAAAGCCGAACACCACGGCCTGCAATCGCGCATTGCCGGTTGGCGCGCTGAGGCCCGCGCGGCCCGCGCCGCTCAAACCGCTGCTGCCTCGCCCGCTCCACCGGGCGCCGGCACCGCTCCCAAACCGCCGCTGCAATTTCCCGAGATGCCCTGGAAAAAGAAAAAGACCGATGCCTGACGACGAACGAAACCAGCCATGAAAACCGCCTACGAAATCGCTTTGGAAAAAATGGGCCTGAAAGGTCCTGCGCCCAGGCTCACGCCCGAGCAGAAGAAACAACTCGCCGAGCTGGACGCGCAATACGCCGCCAGAATCGCCGAGTGCGAACTCAAATACCGTCAACAGATCGAAGCCGCCGCCGGCCGGGGCGATTTTGACGAAATGGAGCGTCTTGAGGAAGCGCTGGTCAATGAGCGCAAAAAGCTCAAGGCCGAACTGGAGGAAAAGAAAGACGCCATCTGGAAAGCCGCGGGCGGGAAATAAGGCTGCCGTCCCTGGCCCGACAGCGCCTCGCGACTCGCTTTCCCCTTGAGGGGGGAATTCCCACGCCGCGCCCCGCCGGCGCAACAGCGTTTTGGAGTGCGGCGAGGTGTCGCCGCTTTGGATTTGCCGACGACCAGTGGGCGGCACAGCAGATTACCAATCTGCGCGACGCTGCACGCTCGACGCTCTGACGCTCCACGCCCTTGGGGCCTCGGCGATTCTGCGGTGAGGAGGTGCGGATGAAGACGGCTGCGATGGCCGGCGTGCGCTCAGGGCAGGTCAGTGTGGCCCATGAGGTAGCGGTCGCATTCGCGCGCGGCGCCGCGCCCTTCGTTGAAGGCCCACACGACCAGGCTCTGACCGCGGCGGCAGTCGCCGGCGGCGAATACGCCCGGAATGTTCGTGGCGTATTTCTCGTATTCAGCCCTGATGTTGGAGCGGGCGTCGCGCTCGATGCCTAGCGCGTCGAGCAACGGTTGTTCGGGGCCCAAAAAGCCCATCGCCAGCAGCACCAGTTGCGCGGGCAGGACCTTTTCGGTGCCGGGCACCGGTTGCGGCACAAACTGCCCGCGGTCGTTGCGTTCCCAGCGCACCTGGACGGTGTGCACGGCGCAGACGCGGCCCTCGGCGTCGCCCTCGAATTTCGTCGCGGTGGTCAGATACACGCGCGGGTCGCCGCCGAATTTCGCGGCGGCCTCTTCCTGGCCGTAGTCGAGCCGATAGACCTTGGGCCATTCGGGCCAGGGATTGTTTGGCGCGCGGTCCAGCGGCGGCTTGGGCAGGATTTCGAGTTGCACGAGGCTGCGACAGCCCTGGCGCACGGCGGTGGCGACGCAGTCGGTGCCGGTGTCCCCGCCGCCGATGACCACCACGTCCTTGCCGGCGGCGGAAATCATCGCGCCATCGCGCGCGCCGTCGAGGATCGCTTTGGTGCTGGCGGTGAGGTATTCCATGGCGAAGTGCACGCCGAGCAGGTCGCGGCCCGGGACGGGCAGGTCGCGGGGTTGAGTGGCACCGGTGCACAGGATGGTGGCGTCGAATTCCTTGAGAAGGCGCTCGGCGGGATAGTTTTTGCCGACCTCGGTGTTGCAGATGAAGCGGACGCCCTCGGCTTCCAGTTGGCGGATGCGGCGCAGGACGACCTGCTGTTTATCGAGCTTCATGTTGGGGATGCCATACATCAGCAGGCCGCCGGGACGGTCGGCGCGCTCGAAAACGGTGACGGAATGACCGGCGCGGTTGAGTTGGGCGGCGGCGCAGAGGCCAGCGGGGCCGGAGCCGACAATGGCGACCTTTTTGCCGGTGCGCACGCGGGGTGGTTGGGGGACAATCCAGCCCTCGCTCCAACCGCGTTCGGCGATTTCCAGTTCGATGGCCTTGATGGTGACGGGCGGGGCGTTGATGCCCAGCACGCAGGAGCCCTCGCAGGGCGCGGGACAGACGCGTCCGGTGAATTCGGGGAAATTGTTGGTCTTGTGCAGCCGGTCGAGGGCCTCCTTCCAGAGACCCCGCCAGACCAGGTCGTTCCATTCGGGGATGAGGTTGTGGATGGGGCAGCCGGAGGCCATGCCGCTGAGCAGGATGCCGGTGTGGCAGAAGGGCACGCCGCAGTCCATGCAACGGGCGGCCTGCTGGCGCATCTTTGCCTCCGGCATGTGGAAGTGGAATTCCTGCCAGTCGGCGATGCGTTCCAGCGGGGCGCGGGCCTGCGGCGTTTCTCGCAAATATTCGATGAATCCGGTTGGTTTGCCCATGGGTCGGTTTCCTTCAACGAAGTTTTTCCCACTCGTCGGGGCTGACATCGGCGACGCGAAGGATGCGTTTCATCAACGACCAGTCCACGTCGCCACGATGCGGGTTGGGAAGTGTTAATCGCATATTGCCTTTGACCATGACGGGATGTCGTCCACCGGGATGCGGCCCCGACCAACCGAGCGATCGGGGACGCCGCACCATTTCGCGCCAGCTAATCGGCTTGGGCATGAGCGATTTCAGGACGCGGGTTGAGGTCAATGCCGGCGATCACGGGCAGGGTGTGTCCGAGTCGCAGTCCGAGGATGATCCAGTCCTGAAGCGCGGCTTCGAGGTCTTCCCGACATTCCTCCAAGGTGGCGCCCTCACCCCAGCAGCCCTGGCAGGCGGGGATGTGGCCGAAGAAGCGCCCGTTTTCCATCAACTCGTAGTGCGCCTCGCGCATCGCGGCCTGGATGTATTGAATGAGCATACGGGACTTTTACCGTGAATCCGTTGGTTTGCAAAGTCCGGTCCGCCGATTCGACGCGGCTGGCCGGTCCGCAGATTGCGCGCAGTGGCGCGGATGCTTTCACAGCAGCGGTTTTGAAGGAAGCTGGCGGGTTCCAGGGTCTGCGGCACGTTGCACACAGTTCAGCCTCGGGTTCCTCCGCGAAAATTCGCGCAATCCGTGCGGCCTGCGACATGTTTGAATTTCCGCTTTTACGGATCAACCGCCGCCGATGCGGGCGACGTCGCGGGCGTTTTCTTCAAAAGCGGCCATGATGGCTTGCTCGCCGCTGAGGCCCTGTTCCTTGACCTTGCGCATCGCCAGGAGCACGCGCTTGTAGTCCTTGGGCATGACTTTGACGAAGCGCGGCACGTAGTTGTCCCAGTCGGCCAGAATTTTGGCGGCGCGCCGGCTCTGCGTGTAGGTCTGATGGCGCTGGATCATTTTCCAGAGCGATTCGATCTCGTCAGCGTCGGTGAGGGTTTCGAGTTCGACCATTTGGAGGTTGCAGCGGCGCGGGAAGTCGCCGGTTTCATCGAGCACGTAGGCGATACCGCCGCTCATGCCGGCGGCGAAGTTGCGACCGGTCGGGCCGAGCACCACCACCCGCCCGCCGGTCATGTATTCGCAACCGTGGTCGCCGACGGCCTCCACCACGGCGGTGATGCCGCTGTTGCGCACGCAGAAGCGCTCGCCCGCCATGCCGCAGATGTAGGCCTCGCCCGCCGTCGCCCCGTAGAAGGCGACGTTGCCGATGATGATGTTTTCCTCGGGCACGAACGTGGACTGGCGGGGCGGGAAAACGATGATTTTGCCGCCGGAGAGACCCTTGCCGATGTAATCGTTGGCGTCGCCCTCCAGGATGAAGGTCATGCCCCTGGGGATGAACGCGCCAAAGCTCTGGCCCGCGCTGCCGGTGAAATGAATTTCAATGGTGTCCTCGGGTAATCCCTCGGCGCCCCAGCGGCGGGTGATTTCGCTGCCGACGATGGTGCCGACGACGCGGTTGACGTTGCGGATGGGCAGCACGGCGACGACCTTTTCCTTCCGCTCGATGGCCGGCTCGCACAGTTTGAGCAGCACGGTGTTGTCGAGGGCCTTTTCCAGGCCGTGGTCCTGCGGGATCATGCAGAAGCGGCCCCATTCCAGCGGCACTTCGGGTTGGTAGAGGATTTTGCTGTAGTCCAGCCCGCGGGCTTTCCAGTGCTCGACGGCTTTGCGGACTTCGAGCCGGTCGGTGCGCCCGATCATTTTGTTCATCTGGCGGAAGCCCAGTTGCGCCATGAGTTCGCGCACTTCCATGGCGATGAAGCGCATGAAGTTTTCGACGTGTTGCGGGTCGCCGGTGAAGCGTTTGCGCAGTTCGGGGTCCTGGGTGGCGACGCCGACCGGACAGGTGTTGAGATGGCAGACGCGCATCATCACGCAGCCCAGCGCGACCAGCGGGGCGGTGGCGAAGCCGAATTCTTCGGCGCCGAGCAGCGCGGCGATGACAACGTCGCGGCCGGTTTTGAGCTGGCCGTCGGTCTCGACGATGATCCGGGAGCGCAGGTTGTTGAGGAGCAGGGTCTGGTGCGTTTCGGCCAGGCCCAGTTCCCAGGGGATGCCGGCGTGTTTGATGGAGGTCTGCGGCGAGGCGCCCGTGCCGCCGTCGTAACCGCTGATGAGCACCACGTCGGCATGGGCCTTGGCGACGCCGGCGGCGATGGTGCCGACGCCGACCTCGGCGACGAGTTTGACGCTGATGCGCGCGTGGTGATTGGCGTTTTTGAGGTCGTGGATCAACTCGGCCAGGTCCTCGATGGAGTAAATGTCGTGATGCGGCGGCGGTGAGATGAGACCGACGCCGGGGGTGGAATGGCGGACCTTGGCGATCCAGGGATAGACCTTCTGCCCGGGCAACTGGCCGCCTTCGCCGGGCTTGGCGCCCTGGGCGATTTTGATCTGCAGCTCTTTGGCGTTGACGAGGTAGAGGCTGGTGACGCCAAAGCGGCCGGAGGCGACCTGCTTGATGGCACTGTTTTTGGAATCACCGCGTTCGTTGGTCCAGACGTAGCGTTCGGGGTCTTCACCGCCCTCGCCGGTGTTGGATTTGCCGCCGACGCGGTTCATGGCGATGGCGAGCGCCTCGTGGGCCTCCTGGCTGATGGAACCGTAGCTCATCGCGCCGCTCTTGAAGCGGCGCATGATGCTCTCGACCGGCTCGACCTCGTCGAGCGGAACAGGTTTGGCGGGCTTGAATTCCAGCAGGCTGCGGAGCGTGCAAAGGTTGCGGGACTGGTCGTTGACGCGCCGCGAGTATTCCTTGAACAACTCGTAGCTGCCGGTGCGGACGGCTTTTTGGAGGAGGTGAATCGTCTCCGGGTTGAACAAATGAAACTCGCCGTCGGCGCGCCACTGATACTGGCCGCCGGCCTCGAGCACCTGTCCGTTGACGGGCCGTTCGGGGAAAGCGCGGCGATGGCGCGCGAGCGTTTCCTCGGCAATCACGTCCAGCCCGACGCCTTCGACGCGCGAGGGCGTCCAGGTGAAGTACTTGTCCACGACCTCCTGCTTGAGTCCGATGGCCTCGAAGATTTGCGCGCCCCAGTAGCTCTGGATCGTCGAGATGCCCATCTTGGAGATGACCTTCACGACGCCCTTAACGGCGGCCTTGAGGTAGTTTTTGCAGGCGGTTTTGTGGTCGAGGCCCGGCAACAAGCCCTGGCGGATCATGTCGTCGAGCGTCTCGAAGGCCAGATAGGGATTGATCGCGCCGCAGCCGTAGCCGATGAGCAGCGAGAAGTGATGCACCTCGCGCGGCTCGCCGGATTCGAGCACCAGGCCCACGCGCGTGCGGGTGCCCTCGCGGATCAGATGATGATGCACGCCGGAGACCGCCAGCAGCGAGGGAATGGGCGCCCAATCGGGGCTGACGCCGCGGTCGGAGAGGATGACGATGTTGTAGCCGTCGGCGATGGCCTGACTGACCTTGCGGCACAACTCTTCCATGGCGCGCTCCAGGGCCGCCGGGCCGTCTTTGGCCGGAAAGAGAATGGGCAGCGTGATGGATTTGAAGCCGGGCAGGTTGATGTGTTTGAGCCGGGCGAATTCCTCGTTGGTAAGGATCGGCGATTTGAGTTCGATGAGGCGGCAGGATTCCGGACCGGGATGCAGCAGATTGCCCTCGGTGCCGATGGCCGTTTCGGTGGCCATGATGATTTCCTCGCGGATGCAATCAATCGGCGGGTTGGTGACCTGGGCGAAGAGTTGTTTGAAGTAGTTGAAAAGCAGTTGCGGCTGGTTGGAAAGCACGGCCAGCGGCGTGTCGGTGCCCATCGAACCGACGGCTTCGTTGGCGTCGCGGGCCATCGGCGCCATCAACAGGCGCAACTCTTCGAAGGTGTAACCGAAGGCCAGTTGGCGCTGGAGCACCGTGCTGTGGTCCGGTTCGGGCAACCGGCCCGGATCGGGCACGTCCGCCAGCCGCACCAGGTTCTGGTTGAGCCAGAGCCGGTAGGGTTGTTCGGTGGCGATTTTGTGTTTGAGTTCGTCATCGGCGACGATGCGGCCCTGCTCGGTGTCCACCAAAAACATGCGCCCGGGTTGGAGGCGGCCCTTTTGAAGCACGCGCTCCGGCGGCACGTCGAGCACGCCAACCTCGCTGGCCATGATGACGAGGTCGTCCTTGGTCACGTAGTAACGCGAGGGGCGCAGGCCGTTGCGGTCGAGCACCGCGCCGATGACGCGCCCGTCGGTGAAGGCGATTGAGGCCGGGCCGTCCCACGGTTCCATCAGGCAGCCGTGGAACTCGTAGAAAGCCTTTTTCTCGTCGCTCATGCTTTCGTGGCGCGACCACGGCTCGGGGATCATCATCATCATCGCGTGCGGCAGGGAGCGTCCGGCGAGCACGAGCAGTTCCAGGCAGTTGTCGAACATCGCCGAATCGCTGCCGTCGGTGCAGATGACGGGCAGGATTTTTTTGAGGTCGTCGCCGAACAGTTCGCTCTGGAACTGCGCCTGGCGGGCGTGCATCCAGTTGATGTTGCCGCGCAGGGTGTTGATTTCGCCGTTGTGCGCCAGGTAGCGGTAGGGATGGGCGCGACTCCAGCTTGGAAACGTGTTGGTGGAAAAGCGCGAGTGCACCAGCGCCAGCGCCGATTCCATCGCCGGATGCAGCAGGTCGGGGTAATACTGCCGCAACTGCGAGGTCAGCAGCATGCCCTTGTAAACGAGCGTCTTGAACGAGAGGCTCGGCACGTAGAAAAACTCCCCGCCCGGCACCTTGCCCGAATAACGAATCGCGTTCTCGGCGCGGCGGCGAATCACGTAGAGCTTGCGCTCAAACGCCTGATCGTCGGCGAGCTTCGGATTGCGCGCGATGAAGACCTGCCGGACAAACGGCTCGGACGCGCGCGCCGTGGCGCCGAGCGAAGCGTTGTCGGTCGGCACGGTGCGCCAGCCCAGCAACTTCTGCCCTTCCTCGGCGACGATCTCAGCGAAGATTTTTTCGCAGGCGGCGCGTTGGCGGCGGTCCTGGGGCAGGAAGACCATGCCCACGCCGTATTCGCCCGGGCCGGGCAACTTCACGCGCGCCTCGCGGGAGACGAGCTTGAGAAATTCGTGAGGCGTTTGGATGAGAATGCCCGCGCCGTCACCGGTGTTGGCCTCGCACCCGCACGCGCCGCGGTGATCGAGGTTCAGGAGCACCTCGATGGCCTGCTGGATGATCGTGTGGGACTTGCGGCCCTTGACGTTGACGACAAAACCCACGCCGCAGGCGTCGTGCTCAAACCACGGGTCATACAACCCCTGCGGGCCGGGGGGCGTGCGCCAGTGACCGTCTGGACGGCGGTGGCCCGGCGGCCGGGCCGCGAGGCGCTGACGCCGCGTTTCGGGGCGGCCTTGAGATGCTACGCTGCGATCCATCGTTTGCGTTCCAAATGGTAAAATTGACATACATTTCCCCAAAAATGACCGTCTCTGCAATCCCTCATTTTTGCGACCGGCGGTGAAATTTGGGCCGTGGGCGGGCGGCCGCGACGATTTGTGGCGCGTTTGCCTCCGCCCGCGGCCAACAGGCCTCCGGTTTCTCGAGCCGTCTTTTGCGCAGCCGGGCCTCTCGGCCCATCACGGCAAGTCCCCACGGCGGACCAAAGTGGGTACAACCAGCATCGCTTGCGGTTCGATTCGTATCCGGCCTGAGGACGCGGCTGCGGCGCTTGCTGAGCGCCATTGACCGGCTCGGTGCGTCTATCGGTGTCCCACGTCAGCTCGCGGCGCGGTGTGGTTCCCGCAGGCCGCCTCTACCCGAACTCCCGGTGGTCACGCGCCCGAGCCAGGGGCAAGAAATTCCCGGCGCATCCGCAAGAAAATTTTGGGGCGAACCCTTGACGGACCGAATGTCGGCGCACATTAGTTAGCGTGACACCCATGTTACCAAACCCTGTCAACCCCGGAGTCGTTCCATGAAAAAAATCCTCCACCCGTTGCGTTTGGGTCTGGGCGTTTGTGTCGGCCTGGCCTTGAACTTCAACCTCGGTTTCGCAGCCACCAACCTCGTCACCACCACGGCCGACAGCGGCCCCGGTTCGCTGCGCGCGGCCATCCTCGCCGCCAACGCCAACCCGGGCCATGACTTCATCCATTTCCACATCGCCCCCACCGGCGTCGTGCATGTCATCTCATTGCTGACGCCGCTGCCACCGATTTTGGACGGCGTCACCCTTGATGGCCTGACCCAGCCGGGCAGCGCGCCCAACGCGCTCGACGAGGGATTCAACGCGACCAATCTGGTGACCATCTCCGGGGCGATGCTGGCGGGCACGACCAACCCGCCGGTGCCGGCGACCCCGGGCAACGATGCCTGGCTCACCAACGCGCCGCACGGCCTGATCATCCGCACCAACGACGTGACGGTGCGCGGGCTGCGCATCGTGAACTTTGCCGGCGGCGGCTCGCTCACCAACTGGCCTTCGGCGATCGCCCTGTTCCGTGCCACGAACGTGGTCATCGAAAGCTGCGTGATGGGCGTTTCGGCCAACACCTCCATCGGCGCGCCCAACTGGGCGGGCATCACCGCCGATCATTGCGCGCGCGTGCGTGTAGGCGGCACCAACGTCGCCCAGCGCAACCTGCTGGCCAGCCAGCCCGCCTGGCAGATGCGCTTCTTCAACGGCGTGTCCAACGTCATCGAGGGCAACTTCATCGGTTTGGCGGCGCGGTATCCGGCGGCGCACATCGCCCCCGGGCCCGGCGTGGTGTTCGAGGGCGGCCACGGCAACCGGATTGGCGGCGAGGTGCCCGGCGCGCGCAACTTCTTGGCTCACGTCGGCTCGTGGTTGCTCGATCCCAGCCTCGACGGCGCGGTGTTGCTGCGCGAGTCCCACACCAACCGCGTTCTGGGCAACTGGTTCGGTCTGCGCCCGGCCCAGACGCTGTGCGTGACCGGTGTCGTGGAGACTCTCTGCGGCCTGGGTGTGCATGGCGTCAGCCGGGGCGTCGTCATTGAAAACGGCCGGGAAAACCGCGTGGGCGGGCCGACGCTTCAGGCCGGCAACGTTCTTTGTGGCGGCACGGTGGCCGTGGACATTTCGGGCACGAACGCCACGCTGAATCTCGTTCAGGGCAATCGCATCGGAACGCATCCCGACGGCACGGCGGCCAGCACGTTCGGGTTTGCCCCGGCAGCCACCAGCGCCAACGGCGACGGTGTGGTGCTGCGCCACGGCGCGCACCGCAACCGCATCGGCGGACGCGTTCCCGGTGAGGGCAACCTCATCGCCAACAACACCGGCAACGGCGTGAGTTTGTGGGACGCCGACTTCAACGCCGTGCTCGGCAACTTCATCGGCACGGACATCACGGGCACCAACGCCCTGCCCAACGGCACCTTCGGCGGCGGGGGTGACGGCGTTTATCTGGGCGATGGCAGCTCGGAGAACGAGATTGGCGGCGCGCTGCCCGGTGAAGGCAACCTCATCTCCGGCAATCACAACCACGGCATCCACCTGGCCGGCGACAACGTCGAATACAACCGCGTCCGCGGCAACATCATCGGCCCGGACCTCACCGGCAAACGGCGGTTGCCCTACCAGCCGCCGCTCTTCCCGGATCGCGGCAATTACCTCTCCGGCGTGCGCATTGACGCCGAGGCCTCCTACAACCAGATCGGCGGATACAGCGACGCCGAGGGCAACCTCATCTCCGGCAACGGCGAATACGGCGTCCATATCGTCGGCATTTCGGAAATCGGCCCGGCCACCGGCAACCGCATCATTGGCAACCGCATCGGCACCGAGATCACCGGCACGGCCGCGCTGGCCAACGCTCTGGGCGGCGTGCGCATCCAGTCCGACGGCAACACCGTTGGCGAACTGATCCTGGCCGTTACCAGTCCGCCCGGCGGCGATCCCCTCCCCCTGCCCTGGCCTGGGGCCTCCACCTTCGGCCCACCCGGCAACCTCATCTCCGGCAACGGTGGGCCGGGCGTGATCCTCGACGGCGCTCAAAACACCGTCCTCATCAACCGCATCGGGACCGACCGCGAGGGCACCAACGCCCTGCCGAATGCCACTGCCGGCGTCCTGGTGCGCCACAGCCAAAACACCATCGGTGGCTATACCGTGCCCGAGGGCAACCTCATCTCCGGCAACGCCGGCCCGGGCGTCAAACTGGCCACCGACCGGGCGACCGACAACACGCTCCTTCGGAATCTGATCGGCACCGACTGGACCGGCACCAACGCCCTGCCCAACGCCGGCGACGGCGTGCTGGTCACCGATGACGCTTACAACAACGCCATCGGTGGTCTCGGCCCCAACCTCATTTCCGGCAACCTCGGCCACGGCATCGCCATCATCGCCACGATCAGCTTCAGCGGTATCACCCGCGACACGAGCGTGAAATACAACCGCATTGGGACGGACATCACCGGGACGTTCGCCCTGCCCAATGCGTCCAACGGCGTGTACGTCCTGAGCGCGCCCGGCACGCTCCTCGAGGGCAACCTCATCTCCGGCAACGCCGGCGTCGGCGTGCACCTCGAATCGGTTACCAACGGCACTCTGACCGCCAACATCATCGGCGCAGCGTTGGACAGCACCACGCCGTTGCCCAACGGTTCGGCCGGTGTGCGGCTGCGCGGGGCCACCGGCGTGGTCATTGGCGACCCGCTCGACCCGGCCAACGGCAACCGCATCGCCTTCAACGCCGGCCCCGGTGTGCTGGTGCTCAGCACCAGCGCCGGCAACCGCATCCAGGGCAACTCGGTCGTCGGCAACGCCGCCCTCGGCATCAACCTTGAGTCACTCTTCGACCCGCCCTCCGGCGTCACGCCCAACGACACCTTCGACGCCGACGCTGGCGCCAATGCACTCCAAAACTTCCCCGCCATCAACCTCGCCCTGGTCAGCGGCACCCACACCCTGCTCCAGGGCAAGCTGCACTCCACACCCGCACGCCCATTCACGATTGAACTGTTCCGTAACGCGGCGGCCGACCCCAGCGGCTATGGTGAAGGGGACATTTTCGTGGCCCGCACCAACGTCACGACCGATGCCGCCGGCAACGCCACCTTCGACCTCATCGTGCCCGGCGACTGGTCGGGTTGGTGGTTCACCGCCACGGCCACCGATCAAATCACCGGTGACACCAGCGAATTCAGCCTCGCCACCGTCGCGGTGCCCCAGCCGCGATTTGTCTTCGCCCGTCGCGACGGCGCCGACTTCGAGGCCGGCTTCCCGACCGTCAGCGGCGTCAATTACGCCGTGCTCACCAACGCCAACATCCACACCACCAACTGGGGCGTTTACACCAACCTCATCGGCACCGGCGGCACCAACACCTTCCGCATCCCGCTGGGCACGCATCCGCGTCTGTTCTTCCGGCTGCGCGTGCCCTGACGCCCGAAGCCGGCGACCTTGCTCCATCAGCCATTGAGCGAATCCATCGGCCCGCTCCCCACCGCGAGAGCGGGCCTTGAATTTTTCTTCCGTCCCGACCGGACTCGGGCGGTCGGGCAACTTCGGTGTGGCCTTTCGCTCGCCGGCTCAACCCGAACGGACGCTGCGCACCGCTTCGCCACGGGGGTTCTGATTCCGTCCGGTTGGGGGCCGCGCCGTCCTTATGCTTTAGGCAAGAGAGACTTGCGAGAAGTCTGACCACCATTAAATTTTAGCCAAATCCATTTCACGATCATGCGGCAAACACTCTTGCTCCCCCTGCGTTTCCACACGGTCGTTCTCGTGTTCGCGTTTGTCCTGCTCGGAATTGCGGCGCTCCAGCTTTGCCCGGAGCGCGCCGTCGCCGGTGGTTCCACCGTGACCAACGTCAACCTTTCGGCGTCGCTCCACGACTCGCTGCTGCGGTTGCGCGTGACCGGCGAGGTGCAGCCGGGAGCGATTTACATCTTCGAGACCGCCGGCGCGGTGAGCACCAACCCGCCCTGGTCGCTCCTCGAACCGGTGCAGGCCACCAACAACTTCATCACCTACGACCTGATCCGGCCCTCCGACCAGGCCACGGCCTTCTTCCGGGTGCGCCTGCCGCAACCGACCATCTTCCGCGTTGAGCCGGCCATCGCGCCCACCACGGGCGGCACGGACTTTTTCCTGATCGGCCAAATGCTCGCGCCCGGCGGCGAAGTGCGCATCGCCGGACAAACCGTGACGCCGGACATGATCCAGGAAGGCACACTTTATCGCTGCATCGCCCCGGCGCTGGCCGAAGGCGTTTATGATGTCGAATGGCTCGAGGGCGGTCAGGTCGTTGCGCGCCTCCCCCGAGGATTCACGGTCACTGCCCAACCTCTGCCCATTGCCCAGCGCCTCGCGGAACCCCCAACCGAACCGCCCGCCAGCCCGGAGTGGGGTTCGATCAACGACCTCTGGACCGACCTGGTCAACGACTGCGACGTAACGCCGGAAACCCCCGCCCTCTACTACAAAACGCGCACCAAATCCAACAACGCCAACGAGCGTGTTGCTTCCGGCGACTACCGAACCCGCACCAAGTCCAACAATGCCAACGAACGCGTCGCTGTTGGCGACCTGGACGGCGACGGCCTGGTTGACGCGGTGGGGGCCGGCGACCTTGATTTCGACACCGTGCGACTCCTGCCTGCCACTGGGGAGGTGGAGATCCAGGAATGTGACGTCCTCGTGCCGGGCGTTGGCCTGGATTTCGCCTTTGTGCGCACCTACCGCTCCCGCTCGGGCCGGGACACGCCCATGGGCCGCAACTGGGATCACTCCTACAACCTCTACATCGAAGCCGAGGGCTCTCACATCGCCGTGTGCGACGGCACCGGCCGGCGCGACGTGCTTTTCCAACAGCCCGACGGCTCGTATGCCCGCGACGAATTCTTCTGGCGCGGGCGTTGGGACGCCACCAACGGCAACTTCATCCTGGAATTTCCCGGCAAGGGCATTTGGGAGTTTTACCACTTCGGCGTCCATCCCGCCGGTGGCCGCATCGCGCGCATCGCCGACGCCAACGGCAACGAATTGCAATTCACATACAACTTTGCCGGACGGTTGACCGAAATCACCGACACGCTCGGTCGCACGTTCACGCTCAGCTACAACGCCGACGGCCGGTTGGCGCAGTTGGCCGACTTCACCGGTCGGGTCTGGACCTACACCTACCACACCAATGGCAGTCCGGAGGGCAGCGCGGGCGACCTTGCGCGCGTTACCACGCCCGCCGTCACGAACACGCCCACCGGCAATGATTTCCCGCTCGGCAAAACCACCCGCTACACCTACACCCGCGGCCACCCCCAGCCCGAACTCAACCACAACCTCGAAACCATCACCGATCCCAAAAACCAAACCTGGTTGCGCGTCACCTACCACACCAACACCAGCCCGACGGCCCCCGAATTCGACACCGTCGCTTTCCTGGAACGGGGCGGCCACAAAACCCATCTCTGGCGCGGTTCGCTTGCCGTTCACCCCAGCACCCGTTTCGCCGTCGTCCGCGCCATCGTCCGCGACGGCGTCGGCAACGTGTGCGAATTCTTCTGCGACTCGTTGAACCGACCCGTGATCGTCCGCGAGTTCACCGGTCGTTCCAACACCAACAGCCCGGTGACGGCCACCGGCAACCGGCCCACCGGCAAACTGCGCGCCACCGACCCCGACTTTTACGAAACCGCCTTCGAGTGGAACGCCGACTCGCTCCTGACCCGCTACATCTGGCCCGATGGCGATGAAATCCGTTGCGCCTACGAGCGCGACTTCGACCCCGCCACCAACCCGCGCAAGAAGGGCGACCTGCGCGTCTGGCGCTTCCAACCCCTCGCCGCGGGCGATCTCGATGCAGACGGCATTACTGACGACCACACCCGCGTCTGGCGCTTCGAGCACGACCCGCGATTTGGCTCGCCGGCGTATGCGTTTCGCGCCGAGGCCCCCGACCACGCCATCAAAACCAAAAACGCCAACGGCAGCTTCCGGGTCGCCATGCCCGACCACGCCATCAAGACCAAAAACCCCGAAGGCGGTTTCCGCGTCACTCGGGTCACCGACCCGCGCGGCATCGTC
>JAOAIM010000004.1:6416-39909 GCA_026414705.1 Verrucomicrobiia bacterium | reverse complement strand
CCGACCACGCCATCAAGACCAAGAACCCCGAAGGCGGTTTCCGCGTCACTCGGGTCACCGACCCGCGCGGCATCGTCACCGCCGCCACCTACGACGCGCGCGGCAACCTCACCCAGGTCCGCTGCGCCGATCCCACCAGCGGCATCACCCAGTTCGATTGCGATTACGACAGCCGCGGTCGTCTCATCCGCTGCATCCAGCCCGCCGACGCCGAGGGCCGCCGCCGTCAGGACGCCTTCAGCTATTACACCAACGGCCCGATGGCCGGTTACCTCGCCACCGCGCGTTACGACAACGGCGGTCTCAACCTCACCTCCACCTTCGAATACGACGCCCGCGGCAACCTCACCCGCTGCATCACCCCGCGCGGCCATGACATCCTCTGGACCTACAACGCGCTCGATCAGTTGGTTCAGGCGCAATCCCCGCCCGCCGGCGGCGGCCAGCGCATCACCACACGACTCTTTTACGACGCCAACGACAACCTCGTTCAGGTGGACCGCGAAAATCGCGACGCCACCGGCGCGCTCCACCCCACCAATCCGTGGTGGACGAGCTTCGCCACGTTCGATGCCCTCGACCGGCCCGTTCTAATATGCGATGAAATCGCCCACTCCACCTTCTCGGGCACCACTTTCCTGACCAACCGCCTCTCCTGGGATGCCAATGACAACCTCGCCCGCATCGAAGGCCCGCGCGCCGTCAGCGGCGAAGACCCAAATCAACAAACCCTCCTCACCTACGACGAGCGCGGTCTGCTCCACACCCTCGTTGAAGCCCCGGGCACCAGCGTCGGCTGCACCAACACTTTCGCCTACGACAAAAAGCGCGGCAAAATCCTGCGCATCGAAAACGGCAAGGTCGAAGTGGAAAACATTTCCAACAGGCACCGCCAATTGCCCGCCTCCCATACCAACTTCATGGGCAGCGTCTGGTTCTTCACCTACGATCGCAACGACAACCTCATCCGCGCCCGTTTCTTCGGCGAAACCAACGACGTGCCCGGCAGCGCCAACAACATCCGCCTCGCCGAAACCCGCTGGGAATACGACGCCCTCAACCGCTGCGTCCGACAGCGCGATAGCTTCTTCGACATCTTCACCGGCCTGCCCATCAGCGACGGCGAATCCACGCACACCTTCACTTACGCGCCCAACGGCCAGCTCATCAGCGAAACTGACGATCTGGGGCGCACCATCCGCTACACCTACGACACTGCCGGGCGGCTGACCGCCATCACCGACCCCGCCACCAACCGAATCGAATTCAGCTACGACGCTAACGGCAACGTCACCCAGGTCCGTCAGGTGGACCGCTCCGACCTCGGCGGGCCGGAGCAGGTCTTCCTGCTCAACGCCTCCTACGACCCGTGCGACCGGCTCATCAGTGAAACCGACAACCTTGGCAACGCGCTGCAATTCGCCTACGACTCCCTCGACAACGTCGTCCGCGTCACCGACCCGCGCGGCAACGATTCCTGCTACGAATACGACGGCCTGAGCCGGCTGCTGACCGCGCGCCACTTCGCCGGCCCCTGCGGCGGCACGCTCATCGCCTCCGCTCGGTGCGATTACCAGGACACCCGCCTCGTCGCCTTCACCGACGGCAACAGCAACGTCACCCGCTACGCCTACGACTCGCTCGATCGCTGCGTCGCCGTCACCAACGCCGACTTGACCGTTCACACCGTCTTCTTCGACGGCTCGGGCGCGCTCCGGTGGGTGCGTGACGCCAACGGCACGGTCGTCTCCAACACCGTGGACGCCCTCAACCGCGTCATTCGCCGCGACATCTTCCCCGGCCCGACCGTCGCGCCCACCACCACCTTCGAAACCTTCGTCTGGGACGGGCGCAGCTTCCTGATGCGCGCCAGCAACAACCTCTCCCGTTGCACCTTCACCTGGGACTCGCTCGGCAACTGCCGCGCCGCCACACAGGACGGTTTCGCCCTCAGCCAGCTGTCCGATTCCCTGGGCAATTCGCTCTCGCTGACGCTGCCCTCCGGCCGCGTGTTGGGCGCCAGCTACGACGCCCTGGACCGGCCCACCGCGCTCACCTTCCAGGCCGGCGGCGCGCCGACCACCCTCGCCACCCTCGCCTACGAAGGTCCCGACCGCCTGGGCCGCATCGCCCGGCCCAACGGCATCCACACGCGCCTCCATTGGAACGGCACGCTCACCCCGCCCAATGCACCCGGCGACTTTGGCTGGCAACAGGTCGTCCGCGTCAACCACCAGTTCGCCGGCGGCGGCACCATCATTGACCAGCGCGCCTACGCCTACGACCGCAGCCAGAACAAAACCCGCCGCGCCCAGGTCGCGCCCTTCACCCCGGGCGGCCCGTTGCAAACCAACCTCTGGGTTGCCGACGCGTTGGATCGCCTCGTGCAGAGCGACACGTTCCGCGGCAACGTTTGGGAAACCACCCGCACCTATCAACTCGACCCCAACGGCAACCGCCAGATCGTCACCGAAAACGGCGTGGCGCAACCGTACACCCTCGACCCGACCCTGCCCGAACCCGCCGACTTCCAAATGAACCAGTACACCACCTCGCCCTTCGGCGAATACCTCTACGACCCCAACGGCAACCGCAACGCCGCGCAAATCGCACAGGGCGATTTCCTCTTCACTTACGACTATGCCGATCGCCTCGTGCAGGTTGAACGCCTCACCGGCGGCGTGCCCGAAACCCTCTTCACCTACACCTACGACGCCCTCGGCCGCCGCCTCAGCCGCACCTTCCATCCCCCCACGCCGCTGGCGCCCCAGACCACCACCTACATCTACCACCCCGATGACCACACCGTGGTCGAGGAATGGCGCGACGGCGCGCTCCATCGCACTCATGTCGTCGGCAGAGGCAGGGAAATCAGAAAGACCCTCCCTGTCGCCGTCAGGGCCGAGGTTTCCGCGTCCGGCCAGGTCCGTCACGTCCTCTGCGACGAACTCGGCAACGCCTTGGCCCTCACCGACGCCGCCGGCAACGTCATCGAGCGCTACGACTACGACGACTCCGGCCAGCCGCGCTTCCTTGACCCCAACGGCAATCCGCTCCTGGACGGCGGTGGCCAGCCGGTCAGCGCCTCGCCCGCCGGCCTGGACTGGCTCTATCGCGGCGCGTATTGGAACGCCACCCTCGGCCTCCACGAAGCTGTGGCCGTCGGCGACTGCGACCTCCCGGAGGATTTCGATCCGTTGAACGCCGCGCCGCTGACCGGAATGAAGATTGAGGGCGGCATGCCCAACCGCATCATGATGAACGTCAGCGCCGGCCGGCAAACCTCGGGCGCGACGTTTGGCGGGCGGGTGATCCTTGGGCTTCAACAACCCGACAACGCCCCTCCCTCCGACAGCGTTCGAGGGCGCACCGCGCACAATGTTATCAGTCACTTGAAGCAAATGCTCGTCACCCCCATGCGGATGTCCGGCGGCGGGAGGCTCCTGGATGAAGGCGAAGCCGGCGACAACTTCGGCCTGCTCCTGCGCCAGAACAACAACCCGCCGAAACCGCCCCCGAAACCCACCACCACCAAACCGAAGGAGTTCAAGGGGCACATTACCCTGCTTAAATAGCGCAACTCATCGGAGTCGAACCGCTCCCGGAGCCAGAGGCGCAACGACGCCAAACCCTCTCAAGCCCTGAAGCGGCCCGACAGGATCACCGCACTCCAAAACGCCCGCGTGCTCGCATCAGGCGGTTTGGGCAATTCCACTGCCCTCGAGGGAGAGGCCAGGGTGAGGGTGAACGCTGCGCGCAACATCGAACAACGAACACTGAACATCGAACAGCGAATGAGCAGGATGGAGCGCGGCCGGCGCGCTCCGGTGCACCTTGAGCGCCGAAGGGTGTGGAGACTCGGTGCGTTGGGGGGAACCGCGCAAGCGCGGCGGCGCCGGCTCAAAAGCCCAGCCTGGCCATCTCGCGGTCCAAAGCGATCTGAAACTCTTGAATGTCGCTGGGCGAAGGCTTGTAACCCGCCTGCTTGGGGATCACGCCCAAACGCCCGGCCTGGTCGAGATACCACTCGGCCTGCTGGCCGTCGCTGAAGGTGACCTGACCGCTGACGAGGGCGCCGGGGCGCGCGATCTCGGCGACGGTGACGGTCACACGCCCGACCGATTGCGGGGCGGTCGCGTTGGCGGCCCGGGCTGCGGCATTCGCCGCATTGGCTGACGATTCATTGTCCTTGGGCACAAGCTTCAAATCGTCCACCAACAGACGCACTTCCAAATACGTCAGCCGCAGACCAAACTCCGAGGCCAGTCGCTCCTGGATTTCGGAAAGTTTCAATCCTTCGGAAATCCACGCGGCGACTTTTTCCCGTTGGGCATCGGTCAACATCATCGTCTCACCTGGCGCGGGATTCTGGGGACAACGCGCAACCAAGAGCAAATCCAAAGTGTACCCCGCGCCGCGCCCGTGCCGTTTTCGGCGTCCGGCCGAAAACATCGCCTCGGCCACCGCGGTGAACGACCAGGGCACCGCCACAACGCCAACCCAGGGCAACGGCCCGGATTGCCCGTCCCCAAACCTTCGCAGGCCCCGAAGGGCGCAACCGATTTGAGCGCGCTTTGGCGCGTCAGAGGGTGGCGCGGGGGAGCGTGGCGCCGGTTGGCAATTTGCTGCGCCGCCAAATGGTGGTCGGCGAACCGAAAGCGGGGGCAAGCCTTGCCGTCCAAAACGCTCGCGTGCTCGCGGCGTCCGCCGTGGGCATCCCCTCCCCCTCGCGGCAGAGGTCCAACGTGAGGGCGAGAGACCGCACAGCGGTGAACATCGGGCAACGAACTTGGAGCATCGAACATCGAATGAGGGACGGGGAGCGTGGCGGCACGTCGGGAAACTTTGGACAATCAATTGGGTTCCAACGGGCCAGGAGCACGGGAGGAGGTCGGATGTTGAAACCGCCGCGGCGATCGCCGGAAGCTGGTCGGCGCCGGCTCCATCGCCTATCTTGCGGTGGATGCGGATCATCGGCGGACGCGCGGGGCGGCGCATTTTGAAATCGCCCAAGGGGTTTGGGGTGCGGCCCACGCCGGACCTGGTCAAGCAGGCGGTGTTCAACAGTCTGGGCGCGCGCGTGGTCGGAGCGCGCGTGCTGGAGTTGTTCGCGGGCACGGGCGCACTGAGCCTGGAGTGTCTGAGTCGCGGCGCCAGCGCGGCGGTGTGCGTGGAGCGCTCGGCGCGGCACGCGGAGTTCATTCGACGCAACGCGGAATTGATCGGATGCGGACGCGGCGTTCTGGAGGTTCGCGTGCAGGACGTCTTTACCGCCCTGCATCAGTTGGTGGCGGAAGGACGGCAGTTTGATTTGATCCTGGCCGACCCGCCCTACGGCGAGAAAAACGTTGGCCGGCGTTCCACCTCGTATGCGCAGCAGTTGTTGGATGCGCCGGGGCTGCCGCAACTGCTGGCAGCAGGCGGGCGTTTCGTGCTCGGTCACGCGCGGCGCGACGCGCTCGAAGTCCCACCGCCCTGGCGCGAGGTGCGCGTGCTTCGTCACGGGGACAGCGTGATGCGATTTTTGGAGCGTTGACGGGGCTCGAGAAGCCGCATTACGCAGCGTTGCTCGACCACGAGCCGCGACGCCATCATCCGCGTGAACCATCGAAGGCTTCCAATCGCCTTCGAGGTCGTATCAGTTGGCACGGCGGGTTGGCTCAGGGGGCGGGGGCGGGGATGAAAATCTTCTGGCCCGGACGCAGACTGCGCTCCTTCAGACCGGGATTGGCTTTGAGAATCTGGTCCACGGTCACCTTGATCCCTTTCTCGCGGCACGCGGCGACAATGCCCGAAAGCGTGTCGCCGCTTTGAATCACGTATTCGTAGCCTTTCTCGGTGCTCGTCGTGCCGCCGGAGGTGCTTCGCGGCTCAACGGGCTTGACCTCGCGCGGTTCCGGGCGCGCGCCCGCCCCCAGCCGGGCCAGCCGTTCGAGTTCCCTGACGATCTTCTCGTTGTCGGCGACGCGCTTCTGGTCAATTTCCTGGAGTTTCTCGGCGAGCTTGCGCAGGTCCTCGGCCGTGGCGTAGTCGGCGGCGGGCCGGTTCATCTGTTCGCGGAGCGATTCGATTTCGCGCGAGAGCGCGGCGAGGCGTTTTTGTTGTTCGGCCTGGGCGGCGAGCAGATCCTCAATGTGCGCGCTCAACTTGTTGAGCCGTTCTTCAATGGCAGCGTCCTGCGCGGGCGCCAAGGGCCGGACCAGAAAAAATGCGCCCATAACCACTGCGAACCATTTTCTGCTCATGGGCCGACCATAGGAATCATGCGGAACGCGTTCAAGCCGCAAAGCGGCCATGCCTTGCGCACCGGTCGGACGAGTCTCGACGGGAGTACGGCGGCTGGCCCACAACGCCGCCGGACCCGCGCGACGACACGCGACCGACCGTGCCGGCCGGCCCGGCACGTCTGTCCCCCTTTGCACACGAACGGGACACGGCCTGTGGTTGCGGGTCAGGGCACCCGACAGTTTCAGACGCCGAGCGTTTGAGGCGTTGGAGAAATTCGCTCGAGATGCAGGCGCAGGCCGCCGCCGGGGGCGGGTACGGGCCGCCGCGCCATACGGTTTGCCGCGCTGGCAACGCATTTGCTGAAACGTTGTTCAAGGACGGGTATGAAATTCTGCCTCGAAGTTGGAGAAACGGAGCGTCACCTCCTTGAGTTCGAATTCAACCAGTTGCTGGGTCAGTTGCACATCCGGGTCAATCGCCAGGAGGTCAAGCGACAGGTCCGGCTTTTCAACGAGCCGGTGCTGGAAACCCACGTCGTGCAGGTCGGCCGCAACGAGCGCTGGACGGTGCGCATCGAAAAAGAGCGCAAACCGCTTTTCGGCCAGCGTTGCCGCGTTTTCCTGAACGAACGGCTCTTCCGCTGTTACGAAGGGTTCTAGGCGCTCGCGCTCCGGGCCAAATCGCCCACGGCCACGCCGCACCGCGGCTTCAACCCCGACACCGCCGGTGCAACGGGGCCGTTTCCGCGCGCTGTCACACCTCGCGCGCGACGCAAAGGCTTCCGGGCGCAAGGGCGAGCGGTTACCCAATTCAGGGGTCCGGCGGCGGAGGCTTTGACGCGACGCCCGTTTCCCCGGGTCAGCGCCGCCGCCGCGGCGCTTCGATTTTGTTGTCCTTGTTCAGGACGAGGATTTTGGGTTTCCAGGAGCGCGCCTTGGCGGCGGGGACTTCGATGAATGCCATGATGGTGAGCTCATGGCCGGGCTTGCCCAGGCGCGCCGCCGGGCCGTTGAGTTCGATGATGCCCGAGCCGCGCGGGCCCTTGATGACGTAGGTTTCAAAGCGCGCGCCGTTGGCCATGTTGCTGCACAGGATGCGCTCATACGGCAGCAGTCCCGCAGCCTCCATCAGGTCTTCGGCAATCGTCAGGCTGCCCTCATACTCCAGCCGCGCGCCCGTGACCCGCGCCCGGTGAATCTTGGATTTGAGCAAATAAACGTGCATGAACGGCGCTTCGGGAACGGCAAAACTCGCGTTCCGGAAGCCGGGAAAATATACCGATTTGCGCGCAACGCGCGCAATCCCGCGCTGGATGCGCCGCTATGCGTGTCCGGGCGGCCAGCCCTCCGTCCGGATGCGCCGTCCCATCTCCCGCAACACCGCCACGTGCGCCGGATGAATCGAACCGTCGGGCAACGGGCCGGTGTTCAGCAGCAGATTGGCGCCGGCGGCGCGCGCGGCGACGAGCTTGGCCCAGGCTTCGTCGGCCGTCAGGTGGCGCGCCTTCTCGCTGTAGCCCCAACTGCCTTCCTGAAGCGTGGAGCAGATTTCCATCGGCTTGTCGCCGGCGCGCGGAATCGCCCGGTGCTCCGGCGCGACGAAATCTTCCGTGCCGAGCAAGCCCTGCTTGTAGGAAATGAGCACCTGCGGCTGCAACCGACGGATCAGATCGTAAAGCTCCCGGCACTTGAACTTTGCGGGATCGCCGGACTTCGGCACCGCGATGCCGTCGAGCCAGATGGCAGCCACCGGGCCGTATTGCGTGAGCAGTTCGGTGATCTGCGCGCTCATGAAATCCAGATACTTCTGCAGGTCGTGCTCCCGGCCGTAGGCATACGCCGGTTCGGGCGGATCATAGCGGGGGCGCGCGCTGCCGCCCCATGAGTCGTTGTTGGGCGCGTGCGGATGTCGCCAGTCCCGTCCGTGCGAGTAGTAGAGGCACAGGCCGAGACCTTTCTGGCGGCAGGCGACGGCGAGTTCGCCGACCAAATCGCGTCGGGCCGGGCTGTTGAGGCTGTTGAAGTCGGTTTGCTTCGTGGTGAAGAGGCAAAAGCTGTCGTGGTGGCGCGTGGTGATGTTCACGTATCGCATCCCGGCGGCCAACGCCAGGTCGGTGATGAAATCCGCGTCGAACTTCTCGGCAGTGAACTGGTCCTTGAGTTTGGCGTATTCGGCCACGGGAATGCGACGGCGATACTGCACCCATTCGTGGTCTTTGAGCAGCGAGTAAAGGCCGTAGTGGAGGAACAAGCCGAACTTTGCCTCACGAAACCACTGCAACGCGGCGACGCGCGGGTTCTGCGCGTAAACCGTTGCGTAGGCTGCAAGGTAACTCGGCACGCTGTCGAGACCGGGCGCGGCAGCACCGTGCTGGCGCACCGAACCGCACCGCAAGGCACAACCACCGCCCAGCGCTACGGCAGCACCAGCCACGGCGCTGGTGCGGAGAAATTCGCGTCGAGTTCGGGCATTCATGGCACGAGCAGCGGCGAGCATGGCCCAAGGCCGCACGCGACTCAAGGCCGCGGAGTTCCGTGCGGACTGGATGTTCGATGTATCGCGCGATGCGTGCGCTCCCCTTCCTCCTTCGATGTTCGATGTTCAGTGTTCGGTGTTCGATGTTCTGCGGGACGCACGCCCGCCCTCCCTCTCCCAGCGGGAGAGGGTTGGGGTGAGGGAGAACGCGGCGTGGACAAAAGGGTATTCAAATGTTTGCGGTGCCTCACCCTCACCCCGGCCCTCTCCCTCGAGGGAGAGGGCGTTGGCCAAGCCGCCGGTTGCGTGCATGAGGCCGCAGCGCTCACGCACGCTGCTGTTCCAAGTTCAAAGTTCGAGGTTCGAGGTTCAAAGTTCGGTGCGATGGTATCACCGCTTGGGCTTTGCCGACTGCCAGTCGGCGGCTCAGCAAGATTGCCAATCGGCGCCACGCGCCCACGCTCCACGCTCTGACGCTCCATGCCCGAGCGCTCCACGCCCGTTGCCCTGCCGCGATTTGGCTCCGCCAAAGCCGGGCGCATCGCTACCTTCACCGCATGAAAGCGCTCCAACTGCTCGCCCACGGCGCGCCCGGACGATTTGAACTGCGGGACGTGCCCGACCCAAAGCCCGGTCCGGGCGAGGTGCTCGTGCGCGTGCAAGCCTGCGGCCTCAACCACCTCGACCTTTGGGTCGAGTCCGGCGGGCTGCCCGTGCCCATTGCCCTGCCGCGCATCCCCGGCAGCGAAATTGCCGGTGTCATTGCCGCCCTCGGCCCGGACGTGCGCGACTGGCGCGTGGGTGACGCGGTGGCCGTGCAGTCCAACCTCTTTTGCGGCGAATGCGAATTCTGCCGGCGCGGCGATGAATCGCTCTGTCTTCAGGGCGAGTTGTTCGGCGTCACGCGCGACGGCGGCTTTGCCGAACTGGTCGCGGCGCCCGCGCGCGCCCTGGCGCGCCTGCCCAAAGGGGTGGACTTTGAGACCAGCGCGGCGCTCACCCTCGCCGGCAGCACCGCCATGCACATGCTCACCCGACGCGCCAGCGTCCGGCCCGGTGACTGGGTGCTGGTCATCGCCGGCGCCAGCGGCGTCGGCTCGGCCGCGATCCAAATCGCCCGACAGCTCGGCGCGCGGGTGCTGAGCACCGGCTCGACCGAGGCCAAACGCGCGCTGGCCCGGGAACTTGGCGCCGAACAGGCGCTGGATGCCAATGACCCGGACTGGCCGCGGCAGGTGCGGCAACTCACCGGTCGCCGCGGCGTGGACCTGGTGATCGAACACGTCGGTGGCGAGACGCTGTTGAAATGTTTCGAGTGCCTGGCGCGCGGGGGCACAATTGTCACCTGCGGCGCCACCGCCGGACGCGAGATTCGCTTGAACGTCTGGTCGCTCTTTGTCCGGGAGCACCGCCTTGTTGGCAGTTACGGGCGCAGTCGCGCGGATTTTGAAGCCACGCTGGCATGGGCGGCCAGTGGCCGGCTCAAGCCGGTCGTGGACTCGGTCTTTCCGCTGGAGCGCGCGCCGGAAGCCTTCGCCCGATTGCGCGGGCGTCAGGCGCTGGGCAAAATCCTCATCCGACCGTTCGAGCCGGTGGCGGAATCGGATTGAACGGCTCCTGCGCATGAAACCGGGCAACTCCTGGCGACGTTGGTGGATCGTGGTGGCGTTTGCGCTGGCGATGGCGTGGCTGGAGGCCGCCGTGGTCTATTACCTGCGCACGTTGGTGGGCCGGCTTGAACCCTGGCAACCCGACCCGTTGCCCATCGTGGGTTTGATCCCGCAGGTGGAACTGGCGCGTGAACTGGCCACGCTGGTCATGTTGCTGACCGTGGGCGCGCTGGCCGGATGCAATGCGCGCACGCGCTGGGGTTACACCCTGGTGGCATTTGGCGTCTGGGACATCGCGTATTACGCCTCGCTGAAGGTTATCACCGGCTGGCCACGATCCCTGCTCGACTGGGACGTGCTGTTCTTGATCCCGTTGCCGTGGTGGGGGCCGGTGCTCGCGCCGATGCTCATCGCCCTGCTGATGATTCTCTGGGGTACGCTTGCCACGCAACGCGAGCCGACGCGCCCGCTGCCGCTGCCGGGCTGGCTGCCGTGGGCCGCGTGCGCCGCGGGCGTGGCGCTGGCGCTTTATGTTTTCATGGCCGACACGCTCCGCGTGGCGCATCAGGGTCTGGACGCCGTGCGCGCGGTGCTGCCGCAGCGATTTCCCTGGCCGCTGTTTCTGCTGGCGTGGCTGCTCATGGCCGCTCCGGTGCTCTGGCTGGCCGCTGCAACTCGCGCGCCGAAACCGCCGGCGCCGCCCGACCGATCGGACGGAGCGAACTGATCAGTCTGACCCGGCGCGCGCGCCGCGCCGCAGGCCTCGGCGCTCACCATCGCGCCTGAACCCCGCTCGCCAGCCGCTCCGGGTCCACCGCCGCGATCATCGCCTCGATCGTCTCCAGCGCGTTGCCCTCCATGCGGTTGTTCACGAAGATGAACGTGCGCCGTCGCGCGCCGCCGCTCTGATCCGCGCCCGCGTTGGCGGCCAGCCCTTCGGCAATCAGTGCCGCCCCCGCCGCGCGCGCCTCCGGGTTCGGGTCTTTCACGCTCGCGTAAGGCTCGAACATCTTCACCGCCTCCTCGTAGCGTCGTCCGGGCCGCAGGAGAAATCGCGCCACCACCAGCTCCGGATGCGTGCGACTGCCCGGCAACGCCATCTGCTCGCTCACCGGCGGCATCGCTTCCCAGGAGTTGAACACGTGCGCGACGCGATGCCGCGCCAGGCAGGCGAAGTATTCGGGCCGCAACCAGTGGCGATTGCGCAATTCCACCGCATACGGCCAGCCGGCGGGCAGCTTCGCCAGAAACGATTCCAACTCCGCCACAAACTCACGACCCTGCGCGTAGTCGGACGGCCAGAACCGCGAGAATTCAAAAATCAACACGCCCACCCTGGGCCGGATCGTCTCGCACGGGTGCAGAAACGCCGTCGCAAACAGGTCGGCATTGAGAAAATCCGGATTCGGTTTGCCCGCGCGGTCGCCGAAGCGGTCGAGGTTGGGAAACTTTTTAATCGTGATGGCATCGGTCACCTTGAACCCGAACTGAAAGTCCTCCGGCACGGCGTCGGCGAGCCGTTGGAGCGACTCGGCGCGCGGGAAGTCGTAGTAGGCGGCGTCCACGCACACGGTTTTGAAAACCTCGGCGTATTCGCGCAGGCACTCGCGCTGAAAACGGCTGGTGGCCACGCGCCCGCGCCAGGCGTAGCGTTCGGGCGTGTAAAGCTGGCCCAGCCAGCCTTCGTATTTCCAGCTCGACGTGCCCAAAAACACCCCGCGCGCGGCCAGCGCCGCGGCGTGTTGCCGGAGGCGTTCCCGATCAAACGGCACGCGGCGAAGCTGCGCCGCGGCCGCGTTCGCGTCAACGCCGCACCCGACGGCGTCCGACCGCGGCGACTGGAGCGCCCGGCCCGGCGGTGCCTCGGGGCGTGCTTGACGGCGCGGCATCGGGTCGGGGCGGCGAAACCGATTGCAACCGCCGACCCAGCGCTTACCCTTCGGGCAGAATACAGCGAGCGGTCATGCGACAGTTCATCACCATCGCAGCCAACGCCTTCATGGAACTGGTGCGCCAGCCGGTTTTCCTGTTGCTCATGACCGCCTCGGCGAGCTTCGAGATTTTCCTGGCCACACCCTATTACTTCGCGTTCGGCGACGAGCCGAAGCTGGTGAAAAACAGCGTGCTGGCGGTGATGCTCCTGGCGGGGTTGCTCGGGGCGGTGTTGAGTTCGTCGGCTTCCCTGGCGCGCGAACTCCGCAGCGGCACGGCGCTGGCCGCGTTGTCCAAGCCGGTCGGGCGCGCGCGTTTTCTGCTGGCCAAATACACCGGCCTGATCGCGGCGCTGACGCTGCTGACCTACGTGAACCTGGTGGCGGCGCTCATCGCCAGCCGGATGACGTTTGACGCCTACGGCGAAACCGACCTGGCAGCCATCGGGATCTTCACCGCGGGCGTGGCGACGGCTTACGCGCTGGGCGGGTTCAGCAACTTCTTTCTGCGGCGTCCGTTTGTGAGCGACACGGTGTTCGGTCTGGCGATCACCGTCACGCTGGCGGCGGCGATCATTTTTCAGTTCACGGAGCAAAAACAGACCGTTGGCCAAATGGCCGAGGTGGACTGGCGGTTGGTGCCGGCGGCCGTGTTGATATTGTTTGCAGTGTGGATTTTGGCGGCGCTGGCGCTGGCCTGCTCCACGCGCTTTGACATGATTGCGACGCTGGCAATTTGCTCGGCGTTTTTTCTGATCGGGCTGATTTCCGATTACCTCTATTCGCGGTTCGGCGGCACGCTCGATGGCGGCGGGCCGATTTGGGCGCGGGTGCTTTACACGCTGATTCCCAACTGGCAAAACTTCTGGCTGGCCGACGCCCTGGAGACCGGTCGGAGCGTGTTCCACTGGACCTATGTGGCCAGGGCGTTTGCCTACGTGGTCGCTTACGTGGGCGCGGCACTGGCCGTGGCCGTGGCACTGTTTGAGGAACGGGAGTTGAGTTGAGGAATCAGGCGAACTGGCCTGATCCGTCGGATCAGTCTGATCCCGAACCATGGACCGCAACATCCAACGCACCGGGCTGCTGAACCTGCTGGCGCTGCTGGCGGTGGCGGCGGCGGGTTTCGCCGTGGCGCGCCACGACGGCTCGCTGGCCGGACAGGTCACCGCGCTGTTCTTGGGCGTGGGCACGCTGGTGGCCCTGGTGAGCTGGTTTCAGATGCGACTCGAAACCAACGAACGACTCGAGCGCATCGAACTCGAGGAAATGGCCCGGGCCAAGGGCAGCGCCGCCTTGTTCGAGACCACCGAGGTGGAACTGTTCCCCGCCGCCCGCGCGCGACAGCAGTTTGAAAAGTGGTTCGTGCCGATTTTCTCGATCCTGCTGTTGGTGCTCCAGGGTGGCGGCGCGGTGCTGGCCTGGCGCGAGCTGGCCGGGCTGCCCGCCCCACCGCCGATGCGCCAGGAACTGCTGGCGCTTTCGCTCTTTGGCCTGTTCGCCCTGGTGCTGTTCCTGTTGGGCCGCTTCTCGGCCACGCTCGCCCGGCTGGAAGACCATCGCCTGTTGCGCCCGGGCGCGAACTGGCTGCTGCTGGGCGCGTATTTGTGTTTGCTGACGGCGCTGGGGATCGCCGCTGTGCGTACGGAATTTCCGCGCGCCGATCTGTATCTGGCGCGCGGCCTGTGCGTGTTGTTGGGGCTGCTGGCGCTCGAGACGCTCCTGAATCTGGTGCTGGAAATCTACCGCCCGCGCGTCAAGGGTCAGGTCGCCCGCCCGCTCTATGAAAACCGCGTCGTGGGCGTGCTCGCGCAACCCGAAACGCTCGTGACCACCGCCGCCCAGGCGCTCGATTACCAGTTCGGCTTCAAGGTTTCGGAAACCTGGTTTTACCGCTTCTTCGAGCGCGCGCTCGGCTGGTTGCTGCTCCTGCAACTGGGGGTGCTGCTGCTCGCGACCTGCTTCGTCGTCATTGAACCGGGCGAACAGGCGTTGCTCGAACGCTTCGGTCGGCCCGTGCCGGGACGCGAGGTGCTCGAACCGGGCCTGCACCTCAAATGGCCCTGGCCGTTGGACCGCGTGCACCGCGTCCGCACCGCTGAAATCCACACCCTGCACATCGGTTTCGAGCCGGAGGAGCACAAGGAACACGCCGAGGAACGCACGGTCGTCTGGACCATCCCGCACGGCAAAGAGGACAACTTCATCGTCGCCAACCGCGAGACGCCCCGCGCCGAGACCCCCGAGCCGACCGGGCGCAAAGTGCCCCCCGTGAGCCTCGTCACCGTCAACATCCCCGTTCAATATCGCATCCGTTCTCTGCGCGACTGGGCCTATCGCCACGAGGACGCCAACGCGCTGCTTCAGCAGGTGGCCACGCGCGAGATCGTTCGTTACCTGGTCAGCGCCGACCTCAACGAGATCATGTCGCGCGCGCGGCTGGAGGCGGCCCGGGCGTTGCGCCAGCGCATCCAGCGCGCCGCCGACCAGTTCCAACTCGGCGTCGAAATCCTCTTCGTCGGTCTGCAGGGCATCCATCCGCCGGTCAAGGTCGCGCCCGAATACGAAAAGGTCGTCGGCGCCCGGCACAAAAAGGAGGCCAAAATCCTCGAAGCCCGCGCCCATGAAATCCGCACCAACACGCTCGCCGCCGCGCAGAGTTTCGCGCTGACCAATCGCGCCGAGGCCGACCGGTTGCAGTTGGAGCAAACCGCGCTGGCCCGCGCCGCCGCCTTCACCAATCAACTGCCGGCCTTCCGCGCCGCCCCCTCGGTGTATCAGCAGCGGGCCTACGCGCAGATGTTTGCCGCCGCCACGGCCCCGGCCCGCAAATACATCCTGCTCACCACCAACACCCAGGACGTCATCACCTACGACCTCCAACAGCGGCTCGACGAGGAATATTTCCAACGCATCTCCGCGGCCGTGAAGCCGCCCACCAAGCCATGAAACGAAACGTCCTCACCGTTCTGATTGGCGCGTTGCTGATCCTGATCTTCGCGCTCCTGCTCTTCACCTTCCAGGTGCGCCAGACCGAAATCGCCGTCGTCACCACCTTCGGACGGCCCACCCGCCAGATTCTGGAGCCGAACCTCTACCTCAAATGGCCCTGGCCGATTCAAAAGGTTTACAAGTTCGACCGCCGCATCCAGAACTTCGAGGACAAGTTCACCGAAGACCTCACCGCCGACAACAACCCGCTGCTCACGATGGTTTACGTCGGCTGGCGCATCACCGACCCGCAGACCTTCTTTCCCAAATTCGCCGGCGGCTCGGTGCCCGCTGCCGAGCGCATGCTCGAAAACATCCTTCGCAGTGCCAAAAGCGCCGTCGTCGGACGCCATCCGCTCGGCGACTTCGTCAATGCCGACCCGGCGGCGCTCAAATTTGATCAGATCGAGGCTGAAATCCTCGCCCAGGTGCGCGCGCAACTTCAAACCAACGACTGCGGTCTGAGCATCGAATTCCTCGGCATCAAAAAACTCGGCCTGCCCGAAAGCGTCACGCAGACCGTCTTCGAGCGCATGACCTCCGAACGCAAGGTGCTCGCCGACCAGCTCGAATCCGAGGGCCAGGCCGAGGCGGCGCGCATTCGCTCCGCCGCCGAGCGCGCCGCCGCCGAGTTGCTCTCCGCCGCCGAGGCCGAAGCGCGCCGCATCCGGGGCGAGGGCGAGGCCGTCGCCGCTCAGACGCTCGCCGTGTTCCAGCAAAATCCCGAACTGGCCAATTTCCTCCTGCGCCTCGAAACCCTCGAAGCCGCCCTCAAGGAACGCACCACGTTGATCTTCGACCAGCGCACCCCGCCGTTTGACCTGTTCCAGAACCTCTGGACCAACGCGCCCGGACGCTGAAGCCATGAGCCAGCAAACCCTCATCGCACCGCCGCCGCCGCGCCGCCCCGACGGCCTGGACGCCGGCTCGCAGGCGCTGGCCGAGGCCCTGCGCAGCAGCTTCGCGATCATCAAAATCGTCATGGTCGTGCTGGTCGCGGTGTTTCTTTTGTCGGGTTTCTTCACCGTCGGCCCGCAGGAAAAAGCCATCCTCCTGCGTTTCGGTCGGCCGGTGGGCGAGGGCGAAAAAGCCCTCCTTGGCGCCGGCGCCCACTGGGCGTTCCCGTATCCGATTGATGAAGTGGTGCGCGTGCCGATTACCGAATTGCAACAGGTGCGTTCGAGCGTCGGTTGGTTCGCCCAAACGCCCGAACAGGAGGCCCTCGGCCAGGAACCGCCCGCCGGGCCCTCGCTCAACCCCGCCGTGGACAGTTACGCCCTGACCGCCGACGGCAACATCGTCCACGTCCGCGCCACCCTCAGCTACCGCATCCAGGACCCCATCCGCTACGTGTTCGGATTTCTCAACGCGTCCAACGCCATTCAAAGCGCCCTCGACAACGCGCTGCTCTCCACCGCCGCGCGCTTCACCGTGGACGATCTGCTCACGCGCGACCGGCTCGGATTTCAGGAAGCCGTCCGCCGCCGCGTCGAACAACTCATCGCCGCGCACGACCTCGGCATCGTCGTCGAACAATGCTCCGTCGTCTCACGCCCGCCCCGGCAGGTCACCCAGGCCTTTCAAAACGTCATCGCCGCCGGCCAAAACCGCGACCGCCTGCTCAACGAGGCGCGTAGCGAGGCCAGCCAGACCCTCAGTCGCGCCGAAGCCGACGCCGCCGGCCGGCTCGAAACCGCCCGCGCCGAACGCAGCCGCCTCATCGCCTCGGTGCGTTCCGACGCCGAAACCTTCCAGCGCCTGCGCCCGCTCTTTGAGGCCAACCCCGCGCTTTTCACCCAGCAATGGCTCGTCGAAACCATGAACCGTGCCCTGCCCCACGTGCAGGAAAAAATCCTCCTCTCCGCCCGCGACGATGGCCACACCCGCGAATTGCGGTTGCTCCTGAACCGGGAGTTGCCCAAACCCAAAACCGAGACCACGCGCTGAATGAATCCCGCGCCTCCGCCCACACGCTGATGCCATGCAAGTGACCTCGCTCTTGAGCCGACACGAACACGAACCGGGTTGCGCGCCCTGCGGCCACGAGCACGAACACGCCCCCGTGCGCCTCTGGCAGACGCTCGTCGGCCTGGTCTTCGTGCTCAACGGGTTCATCGTGGACTGGGCCTTTCCGGCCAGCCACGCCATCGCCAGCGCCAGCGCGCTCATCGGCACGATCATCCTCGGCTACCCGATTGTCATGACCGCCCTCCGCGACCTGCGCGCCGGGGTGCTGAGCATGAACGAACTGGTCGCCATCGCCGTGCTCGCCGCCTGTGCCTCCGGCGACTACAAAACCGCCGGCGTGGTCGCCTTCTTCATGCTCATGGGCGAAATCGTCGAAACCCGCACCGCCGAGGGCGCGCGTGCCTCCATCGAATCGCTCATCAAACTCACTCCCACCAAGGCCCGTCGCATCAAGCCCGACGGCACCGAAGAGGAAATCCCCGCCAGCCAACTGGCCGTGGGCGACGTCATCCGCATCCGGCCGGGCGACAACGTGCCCGCCGACGGCGTGATCTTGAGCGGCCAGGGCTCGTTCAACCAGGCTACCATCACCGGCGAATCGCTCCCCGCCGACAAAAAGCCCGGCGACGAAGTCTTCGCCGGTACGCAAAACCTCACCGGCGTGCTCGAAATCCGCGTCACCCGTGCGGGTCAGGACACCACCTTGGGCCGCGTGCGCGAACTGATCATGGCCGCCGAGAAAACCAAGCTGCCGATCATGAAGATCGTGGACCAGTATATGGGCTTTTACACGCCGCTGGTGCTGGTCATCGGCGCACTGGTTTGGGCCTTCACGCACGACCTCAACCGCGTCATCTCGATCATCGTCATCTCCTGCCCCTGCGCGTTCATCCTGGCCACGCCCACCGCCATGGTCGCCGCCCTCTCGGCCGCCGCGCGCCTGGGCATCCTCATCAAAAACGTCGCCGACATCGAACTGGCGGCCAAAATCAACGCCTTCGTCTTCGACAAAACCGGCACGCTCACCACCGGCGAACTGGCCGTGAGCCGACTCGCCCCCTTGGGCGGCGTCAAACCCGCCGAACTGCTCCGCATCGCCGCCTCCGCCGAAAAATACAGCAATCACCCCACCGCCAAGGCCCTCGCGCAACTCGCCAGGGAAGTCGGCGTGCCGCTGCTCGAACCGCAGAATTTCACCGAAGCCGCCGGGCGCGGCGTCGTCGCCGAGGTCAACGGCGACAAAATCCTCGTCGGCCGCGCGCAGTGGCTCAAGGACAACGGCGTGGACAGCGAATTTGAGAAATCGGTGGACCTCAACGAAGCCGAGGGCTGGAGTCTCATCTTCGTGGCGCGCAACGGCCGGTGCATCGGCTGGATCGGCCTTCAGGATCAGACCCGGCCCGAAGCCAGGGAGGCCCTCGCGGGCCTCAAACAGGCCGGCGTGCGGCGTCTGGCGATGGTTTCGGGCGATCGCCAGCCCGTTGCGCGGCGCGTGGCCGCCGAGATCGGCTGCGAGGAATTCCGTGGCGAGTGCTTCCCCCAGGACAAGGTCGAATTCGTCCGCAGCATGCGGGGACGCGGCTACCGCGTGGCGGTAGTGGGCGACGGCGTCAACGATGCGCCGGCGCTGGCAGCGGGCGACATCGGCATCGCGATGGGCGCCGCCGGCAGCGAGGTCGCCATTCACAGCGCGACGATTGCGCTCATGAACAACGACCTCAAGCGGCTGCCGTTTTTGGTCCAGCTCTCCCGGAGCACGCGCGCGGTGATCAACCAGAACTTCCTCTTCGGCGTGTTTTTCATCCTGGGCGGCTGGGCGTTGTTCTCCTTCGGTCCGCTGGTGAATCCGATCTGGGCCGCCATCCTGCACCTGACCGGCTCGTTCATCGTCATCTTCAACAGCGCGCGCCTGGTCCGCAAAGGCGAGGAACTCGAACATTACGAACCCGCGCCCGCCTCCGGTGAGCCACCAACCGGTTCGCGTCACGCCGCCCTGGGCCAGCTTGCGCCGCGCCCGGCCTGAGCCGCGCCACAACGCGACGTTCCCAGACCGCTACAAGGTCAGCGTCGGACTGAGCCGGTCCTGCCAGGTCAACTCCAGATGCACGTGCGTCGCGCCAATGCGCGTCAGCCGATCCGACACCACGCGCTGCGCCAGCTCCGGGCGATTGCAATCGCGGCTCAGGTGCGCCAGGTAAAGCCGCCGCAGCCCGCCGTTCATGATCGCTTCGACCGCGTCGGCGCACGCGTCGTTGGACAAATGACCGTGGCGACTGGCGATGCGCTGCTTCAAACTCGCCGGCCGCGTCGGGCAGTCCCAGAGCATCTTCAGGTCGTGATTCGATTCGAGCACCAGCACCTGCGCGTGGCGCGTGCGTTCACCAACCAGCCGCGTGACATGGCCCAGGTCGGTGACGAAGCCGATGTTGCCCGCCGGAGTCCGTAACAGAAATCCCACCGGGTCGAGCGCGTCGTGCGGCACCGGAAACGTTTCCACCGTCACGTCGCCGATCTCAAAGGCGTGGCCGGTCTCAAACAGCTCAAACTCCGCTCTCAGGTCGAGCAGCCGCCGGATTTCGTCGCACGTATCCCGATTGCAATAGACCGGGATGTGGAGCTTGTCGGCCAGACCGACCAGGCCGCGGATGTGATCGGTGTGCTCGTGGCTGATGAGAATGGCGTCGAGGTTTTCCGGCGTTCGCCCGATCGCGGCGAGCCGTTGCCGGAGTTGGCGCGGGCCGAAACCGGCGTCCACCAGCAGGCGCACCTCGTCGGTCTCCACATAGGCGCAGTTGCCCGCTGAACCGCTGCCCAGAATCGTCAGTTGCACCGCCACGTCGCCACGCTAAGGCCCGCGCCCGGCCCTGACAACGGAAAGTTGTTTCGGGCCGCTGCGGCGCACCGAACGTCGCTTGCCCGACCCGTTGACCGGCCCGCCCCGCGCAGGCCGGGCCAGCTTTTGCTTGAGACTGGCTGATTCCGGCCTAAAATTCGGGCACCAGTAGCGAATGGCTCACGGACTTCATCTTTCGCAGCGGTTGACGCAGTCGCTGGTGCTCGCGCCCCAGTTGCAGCAATCGCTTGCACTGCTGCAGGCGCCCACGCTCGAACTCAAGGCGTTGGTCGAACAGGAACTGCAGCAGAATCCCGTCCTGGAAGAAGTCACCCCCGCCGAGGCCGAATCGCCCGAAACCGCCGAGGCCGGAGTCGAATCGCCCGAGGAGTCCGACGAAACCGCCGACATCGCCCGGCCCGAACCCGGCGAGGAGGAGGCCGAGCCTGTGGACGATTTTCAGGCCGAATTCGACCGGCTCGTTCAACTCGACCAGGAATGGCGCGACCATTTCGCCCAGACCAATCTCCCCCTCCGCCGTTCGGAGGAAGACGAGGAACGCCGCCAGTTCATGTTCGATTCCATCACGGCGGGCACGACCCTGGCCGAGTTCCTCCTCGAACAGGTGCGTGAGTCAGAGCTCAAGCCCGACGAAATCCCCATCGCCGAACTGATCATCGGCAACATTGACGACTACGGCTACCTCAAGGCGACCGTGGAAGAAATCGCCGGCATGGCCGGGGTCGAACCCGCGAAGGTCGAGGCCGTGCTGCGGGTGGTGCAGACGTTTGACCCGCCCGGCGTGGCCGCGCGCGACCTGCGCGAGTGCCTCCTGATCCAGCTCGAACGCGACGGCAAACAGCACACGCTCGAATACCGCATCGTGCGCGATTTCATGGAGGCGCTGGGCAAACGCCGCGTGCCGGAAATCGCCCGCGGCACGGGCCACTCCGTTCAGGAGGTCCAGGACGCCCTGGCCCGCATCGCCCGGCTCGAACCGCGTCCGGGCCGCGCGTTCCTGCCCGACAACGACCTCTACGTCGTGCCCGAAGTGTTCGTACGGCGCGAGGGTGACGATTTCGTCGTCACCATCAACAACGAACACATCCCGCACCTGCGGATCAGCAATCTTTACAAGGACCTCATGTCGAGCAACGACAACTCGCCCGAGGTCAAGAACTACATCCGCGAGAAAATCCGCGCCGGCAAATTCCTCATCAAAAGTCTGCACCAACGCCAGACGACGATCCTGAACATCGCCCGGGAAATCGTCCGCCGACAACGCGAGTTCATGGAAAAGGGCGTCGCCTACCTCAAACCGCTCACCATGAGCCAGGTCGCCGAGGTCGTGGGCGTGCACGAAACCACCGTCAGCCGCGCCGTCTCCGGCAAATACATGGCCACCCCGCAGGGCATTTTTGAGATGAAGTATTTCTTCACCGCGGGCCTCCAGACCGAGACCGGTGACCAGATTTCCAACACCAGCGTCAAGGACATGATCGCCGACATCTTCAAGTCCGAAGACCCGGCGCACCCGCTCTCCGACGATCAGGTCGCCAAAATGCTCCAGCAAAAGGGCATCCACATCGCCCGCCGCACCATCGCCAAATACCGCGCCGAACTGGGCATTTTGCCCTCCAACATGCGCAAGGTTTACGTGCCCGCAGCCGCCTCGGCACCCGCAGCGCCGTCCGCCCCCGCCCCGGCGCCCGCGCCGGCACCGCCCGCGGCACCTGCACCCGTTCAACCGCCGGCCCCGCCACCGCCACCGGCGGCTTGAATCCGCGCCTCGGATCAGGCGGCCCTCCGGGGCCAGGCGCTCGACTTGCCGGTCGCCCGTTCCTAACTTCCAGCGCCATGAAGTTTTGCAAGTATCACGGCCTCGGCAACGACTACATCGTCATCAACCCCGCCGATCTGGCCGACCCGCTCACGACCGATCAAATCCGCCTCATCTGCCACCGCAACTACGGCGCCGGCTCGGACGGCATCCTGCTCGGTCCGCTGCCCTCGCAGGCCGCGCGCTTTGCGCTGCGCATTTTCAATCCCGATGGCAGCGAGGCGGAAAAAAGCGGCAACGGCCTGCGCATTTTCTGCCGTTACCTGTGGGATCAAAAACTCGTTGGCACGGACGAGTTCGCCGTGGAAACCGCCGGGGGCATCGTGCGCGCCACCGTGTTCGACGGCGGCCGCAACGTGCGCGTGGACATGGGCCGGGTGCGTTTCTGGAGCGATGAAATTCCCGCCACCGGTCCGAGGCGTGAAGTCCTCAACGAGCGCGTGAGCGCCGGCGGGGAGGAGCTGGTCATTTGCGCCGCCACCATCGGCAATCCACATTGCGTTGTCGTGGGCCGACCCGCGCCCGGGGGCCTGCGCCCGCTTGAACCGGTCAGCGCCGCGCTCGCCCGCCGGCTCGGTCCGCACCTGGAGAATCATCCAATGTTCCCGCGGCGCACGAATGTGCAGTTTCTCAACGTGCTCGACCGCGCGAACATTCGGATCGAAATCTGGGAGCGCGGCGCCGGTTACACCCTCGCCAGCGGCAGCAGCAGCAGCGCCGCCGCCGCCGTCGCCCACCGGCTGGGCTGGTGCGACCGCCGCGTCTCCGTGCACATGCCCGGTGGCGTGCTGCAAATCGAGATCGCCGACGACTTCGCCATCCGCATGACCGGGCCGGTCCTCAAGGTTGTCGAGGGCCAGATCGCCGACGAAGCCTTCGAGGTGCGCGTTTCGGATTGACGGGAAAAACAGACTCGCCAACGCGCCGCGCGTTTCGGATTTTCGGCGCCGAATGTTATGTTCACGGGCACTTACACCGCCATTGTCACACCGTTCCGGGACGGGAAAATTGACGAGACCGCGCTGCGCCGCCTCATCCAAATGCAGATTGGCGCCGGGGTGGACGGCATTGTGCCGGTGGGCACGACCGGCGAATCGCCCACGGTGGATTTCGAGGAGCACGTCCGCGTGGTGGCGCTCTCGGTGAAGTTCGCCGCCCGCAAAATCAAGGTCATCGCCGGCACCGGCGGCAATGCCACCAAAGAGGCGATTTACCTCACCCAAGAAGCCGAAAAGGCCGGCGCCGACGCCTCACTCCAGGTCGCGCCCTACTACAACCGGCCCACCCAGGAGGGTTTGTTTCAACACTTTGCCGCCGTCGCCCGCGCCACGAAACTGCCGATCATCCTCTACAACATCCCCGGCCGCTGCGGCGTGGAAATCGCCGTGGACACCGTGGTGCGCTTGGCGCGCGAATGCCGGAACATCATCGGCATCAAGGAAGCCGGCGGCAGCGCCGACCGCGTCTCTCAACTCCGCGCGGCGCTCGGGCCGAAGTTCACGATCCTGAGCGGTGACGATTCGCTCACGCTCCCCTTCATGGCGGTGGGCGCGCAGGGCGTCATCAGCGTCGCCTCCAACGTCATCCCGCGCGAGGTCGCCCGCATGGTGCGCGCTTTTGCGTCCGGCGACGTGGCCACGGCGATGAAGCTGCACGCGAAGTTTTACCCGCTCTTCAAGGACCTGTTCATCGAGACCAATCCCATTCCGGTGAAGGCCGCGATGGCGATGCTCGGCTGGATTGCCGAGGAATACCGGCTGCCGCTGGTGCCGATGTCCCCCGCCAACCGCGAGAAACTGCGGCAGACGATGAAGGCGTGCGGGATTTTGAAAGAAGAGACTGCACGTTTGCGCGCTTCGGCGCGAGCGGGCTATAATCCGGCGAAGCGATGAACACCTGTTTGAGCTTCAACGACATTCTGGAAATCAACCAGCCGCCCATCCGCGAGATGGCGCGGATTGCCAATCAGTTGACTGACAGCGAATCGGCGGCGGCGTGTGAGACGTTTGGCCGGCAGGTCCGACTGGTCGAGGGCATCGTGGTGCAAACCTATGGCCTGGCTGCCGCGCTGGCCCGCAAGGCCGACAATCTGAATGAAGTCGCCGAGGTCTGGCGCAAGATGAGCGCATTCTGTCAGAGCGCCCTGGAAGTTTTGGCGGGCTTGCGGGAAAAATTCCCTCGCTGCGGCACAGCCGAACTTTACGACCTGGTTCTCGATTACAAACTCGCCGCTGACCAGCGTTACCGCGGGGTCCAGGAGGAAATCGCATGTCAGACACTGGAGATCCCGAAGGGATTGTTTCCAGAGAGGATGTAGCCCGGCTGGCCGAACTGTTTGACCGGTTCGAGTTTGCCTTCGACCCGCGCTCCACGGCGGCGAAAGAAGCAGAGTCCGAGTTCCAGAGCCGGGTCGTCCAAATCTTTGAGGAGCGCGTGTTGCCCCGTTATCCCAATCTGCCGTTTCCTGTTTTCTACTGCCGCTTGAAAACGCTCTGCCGAATTTACCTCAAAAAGAGCCGTCCATGACCAAAGTCATCATCACCGGAGCGAAGGGCCGGATGGGCCGCGCGCTGGTTGCCTGCGCGCCCCAACATCGCGGCATTCAAATCGTCGGCGAAATTGACCAGGGCGATGACCTCGCCGGGGTGATAGACCGCGCCGACGTGGTGGTGGATTTCAGTTCCCACGCCGCCACGCCGCAGATTGCGTCGCTGTGCGCGCAGCGCCGCAAGGCGCTGGTCATCGGCACCACCGGCCACAACGACACCGAGACCTTCGAGATCAAGAAGGCCCGCGCGCACATCCCCATCGTGTGGTCGTCCAACTTCTCCACCGGCGTCAACACGCTCTTCTGGCTCGCGCGCCGGGCCGCGGAAATCCTCGGCCCGGATTACGACCTGGAAATCGTCGAGATGCACCATCGTCACAAGCGCGACGCGCCCAGCGGCACGGCCAAAACCCTCGCCGAAATTCTCGCGCACGTGCGCAGTCTGCATCTGAACGAGGCCGCGCGCCACGGACGCCACGGCATCACCGGCGAGCGCAAGCCCAACGAAATCGGCATCCACTCGGTGCGCGGCGGCGACGTGGTGGGCGATCACACGGTGATCTTTGCCACCACCGGCGAGCGCATTGAACTCACGCACCGCGCTTCCAGCCGCGAGACCTTTGCCCACGGCGCCCTGCGCGCCGCCGAATGGGTCGTCAAACAACCCCCCGGCCTTTACGACATGCAGGACGTGCTGGGGCTGAAATGAAGGCCGAAGCCCGCAGTGCGAACTCCAGCGTTGAGAGCCTTGCCTTCGTGGCTCTGGGTTCAAACCTCGGTGACGCCGTTCAAAACGTCCGCGCGGCCATCCAACGACTCGCCGAACTCTCGGCCGCGCCGGTGCGGGTTTCCTCGCTCTGGCGCACCGCGCCGGTGGATTGTCCGCCCGGCTCGCCGCCGTTCGTGAACGCGCTCGTCGCGCTCACGCCCCGTCCCGGCGAAACCCCCGAATCCCTGCTCCTCAAACTGCAGGCTTTGGAATGCGAATTCGGTCGCGTCCGCACCGGCGCGCGAAACGCGCCGCGTCCGCTGGATTTGGACCTCATTGCGTTCGGCGACGAAACGCGCTGCACGGCGGCATTGACGCTGCCCCATCCCCGCGCGCACCTGCGGCGTTTCGTGCTTCAGCCCCTGAGCGAAATCGCGCCCGACCTGGTGTTGCCCGGCCAGACCCGCACGGTGGCCGAGCTGCTGGCCGCGTTGGGGACGACCGAAAGGCTCGAGCGCCTCACCTGAGCCGGGCTCTCGTCAATGCGCCGGTGCGGCGGCGCCGCGAGGTTGTGGCCGCTCGATTTTCGGCGGATGGAAGAACAGCGCCAGTGCCACGGCGGCGGCCAGCGCGGCGATCAGCGGCACCAAAAACAGGCCGCGAAAATCCGTCACGCCATTCTGCGTGAACACCTTCTGGATGAGATAGGGGCAGACGGAGTTGGCGACCAGCGCGCCAATGCCCAGGATCATCATGTTAAAAAGACCCTGCGCGCTGGCGCGGGCGTCCTTCGGGAAATACGTGTCCACAAAAATGTAAACGGTGGCGAAGAAGAAGGCGTAGCAGATGCCGTGGAGAATCTGCACCAGGATGATCAGCGCCTGGTGCTGCGGGAAGAAGGCATACACGGCAAACCGCGCCGCGTGACCGAGAATCCCCAGGATCATTGTCGCGCGCCAGCCGAGCCGCTTGAGCGTCACGCCCAGAATCAGCATCGTGAAAATCTCCGCGATCTGGCCGACGCTCATCACCGGCATGATCCAGTTGCCCGGAATGCCCACGCCGCCGGCCTCGCGTGCCGTGCCCAGGAACACGCCCGTCCAGTTGAAGTAGCTGTTGTGCACGGCCGCGTCCACCAGCGTGACCAGCCAGAGCACCAGCACGTAGGGATGCTTGAGCAGTTTCATCGCCTCCAACCACGCGAGTTTTTCCACACCCGCCTCGCCCGCTTTTTTCGGCGGTGTGTGCGGCAGCAGGAAGCTGTAGGCGGCCAGCACCAGGGAGGCGATGCCCGCGACGATGTAGGTCCAGCGCGTGGCGGCCTTGAGCGCGTCGCCGGTCAGGCCGGAGGCCAGCACCGTGCCGAGCCACTCGACAAGGCCCTGCGGATTGGCCGCGTGCACCTTGTCCCAGTCCACCAGGATGAACGTGAAGGGCCAGGCCGCCAGAATCCAACCCAGCGTGCCGCCCATGCGCACGATCCCAAACTCGCGCTGCGGATCGCGCATGTGCGCGAAGGCGATCGAGTTGGTGATCGAAATCGTCGGCACATACAGCAGGCAATGCACGAGCATCAACCCGAAGAACGGCCAGAACGCGCGCGTGAACGCCAGCCCCAGCATCGCCAGCCCGCCAACAAAATGGCTGAACGCCAGAAACCGCTCCGCCGCGAAATGCCGGTCGGCGAACTGATTGCTGAAAAACATGCCGACAATGGCGGCGATGGGAAACGTGTTGAGGATCGCGGACTGTTGGGCCGGGGTGAATCCGAGGCTGGGCAGGTAACCGAAAATCAGCGGCAACCACGCGCCCCAGATGAAAAACTCCAGCACCATCATCAGGAAGAGCTTGAAGCGGGCTGAACCATTCATAACACGTTGGCGCGCGAGCTTAGGCCCCGGCAGCGGCGCGCGCAAGCGGCGAGTCGGCCGCATCAACGCCCGCCCGAAGCGGGCACAGCGTCGGCGCGCTTGACATCCCGCCGCCCGGCCCACAGGCTGCGCACGCTTCGCATGAGCAAAGTTCAGTTCTGGGTTCTGAACACGGTCGCCGCGTTGTGCGCCGTGTTGCTCCTGCTCAACCTGTTTCTGAGCCGGCTCAACGAGCGTTCAAGTCAGGACCTCATGCTCACGCAGAATCAACTCGCCCGCGCCCAGCAAATTCAAAACGCCCTGCAAAATCTCGCCACGCGTGTCGCTCAGGCCGGGCGCACCGAGCGGGCGCTGGCGCAACTGTTGGAACGGCATGAACTGCGCGTGAACCTGGGCGACACCAACCCGCCTGCAACGACCCGACGGTGAACACTCCGGGCAAAACTTCCGAGACCGCCGCGCGCTACAACCCGTTTTGGGCCTGTCTGCTGGTGTTTGCGCTGCTGGCGGCGGACACCGCCTTCCGACTGGTCGCCTCCGCCCGCCAGCGCAAACAACTCGACGCGCTCACCCTCCAACAGCAACAGGAAATCGGGCGACTCCGCCCGTTGCTTCAGTCGTTGGGCGAGGTCGAAACCCGCCTGCAAAACCTCTCGCTCGATCTGCTTCACATGTCGCAGACCAACGCGACGGCGGCGCAAATCGTTCGGGAATTCGGGATTCAATGGAACCCGCCGGCCGGGGGCGTGTCGGCGGCGACCCCTGCCGCGCCGGCGGGCGCGGCCAACCCGTTGCCCTCGACCAATCCCGCGCCGGCGAGCGCCCCGGCGCGGCGTTGAGCGGCGCGGGGTCAGGGCGTTTCCCGGCCCGGATCACTCAAAGGTTTTCTGCATCTGCTGAACGCGCGGCCAGACGGGCGAATCGGTCGGCGTGCGCTCCTTGACCGCTTGAAACACCCGGCGCGCCTCGTTCGGGTCGGTGCGGAACACGTCGCGGCAGTAATCCAGTTCAATCCACGCCTTGCGGGGGTCGCGGAGCAGCGGGCCGTGCGTGTCGAGCCACTGTTTGAGCGCCGCCGGGCCGCGCGCCTGGGCGGCGCGCAGGCTTTCTTCCAGGTGCGGCGGCACGCCGGGCAGCGATTCGGCCTGAACGGCGGCAGCGGCGCGCTGCGTTTTTTCGTCCTCGAAGGTTTGCCAGTAACGGAAAAGGTGATACGCGCAGAAGCACACCACCACGATGAGGAGCGCCGCGATGAGCCGGGTCATGTGTCCTCGATGCGTTGAATGCGCGCGCCCAACTGCCGCAGCTTGCCGTCAATGTTCTCGTAGCCGCGGTCAATGTGATAGACGCGGTTGACCTGCGTGGTGCCGCGCGCGGCCAGGCCCGCGATCACCAGCGCGGCCGACGCGCGCAAATCGCTCGCCATCACCGGCGCGCCGCTCAGCGGGCGACCGCCCTTGACGATGGCGCTGGGCCCTTCGATCTCAATGTCCGCGCCCAGGCGCGCCAGCTCGCTGACGTGCATGAAGCGCGATTCAAAGATGCGCTCGGTGATGATGCTGATACCGGGCGCCAGGGTCATGAGCGCCATCATTTGCGCCTGCACGTCGGTTGGAAAGCCCGCATACGGCAGCGTCGTGACGTCCACCGGACGCAACCGGCCCTTGCGCGAGACGATCAAATCCGGCCCGCGCCGCACGACCGACACGCCCGCTTCTTCGAGCTTGTCGAGCACCGCGTGCATGTGGTCGGCGCGCGCGCCCTTGATGGTGACCTCGCCGTCGGTGGCGGCGGCGGCGATGGCATACGTGGCGGCCTCGATGCGGTCGGGGATCAATTCGTGTTCGGCGCCGTGGAGTTCCTTGACGCCGGTGATGGTGATGGTGGGGCTGCCGGCGCCGGTGATTTTCGCGCCCATCGCGTTGAGGAATTTCGCCAGGTCCACAATCTCCGGCTCGCACGCGGCGCTTTCGATGACGGTGACGCCCTCGGCCAGCGTGGCGGCCATCATCACGTTGGCCGTGCCCAGCACGGTCGAGCCGGCCCGCCCGCCCAGAAACATCGCCGACCCGACCAGCCGTCGCGCGCTGGCCTGCACGTAGCCGCCCTCGATGGTGATTTTGGCGCCCAGCGCCTCGAAGCCCTTGAGGTGGAGGTTGATCGGGCGCGCGCCGATGACGCAGCCGCCGGGCAACGAAACCCGCGCGCGTTTGAGCCGGCCCAGCAACGGGCCCATGATGCAGATCGAGCCGCGCATTTTGCGCACCAGATCGTAATCGCCGTAGCCCTTGATCTTGCGCGCCTCGATGCGCAGCGTGCCGTCCTTGAAGGTGACCGACGCGCCGAGCCAGTTGAGAATTTGGGCCATGAAACGCACGTCGCTCAGGTTGGGGACGCGGTGAATGATGCACGGTTCGGGCGTGAGCAACGCCGCCGCCATGATCGGCAACGCCGCGTTTTTGGCCCCGCTGATCCACACCTCGCCCTCCAGGGGCACGCCGCCTTTGATGAGCAAACTTTCCATGAGACCTCAATGACCCGTTACGCCGACCCGCTTGCGCTCGCCGCCCGACCTGACGGCCACCCGCCCGCCCTCGGGCGCGCGATCAGGATCCTCAGCCGCTGAGTGTAATCCGGCCGGAGCGCGTCCACAATCCAGTTGTGCTCGGTGTAAAGCGCGCGCGCCATGTCGGCCTGGTCGTCAGCCAGTTCGACCATCAGGCGTCCGTCGGCTTTGAGAAATGCGCCGGCCTGCGCGGCCAGCTTGCGGTGAAGCGCCAGCCCGTCCGGCCCGCCGTCCAGCGCCACGCGCGGCTCAAAATCCCGCACCTCCGGCGGCAGCGTCGCGATTTGCGCGCTCGGAATGTAGGGCGGATTGCTCACGATCAGATCGAATCGCGCCCCCGCCGGCAGCGCGGCCAAATCGTTGCCGTGGATGAAGTGGATGCGCGGCGCGACGCCGTGTCGTTCGGCGTTGGCGCGCGCCAGCGCCAGCGCGTCGGCCGAAACGTCCAGCGCCGTGATGCGCGCGGTTGAACAATGCACCGCCAGCGCAATCGCCAGGCATCCGCTGCCGGTGCCGAAGTCCAGCGCGGTTGGCACGCCGGGGCGTGTTTGGAGAAATTGCCAGCCGGCCTCGGCAAGCAGTTCGGTCTCCGGTCGGGGCACGAGCACGTTCGGGTTGACGGCCAGCTCCAGGCCGCAGAAGGAGGCGCTGCCCAGAATGTATTGGAGCGGTTCGCGGCGCGCGCGGCGGCGCACCAGTTCGCGCATCCGGTCGAGTTCGGCGGGCGCGAGCGCGCGCTCGAAGTTGAGGTAGAGCTTCATGCGGGGCAGGCCCAGCACATGAGCCAGGAGCAGTTCGGCGTTGAGCCGGGGCGAGTCCACGCCCCGACCGGCGAGGAACTCGGCGCTTTTCTGAATCACCTCGAGCACCGTCACGGCGGCAGTGTAGCACGCGGCCCGGACGCGAGCGGGAAAATCCGGTCAGGCCGGCCCTTCAACTGCGCGGTCCGAACAGGATCACCGCCGTGCCCACCAGGCAGAGCGTCGCGCCGAGCAGGTCCCAGTGGTCAGGTCGCAGATTTTCGACCGCCCAGAGCCAGAGGAGCGACGCGGCGATGTAAACGCCGCCATAGGCCGCATAGACGCGCCCCGCGCCCATCTGAGGATGGAGCGTGAGCAACCACGCGAACAATGCCAGTGCCAGCGCGCCCGGCAACAGCCACCAGGCGGAGCGATGCAGGCGCAACCACAGGTAAACCGCGTAGCAGCCGAAAATTTCGGCCACGGCCGTGACACCAAACAAGATGAACGCTCGGATCATGATCGTTTCGGACCTCCGCGCCGGGCGCGCGGCTGCCGCCGAACCGGTGCGCCCCGGCGGTTGCGGAGGACAGCGCGGTCGGCTGGTCGCGTCATTTGCCCGCAACCGGTTCGCCCGGCGTCGCCGCGGCGGTCGCGTTGGCCGGCAGGTCGCGCATTTTGCGCGCGAACACAAGCGCCGTGCCGCCCAGCAGGACCGCGCAGGTCAGATACGGCAGCGGGGGCAGATAATGCAGCGTGGTGGTCGCGAAGACCGGGCCGAGAATGCGCGCCAGGCTGCCCGCGCCCTGCGCCACGCCGATGTTCGCGCCCTGCTCATGCTCGTGCGTCAGATTCGAGAGCAACCCGAACAGGGGCGGACGCGTGAGGCTCGACCCGACCGCCAGCAGACCCAGCGCCAACAGCATCACCAACCACGGCGCGCCCTCCGGTTGAACCAGACCGCGCAATGTCAACTGCGGCGGGCCCTTGATGAACGGCAGCGCGAGGAAGCTCGCCGCCGTCAGCACCAGGCTCGCCGTGATCAGGCGCGATTCGCCGAAGCGTTTCACCAGCCGGCCGATCGCTCCGCCCTGGATCACCGCGCCGATGACGCCGCAGTAGGCGAACAACCACACGACCGTCGCCGCCGACGCGCTGTCGTTGCGCAGGTCCAGCCGGAAATTGTCGCTGACCAGCAACGGCAGGGTGCTTTCAAAGCAACTGAAGCAAAACGTCGCGAGGAAAAACACCACCACCAGCAGTCCCACGCGCGGGGTGCGCAGCGTGTGCAGCCATTGCTCCAGGTGCGGACGCGGGATGACCGTCGCCGCCGAACGACGGCTCTCGGCCAGAATCGCCAGCGCCAGCAGGAAATTCGCGGCGCACAAGGCCGCCGCCGTCCAGCCCGGTCCGCTGACCCCGAAATGTTTCAGGCTCAAGCCGCCCAGAATCGGGCCGAAAATGAAGCCCAGCCCGAACGCCATGCCGATGAGGCCCATGCGCCGCGAGCGCTCCGACGGCGGCGTGATGTCCGCGATGTAGGCCTGGGCGACGGTGATGTTGCCGCCGCAAATGCCCGCCAGCACGCGCGAGAGCAGCATCAAACCCAGCGCGGCGGACGGCGAGGCCAGCCCGCAACTGAGCGCAAACAGCACGTAGGACAACCCCGCCCCCAGCGTGCTGAGCAACAGCACCGGACGGCGGCCAACCCGGTCGGAGAGCCGCCCCCAGATTGGCGCAAAGATGAATTGCATCGCCGAAAACGCGGCGATGATGACGCCGATGGTGAAACCGTGCGCGCCGAACTGGCGACTGAACAACGGCACCAGGGGCACCACGATTCCAAACCCGATCAGGTCAATGAAGACCGTCAGGAAAATCACCAGCACTGAGGGCCGTTTCATGCGGGTTGCGCGTGCCCGGACCAACGGCATCCGACCGGCCAGGTCGCTTCCGCACACGGCTGCGCCGGGAATGTCGGCGGACCAACGCGGCGCGCGCCTTCCATGCAACGGGCTTGTGGCATGGGCGCGAGTCTGGGTGCGGGCAGCCGTCGGGTCAAGGCGGGCCAACCGGCGCGGCGCGGGTCGCCTTTGCCCGGGTTGCAGCCGTTTGACCGGAACCTGGCGATTGGCCCGCTCGCTTCCGCTCTGCGGCCATTTCGGGCCGTCGCGGAGTTGCGCCCGCGCTGTTCCGCTTTGCAGAGCCTCGCAGGACCGGTTCGCGGGTTTGAAACGCGAGCTTCGAGCCGGCTGCGCGCGAGCTGACTTTCCACCGGCTCAAATCTTCGAGTCAGGGCGGGAGCGGACGGAAAGCCTTGATGCGATAGAATCGCTGGCCGCTGAAGTCGTCCCAGGCGGCGTTGTTCACGCCCGGCCAGGGGAAGACCACCAACTCAATCCAGACGTTGGTGTCAAAAGCGAGGCGGTGGTCCACCCCATACATGCGCGTGGGTTTGCTCGTCCAGGTCATCTCGCAGCGGGTGGGGTTTCCAGGCAGGCCGCGCCGAAAACTCGTGATGCGCAACCGGTCGGCGGCGTCCAGCGGGTTCGTATCGGCCAGATACTCCTGCCGGTCGGTTGCGCCGTCGCGGTCGGTGTCAGTGGTGGCGGTGAAGGCCGCAAGCGTGTTGGTGTAGGTGCGCTCCCAGGCGTCGGCGATGCCGTCGCCGTCGGTGTCCGCGCCGGGCGCGAGGTAGGCGGTTTGGACGTGCGCCTGGGCGTTGCTGAGGGAAATCCAGCCGCAGTTGGCGCTCCAGACGTGACCGCTGAGTTTGCCGGTGAAGAGGTCCACGCGGGGCGCGCCGTTGGACTCGAAGGCGATCCAGCCGATGTTCGCGCCCCAGGCGTAGCCGCGCAGGTTGCCCAGGCCGTCGTGGTTGACGCCCCAGTCGGTCGCGGAGTTGTTCTGATAGCGGATGCCGTTGGCGGGCGCACCGCCGCCGAGGCTGATCCAGCCCACATTGGCCGCCCAGAGGTAACCCGAGCAGACGTATTCGCCGATGACGGCGCCGTTGGCGACGTCGCCGCGGGCGTTGATCCAACCGAGGTTCGCGCCGTAGGCGAAGTGGTTGGTGGCCGTGATGCTGGTCGCCGCGTCCAGAGAGCCGAACGGGAGCTGGGTCAAAGATGAAACCAGCAACGCGAGACCCGCCGTGCGGCGACCGAAGCTCGCGCGATTTGT
>JAOAIM010000004.1:0-6317 GCA_026414705.1 Verrucomicrobiia bacterium | reverse complement strand
CGAAAAGAAGCCGTCGCCATGCGTTTCGGCGACAACGCAGCCGGTGACCACGCTGTGGTAATCCACGGCGATGCCGCGTCCGCGGTTTCGAATGGCCGTGCAATTTCGAACCACACTGCGCGGGCCGGAGGCCAGGCCCCAATCGCCGTTGTCGAGCACGCGCAGGTCTTCAAACACGCCGCCATCGCACGCCTCGGCGTTGAGCCCGCGCCCGCCCCAACCGCGGATGACGCCGTTGCGCACGCACAAGTTGGTGACGCCCGGCGGCGGCACGTGGATGCCGTTGGAGGAGCCCGGCACGCCGATCAGGGCAAAGCCGTTGAGATCAAGCGTCACGTGGTCGGCGGCGACGACGATGCCGTGTTCGCCGAGCCCGCCGGTCAGGTTGGTGGTCAGGTAAAACGAACCGCTGCGGCTGATGACGAACGGCAGGGCCGAGATGGGCGTGCGCGGTTCGATTTGGGCGAGCGTCTTCATCGTGGGCGCCGGTGGTCCCGGCGGCGAGAGACTGCCCTGCCCAAGCAAGGCTAAAGGCTGAAAGCTAAAGGCGGAAGCCAAAGCCAGCGCAAGGTGGGCAACCTTGGTAGGGCACGTCACTCCGTGCGCGCCGGTCGAAGTTCGACTTCCCATCACCGGAGTGCAAGGGACTGCGCCCCCTGCCTTTGTGTTTTGCTGTAGTGTCAGTTTCATCTCCTAGTTCTTTCTGTTTTCTTCATTCTACATTCTGCCTTCTTTTAAAGAAGGCAGCGGTTCGATTTCTTGGTAGTCTGGCGGTGGCCGAAACAGTTTGCCGTCCGGGTCAGCGATCTTCCCCGTGGTGATCGCTTTGACCTCGAAACATAGCCGTTCCGGGCCGTTCTCGAATTTCAGAACGGCAAATAACGGGAAGAGTTTCTTTGCCCGGAGCAGCTCGCCCCATTGTTCCTCGAGCATCCGCGGGCCTAACCGAGGCAGATGATTAGCCACCCACGGCCGAAACGGTAACAGCTTGTCCGTGGCCCAGATTTCCATCACTTCACCGCCTCGCTTAATCTCAAACTTTTCGCAGGCGTAGCCCAGCAGGTTGGTTTTCTGTCCGGTGGCCTTTAGTTCCGGCTTGTCCATAATGTCCGTAGGCATCATCGGCATCATGGGCATGGGCAGAGCGGGTGTCCCGCCTGCCGCGTTCGGCGTCGCGCCGGAAGGAACGGGCTGGGGACCAACACCCGTCGGCAATTGCGGCATCTGGCACAACGCGGGCATGGACGGCGCGCCGGGTAACTTGGCCGGGCCGATGGCGGCGGGCGGCACGGACACCGCTGTGCTCGTGCTGAGCGCACCCGCTGCGGGTGTAGTTGGGCGCGCCTCGCGACCAACACTGCGGGACGGTGCGTCCGCTGGAACAGCCGCTGGCGCGCATGCTCCCGAATCTTTCAGCCGCACGAAACTGCGGTTGTGCGGAAACACGAGCGTGATTTCGTCCGTGCCCAATGCCAAGAGGTTTATGGCGTGCGGCCAGTTCGCTTCACCGCGCTCGATGCGGAGATAGTTACTGCCAACGGTATAGAGCCAAGTCTGCGTTTCCCCGCCACGCGTGAGTGTGACCCGGATGCGGCCCTCGAAGGCCGAAGCCGAGGGTATGATGCCCAGGGCTGCAAGCAGCGCGAAGGCGGCGGCTTTTGTGATTCCCCGAGATTTCATCCCGTTCTGAATTTTTGAATTTGTTTCGAATTTCGTGCTTCGGATTTTGAAATTCCGGTCACGGCATGTTGTATTTGTGCGTGATAGTCGTCGTGCCACACCAGACACGGCACGAGTTCGCAATGAAGGCGTGAATCCCCGGGCCTGTCCCGCTGCAGCCAAAGCAGGCGATGGCTACGGCCTCGGCATACACACCGGCGCCACTGCTGCTGTAACCGATGCAGTTCTGAGCAACGGTGGCATGAACTCCGGAGCTAGACTGGCTGTAACCGTAGCAGTTCACAGCCATCTGAGCAGCAAGCCCTTGGCCACTGCCGCCGTAGCCCGAGCAGTTCTGCGCCGTGCGCGCAAACAACCCCTGGCTCGGACTCGAACCGTAACAGTTGAGTGCTGTTTCAGCAGAAAGGCCAACGAAGTTCTTGCTGTAGCCAGCAGAGTTAATGGCCGTGTTCGCATAAATCCCATAGCTGTATAAAATGGATTCGCCGCTGCAGTTCAAAACTTGAGTGCCGGAAATACCCGCCTGGCCGCAAGCCGCCGCTATCGAATCCTTGACCGTGGTTGCCAGAATGCCGTAGCCACCAACTGTTTGAACAATGCACGATTCAACGTAACTGTTAGCGCCGAGTAAAATGCCGTCAGCCAAACAACCTGAAACATGCACGCCGCTCACAGTTATATTACTCGTCCACAGACTAGGGCCCGCAATGCCGTATTGGAACCCTGGTCCCGAATAAATGCCCCCACTGTTTGTCACACCGCCCGAGATGAACCCGTTCATGATCCTAAGATTGCACAACCCGCCCATAATCCGAACGGCGAAGCCCGTCGCGCTGGCGGCAGTCGAAGAAATCGTGAACCCGTTCAGGTCCAACGTTACACCGTTGGTGGCGATGGTGATGGCGTCGCCGGTCGAGACGACCAGGTTTGTCGTCAGGTAATATGAGCCCGGGTTGGTGATAGCAAACGGCGCTGACGAAATCGCCGTGCGCGGCTCGACCTGCGCAAGCGTTTTCATCGTGGGCGCCGGCGGTCCCGGCGGCGAGAGACTGCCCTGGGCACGGCAGGTTGAGGGTTGCGGGTTGAGGGTTGAAAGCAGCGCGAACGCTGCGACCGTTCGAACGATGAATTTCGTTTTCATGGTGGTTTGAATTGTTTTGGGTTTCGGTTTTTCAAATTTCGGGTTTCGGTTCACGGTTTGTGCAGGCGGAAGAACTTGTTGCCGGTGGGCGACGGCTCGATGAACTGGAGGTTGGTGCCGTTGGTCTGGTAGGGCGGCGGGATGACCGGCCAGGAGGCGGCCCCGCTCCAAAGCGCGTTGGTGGCTTGCAGCACCCAACCTTCCGCGCCGGCCAAGGGCCACGAGACGACCACGGTGTTGGTGGCGCTGCGGAACACGGTCAGATACGGCGCGCCGGGCGTTTGCACGGCGGCAACCACGCTCCAGAAACCACCGACGAGCGTGAAGTTGCCGCCGCTCATCACGCCGGCGTCGGGTTGACCGATGGTGCCGGAGACGGCGAAGACGCCGCCCGTGCTCGTGCCGCCACCGTTGTCAACCGTCCACCAAGGGATGGCATGGGACTGGGAAAAAGCTGAAAGCGGAAAGCTGAAAGCTGAAAGCCAAAGCGCCAGACCAACCAGCCACGCTCTGGACAGCAGCCCGCGCTCACAGCCCTGACCCCGCAATCTCGCGCCGTCAACGGCCCCTCGCCGGGGGAAGTTTCCCCAGACCCATGCCCCTGCAAATCGGGGGCTTCGGGCCGCTGAGCGCGCTCGCACTTCGGAAGGCGCCGCCGGCCGCACCAGCTCGCCCGGCGACAACAGCCGCAACGGGTCGCCGCACTCCAGGACGCTGCGCGCCCGCACCGCCGATGTTTCGGAGTTCCGGCTTAAGACCGGGTTCGGATTGCGAATTTTGGATTTCGGGTGGTTCATCGGGCACCTCCGGAGAGTTGGGTTTCGAGGAGTGTTTCGAGCCGCTCCAGGCGCGCTTTGAGCGCCGCGTTTTCGGCGTCGCGCCGACGCAGTTCCCGGTGCAACTCCTGCACCGCCGCGGCCGTGTAGATCGTCAGCGGATGGATGTCCACCTGCAGAATCTCCGAACCGTCGGGCAGCTTCTCACCGCTGGATTGGACGTGCTCGGGGAACACCTCGCGGAATTCCTGGGCCACGACGTTGAGGTAACGCCGGTCAGCCACCGAGGGATGCGCCGTGCGGTAGTCGTCGCGGTAACGGAAGCTCACCAGCCGGACTTTTTCGAGCGTGGCCAGGGCGTCGGTGACGGGTTGGATGTCAGTCTTGATGCGGGCATCGGAGTTGGCGAGCCAGGAGCCGGCGGTGGTCTTGGAGGCGTCGCCCTCGACTTCAAGTTTGTTGGCAGAGGGCACGCGGCCGATGCCCACGCGGCCGCTCTGGCTCAGGTTGGTGAAGACGAACGTGCCGGCGGTGAGTTCCATGCGGTCATCGGGGCCGTTCTCGCCAACGGCGACGTAGCCGCGACCGGCGCCGGTGTGAACGTTGCCGAAGTGGACGAGCTTGGGCGTGCTGTCGCCGACGTCGGCGCCAACCTGAATGTCGCCGCCGGTGCCGCCCAACACGTCGCGCACGTGCAGGGCGCGCAGGGGCGCGGTGGTGCCGATGCCGACGCGCTGGCTGAAGGTATTTGTGCCGGTAAAGGTCTGGCTGAGGTTGAGTCGGGCCAGATTGTTTGAGAGTCGGGCGTCGGGCACCACGCCGGAGTTCAGTTGCGAGGCGTTGAGGTTGGTGAGGGGGGCGCCGTTGTACCCGACGAAGACGGGCTGGCCGTCGAGGGTCATGCCGGCGCCGCTGGTGACGAAGCGCACGCCGCCGCCGGCGCGAACGTTGAACTGGTTGACGGCCGTGGAGGCAAAGTCCGCATCGGTCGAGTCCGCCCAGACAAAGGCGCCCGAGTGGCCGGCGTTGGCGCGTCGGCCCGCCGCGAAGGCGTAAGTGGTGGCGACGTTCCAAATCCCCCCGGCGACGGTGCCGTAATCGCCGCTGGCGGAGTTTTGGTAGCCGCCGGCCACGGTCGCAGACTGGCCACCGGCGGAGTTCTGGGTGCCGCCAGCCACGGTCGCATACCAGCCGTTGGCGGAGTTCTGGTTGCCGCCGCCCACGCTCGCAGCCTGGCCGTTGGCGTTGTTGGCCCAACCTCCGGCCACGGTCGCATACGAGTTAACGGCTCGGTTTCTGACGCCGCCGCCCACGGTGGCATACGAGCCGTTGGCGGTGTTGGTCCAGCCGCCGCCCACCGTTGCATACGATTGGCTGGCGGTGTTCTGCGAGCCCCCGGCGACTGTCGCCCCCATGCCATCGGCGGTGTTTCGATAGCCCCCGCCGACGGTCGCCGAATCGCCGCTGGCGGTGTGGACCCAACCGCCGGCGATGGTTGCGTGCCACCCGCTGGCGGTGTTCTGTTCGCCGCCGCCCACGGTCGCAACGTCACCGTTGGCGGTGTTGTATTGGCCGCCGGCCACGGTCGCAGACACGCCGCTGGCGGTGTTCTGTGCGCCGCCGGCCACGGTTGCCCAATTTTGGCCGGCGGTGTTTTGGTAGCCGCCGGACACGGTCGCGCCCATCCCATTGGCGGCGTTCTGACCGCCGCCGCCCACCGTGCCAAGATTTCCGAGCACCCGGTTGGTGAGGGCCGCTCCCAGGTAATCCACGGCCCCTCCACCGCTGATCGTGGCGCCGAACACGCCCGCTGCCACCCAGTTGCGCGCGGCGCCGCCGATGACGTTCGGCGCCTGGTTGGTGTGGGGCTCGAGGCGCAGCGCCCGCTGGTTGTTGACCTTGATCTCGAGCGGCTGGTTGTCGGTGGTGCCGAGGAAGTGCGTGCCGGGCGACGTGCCCGTGTTGCCCACCGCCCGCCAAAACGTCGTGTTGAAGCCCGCCACGTTGAGGTCCGCCGGACCAATCGTCCCGTCGGCGATCTTCGCGCTGGTGACCGACCCGTCTTGCAATCCGGCCGTGCCCACGGCGTTGGGGCTCACACCCAACGCCGTGGTTGCCGTCGTGGCCGTGGCCGCGGCTCCGGCGTTGGCCGCCCGGATGGCATAGGGCGTGGGCAGAATTTGTTGCCGGGGCGCAAGCGTCGTAAACGCCCCGCTTCCGTCGCTCCGCACCCCGATCTCCAGCCACCGATCCGCGCCGGTGAACACGCCCGAACCGAAGTCCAGGGTGACGGTGAACAGGCCGTTGCTCACTGCCGTGGCGGCGTTGGTCAGCGGCCCGGCCACCACGCTCCCGCCAACGCCGGTGTCGTAAATTGTAAATCGCAAATCGTAAGTGCCGTTGGCCGGCGTGCCGTCGGCGTCGAGCCGGCCCTGGTAGGTGAAGGCCGTGCCCTGGGCAACAGCCACGGTGACGCTGCTGACAACAACCAGCAGCCCGATCATGGTTACGAGGGTCTTGGTTTTCATGGTTACGGATTCGTTGGCCTCCAGGCCTGGATCCTGGGGACTTGTTTCGTGTTTCTGGATTTTGGCTCTGGCTTCGGATTTCGAGCTTTGGGCTTGGGGTTTTCGTCACGGCTTCTGCAGGCGGAAGAACTTGTTGCCGGTGGGCGACGGCTCGATGAACTGGAGGTTGGTGCCGTTGGTCTGGTAGGGCGG
>JAOAIM010000049.1 GCA_026414705.1 Verrucomicrobiia bacterium | reverse complement strand
CGTCAACGAGTGCAACAACCTCTTCATCATCCTGACCAATGCCACCCAGCTCGGCGCCTCCGGCATCCAGGTCACGCTCAGTTCTCCCACGCCCGGTGTTGGGTTCGGTACCCGCACCGTGAACTATCCCGACCTCCCGCCCGCAACCGCGGCAACCAACCTCGTCCCGTTCACCCTGAGCACCGCGCCGGAATTCCTGTGCGGCACCCCGATCACCCTGGATGTCCTCATCAAGTCCGATCAGGCCACCGTTACCAACACCCTCGTTTTGCCCACCGGCACGCCGGGCGCGCCCCTCCGATTTCACAGCGTCCTGCCGATTCCCATCCCCGACAACAACCCCGCGGGCACAAACTCGTTCATCCTGGTAACCAACGTCACCACCGCCGTGCGCAAGGTGACCGTCTCCCTCCACATCACCCACAGCTACGACTCCGACCTCAGGCTCGAATTAATCGCACCGGATGGCACCGCTGTGACACTTTCGGATTCGCGCGGCGGCTCCGGCGACAATTACGGGACTTCGTGCACACCCGAGACCGCGCGCACGACCTTCGACGACGAGGCCAGCACCCCGATTGGGAATGGTGTGCCGCCGTTTGCCGGCGCGTTCAAACCCGAGCAACCGCTCGCGCTCCTGGCCGGCAAGTTCGGCACCAATGTCAACGGTCTCTGGCGACTCCGGGTCGTGGACCTTGCGCCTCTGGATGTGGGCACGCTTCGATGCTGGTCGTTGTCCCTTTCACCCGCCGAGTGCACAGACGGCGGCGGCACCTGCCCCGGCGTGGACCTCGCCCTGGGCATTCGCGACAATCCCGATCCGGTCTTCGTCGGCAGCAACCTCGTTTACACCATCACCGTGACCAACTTCGGACCCAGCGCCGCCACCAACGTCGTCGTTCACCTGCCCCTGCCCCCAACCGTCGTCTTCGTCTCTGCCAATGCCTCCCAGGGAACGGTCTCTGACGTGGCCGGCACCGTCGTCGCCAACCTCGGCCAAATCCCCTTCGCCGGACGCGCCACCGTCAACGTCACGGTGCGTCCTCTGGTCACCGGCCTGCTCTCAGCCACCGCAACCGTCAGCTCCAAAGACCCGGACCTGAACAGTTCTGACAACAGTGCCACCGCCACCACGACCGTCACGCCACCCGCAGCGGAACTGGCCGTTGGCCTGGCTGACGCGCCCGACCCAACCATCGTGGGCGCGCCGCTCACCTACACCGTAAGCGTCACCAACAACGGGCCGGCCGTCGCCACCGGTGTCACCGTCACCAACGTCCTGCCCGTGACCGTGAACATCGTGGCGGTCACGCCCTCCCAGGGCACGGTCAGCATCTTCGGCAACACCGTGGCCTGGAACGCTGGCGCGCTGCCGGTCGGCGCAGCCGCCACCGCCACCATCCGGGTTACGCCCACGGCCCCCGGCACCCTCGTGGCCACGGCCAGCGCCCGCGCCCTGCAGGCCGACCCGCTGCCGGCCAACAACTCCGCCACCGCCACCACCACCGTCGGCCCGGCCGCTGACCTGGTCGTGACGTTCACCGACGCGCCCGATCCGGTCGTGATCGGGAGCAACTGGGTTTACACCGCCACCGTCACAAACCTCGGCCCGAACACCGCCAGCAGCGCCGTGCTCAACATCACTCTGCCTTCGGGCGTTCGCATCGTCAGCAGCAACGCCACGCTCGGCACGCTCGCGCTCTCGGGCAACACGTTGATCGGCACCCTCGGCACCCTCGCCCCCGGCAGTGGCGCCGTCGTCACCGTCACGGTCAATTCCACCAACGCCGGCGTCTTCAACGCCTCCGCCACCGCGGCAGCCGCTCAGGCCGACCCGAATCTGGCCGACAACACCGCCAATCAAACCACCACCGTCGCCGCGCCGTTTGTGAGCATTGTTGCCGCCGGCGCCACGCTCACCGCTGAAAGCTTCGCCCCGCCCAACGGCAGCGTGGACGTGGGCGAGACGGTCACCGTGACGCTGCGCCTGCGCAACGCCGGCAACGTGCCCAACACCAACCTCACCGCCACGCTGCTGGCCACCAACGGCGTCACCGCGCCCAGTGGTTCGCAAAACTACGGTGTGTTGCCCGCGGCCGGCCTGCCCGTCGGACGCTCCTTCACCTTCACCGCCGCCGGCACCAACGGCGGCACGGTCATCGCCACCCTCCAGTTGCAGGACGGCCCGAACAACCTCGGCACGGTCACCTTCACCTTTGCCCTGCCGCGCGTGCACACCTTCGCCAACACCAATCCCATCGCCATCCCGGATGCCGGCCCGGCCTCGCCCTACCCGTCTACGATCACCGTCTCTGGTGTCACCGGCACGGTGGGGCGCGTCACCGTCACGCTCTCGAACCTCACTCACACCTTCGCCGAGGACCTCGACATGTTGCTCGCCGGTCCGACCGGCCAGAAAGCCGTCATCTTCTCCGACGCGGGCAATCCGTTCGGCGTGGCAAACCTGACTGTCACACTCGACGACGCCGCTGCGGCCCCGTTGCCCGACAACGGCCAAATCCTCTCCGGCGCGTTTCGGCCCGCCGATTACGAACCGGGCGACCCCTTCAATCCGCCCGCGCCCGCCGCTCCCTACGCCAACACGCTTTCGGTCTTCGCCAACCAGAACCCCAACGGCCTCTGGGCGCTGTATGTCATGGACGACACGCCTGGTGACGCGGGCAGCATCGCGGGCGGCTGGCGACTGAGCATTTACACGATCACGCCGGTCAACCAGTTGGCCGATGTGGCCTTGAGCGCCAGCGCCGCGCCCAACCTCGTCATGCTCGGCGACCCCGTTACCTTCACCTTCACCGTCACGAATCTCGGCCCGAACCCCGCGACCGGCCTGGCCTTCACCAACGTCCTGCCCGCCAGCCTCACGCTCCTTTCGGCCAGCGCCTCCCAGGGCACGACGACAACCAACGCCAACACCGTCCTCGTGAACCTGGGTTCGCTCAACCCGTCAGCCTCCGCCACCGTCACGGTCGTGGCCCGACCGAACCTCCACGGCCCAATCACCAACACCGCCACCGCCGGCGCCAGCGAAAACGACCTCAACCCGGCCAACAACACCGCTTCCGCGCTCACGACCGTGCGCCTGCCGTGGGCTGACCTGACCCTCGCCAAACTTGCCGACGCGGAGGTGGTCCTGGGCAGCAACGTCAACTTCACCATTGGCGTAACGAACCTTGGCCCTGAAATCGCCCTGAACGTGACGGTGAGCGATCCATTGCCCGCCGGCCTGAGCTTCGTGTCCGCGCTCAGCACGCTCGGCACCGTCGCTACCAACGGCGGCAGCAACGTGGTCGCCGCACTCGGCAACCTTGCGCCGAACGAAGGCGCGCTCATCACCATCAAAGCCACCGCCAACGCGCTCGGCTGGATCACCAACGTCGCCTCCGCAGCCACCGCCTCGGCGGACACCAACGCCGCCAACAACGCCGCCACGGCCCTCACGCGCGTCGTGCCGCCGGCGCCGCGCATTGTCGCCGCCGGCGCGCGAATCCTCGCCGAAACCCTCACCAACGCCGCGCTGGACATCGGCGAAACAGTCACCCTCGCGCTTTCGCTCCAAAACGTCGGTTCTGCGGACGCCACCAATCTCGTCGCCACACTGCTCGCAGCCAATGGCGTCACGGCGCCGAGCGGCCCGCAAACCTACGGCCTTGTTGCAGCCGGCGGCGCGCCCGTGGCCCGACCGTTCACCTTCACCACCGCCGGCACCAACGGCGGCATCGTCATCGCCACGCTCCAGTTGCACGACGGCACAAACGATCTGGGCACGGTCAGCTTCGCGTTCAACCTCCCGGGCCGTGGCACCTTCGCCAACACCAATGCCATCTCCATTCCCGACCACGGCGTCGCCTCGCCCTACCCGTCCACGATTTGGGTCTCCGGCCTCACCGGTCTGGTCAGCCGCGTGACGGTGCGCCTCCACGGCCTGACGCATGCGTTCCCCGACGACCTCGACCTGCTCCTGGTCGGCCCGGCCGGCCAGAAGCTCGTGATCATGTCCGACGCCGGCGGCGGACGGCCGGTCACCAATGTCACCGTCACGCTCGACGACGCCGCGGCAGCGCCGTTGCCCGACAGTGGCCAGATTCTCCCCGGCAACCACCAACCCGCCGACTACGAATCCGGCGACACCTTCCCGTCGCCCGCGCCTTCGGGTGCCACAGGTGGCCCGTTGAGCTTCTTCAACGGCTCAGACCCCAACGGCCTCTGGGCGCTTTACGTCGTGGACGACGCGATCGGTGATCCCGGCGGCATCAACGGCGGTTGGAGCCTCACCATTGAAACCCTCAGCACGATCAACCCCGTTGCCGATCTGGCCGTGAGCGTCAGCGACGCGCCCGACCCGCTTTACGTCGGCAGCGGCCTCGATTACACCGTCGTCGTCACCAACCTCGGTCCCTCGGCCGCCACCGGCGTCACCGTCACCAACGTGTTGCCAACCGGCATGGCCTATGTGTCCGGCGCCGCTTCGCAGGGCAGCATCGGCGCAGCCGGCAACCTCGTCACGGCCAACCTCGGTGACCTCGCCGTTGGCGCGGGCGCGACCGTCACCTTCCGCGTCGCCACCGCCATCGGCGGTGTCCACGTCAACACCGTCGGCGTGCTCGCCAACGAAACCGACCTCAACCCGGCGAACAACGTCGCGCAAACCGCCACGACCGTGCAGGTGCCGCTCCCGGCGCGACTCGACGACGTCACCGTCACCAACGGCCAGGTTCAGGCCACGCTCAGCGGCGAACCGGGCCAGACCTACGTCATCGAGGCCTCGACGAATCTCCTGAACTGGACACCGCTGGTGACCAACACGCTGCCCGGCAGCGGCACGGCCAAGTTCAACGATCTGACCGCGCCCGCCTTCGGGCACCGCTTCTATCGCGCCGTGCGACTGATCCCGTGACGGGCTGGCGACCGACCCGCAACCCGCCGTTGCCCGTCGCCCATCGGCCATGAAACTCCTTGGCCTCACCGGCGGCGTCGGCATGGGCAAAAGCGCCTGCGCCCAACTTTTGCGCTGGCGCGGCGCCGCCGTCGTGGACACCGACGAACTGGCCCGCGAACTGGTCGAGCCGGGCCAGCCCGCCCTTCAGGAAATCGCCGCAACGTTTGGACGCGAATTCCTCGACGCCGAAGGCCGTTTGCGACGGGAAGCTCTCGCGCACGTTGTGTTTGCCGACCCTGAAGCCCGTCGCCGACTCGAAGCCATCCTGCATCCGCGCATTCAGGATGCCTGGCGCGCGCAGGTCGCCGCCTGGCGCGCCGAGGGCAAACCGCTCGCCGTCGTCGTCATCCCCCTGTTGTTCGAGACCGGCGTGGAGAAGGAGTTCGACGCGGTGATTTGCGTCGCCTGTTCGGCCGAAACACAACGGCAACGCCTCCTGGCGCGCGGCTGGTCGCCCGAACAAATCAAGCTGCGCATCGCCGCGCAAATGCCCATCGAGGAAAAAATGCTCCGCGCCAATTACGTCGTCTGGACCGAGGCCGGCATGGACGTGCACGCGCAGCAGGTCTATCGCATCGTGCCCCCGGTGCGCTGAAACCCCCAACGTCAGCAACCGTCGTGGGCACTCCGGGTCATCCGCGCCGCCCGTGGTTGAAATGCGCTGAAGAACAAGCGCCCTGTGCCGCATGAGCCGCCCCGCTCAAATGCACCCCGCCCTCGGCGCCATCAGCCTGGTGTTCCTGACCTTCGCGGCGCACGCGCCCGCGCTCGGCGGCGGCTTCGTCTGGGACGACCTGCTGCTCATCCGGCAAAACCCGCTCGTCACCGGCGAGGGCCGTTGGATTTCGATCTGGTTTCAAACTGACTTCCCGTTGAGCACCATGACGTGGGCCGTCCTGTATGGGCTCTTCGGCGAACGCGCAGCCGGGTATCACCTCGTCAACGTGGCCCTGCACGCGCTCAACGCCCTGCTGGTCTGGCGCGTGTTGGCCACCCTGGGCGCCCGCGCGCCGTTGCTGGCTGCGGCGCTCTTTGCCGTGCATCCGGTGGCCGTCGCGTCGGCGGGCTGGGTTTCCGAACTCAAAAATACCCTCGCCCTCGCCTTCGCGTTGCTGGCGGCGCTGTGCTTTTTCAAAAGTGAAACAGCCCGGGCCTCAACCGCCGCAACATCGGACGACGCAGCCCGCGCGATCCTCAAACGCCGTGGCCGCGCCTTTTACACCGCGTCGGTGTTGGCCTTTGCGCTCGCGCTCGCCAGCAAGACTGCGGTTGTCACCGTGCCCCTGGTGCTGCTGGGTTGCATGGCGTGGCAGCGCGGTCGGCTGGAGCGCGCTCTCTTGTGGCGGACTGCGCCCTTCTTCGCGCTGTCACTCGTGTTCGGACTGGTCACGCTCAAGCTGCAGACCTTTCGCATTCTCGCCACCGAACCGGTTCAAACGCTCGACCTGCCGGCCCGCCTCGCAGCGGCAGGTTCGGCACTCTGGTTTTACCTCGGCAAAGCCCTGCTGCCTCTGAACCTCATGGCGGTTTATCCGCAAGGGACGCCGGATGCGCGAACGCTGATGACCTGGCTGCCGCTGGCTTCATGGTGCGGCGTGTTGCCGGCTTGCGCGGCGGTGCGACGACCCTGGGCGCGCGCCGCGTTGCTGGCGCTCGGCGCCTTCACGGTCCTGCTGCTGCCGGTCTTGGGCGTGGTGGACATGTATTTCCTGACCGTGGCGCGTGTATCGGATCATTTCGCGTATCCGGCACTGATTGGCGTGGTGGCGTTGCTGGCCGCGGCGCTCCACAGCATCCTGCCGAAGCGGCTTTTCACAGCCGCATCCGCACTTCTGGTGGGCGCGCTGGCCGTGTTGTGCTTCCAGCGCGCTCGGGTGTATGCGAGCGACGAGGCGCTGTGGGCCGACACGCTGGCCAAAAACCCCGGCTCGTGGCTTGCGCACAACAACCTCGGGTGCATCCGCGCCGAACAGAACCGCCTGGTGGATGCGGCGCGCCATTTCGAGTCCTCGCTGCGCCTGAATCCGCGCAACAGCAAGGCGCTCGTGAATCTGGCCCGCGTGCGGCTGGTGCAGGGAGACGCTGCGTCCGCCGAATCACTCTTGAAGCAGGCGGTTGAACTTCGCCCCAACGACGCGGATGCCCACGCGCATTTGGGGCGATTGCGACTGACGCACGGTCGCCCCGCCGAGGCCGAGCCGCATCTGCGCCGCGCACTGGAGTTGCGACCGGACATGACGACGCGGTTGGAGCTGGCCCGCGCATGTCATGCCCTGGGCCGCACCGGCGAGGCGATGAGCCTGTATCGGGAGGCGCTGCGGCGCGACTCGAATCAATTGGAGGCGATGAACAATCTGGCCTGGCTGCTGGCGACGGTTGCCGACGCGCGTTTGCGCAATGGCGCGGAAGCGTTGCGCCTGGCCGAGCGCGCGTGTGCGCTCACCTCGCGCACGAACGCGCAGATGCTCGGCGTGCTGGCGGCAGCGCTGGCCGAGACCGGCCGGTTCGCCGAGGCCGCAGCTACGGCTGCGACGGCGCGCGACGTGGCCCGGGCGTCGGGTGACGCGCGTCTGGCGTTGCTGGCCGAGGAATTGCGCAAGCAATTCGAGTTGGGCCAACCATTCCGTATGCCGTCGCATTCACAGCCGGCACCGTGAGGCTCTCAGGCTCGGCCGCTCCGCCGAGTGCCAGTCGGCGAACCAGCAGATTCCCAATCTGCGCTACGCTCTGACGCTCCACGCTCTGACGCTCCGACGCTCCGTTCGTTGTTCGATGTTTCGCGGGGCGCACGCCCGCGCTCCCTCTCCCAGCGGGAGAGGGTTGGGGTGAGGGAGAACGCGGCGTGGGCAGGAAAATGTCCGGGTGTTTGCGGAGTCTCACCCTCACCCTGTCCCTCTCCCTCGAGGGAGAGGGAATTCCCAAGCCGCGCACAGCGAGCGCGGCAGCGTTTTGGAGTGCAGCGGCTTGCCGCCGCTTTCGATCCGCCGACTACCAGTCGGCGGCACAGCAGATTACCAATCTGCGCTACGCCCCACGCTCCCACGCTCTGACGCTCCTCGCTCCGACGCTCCGTTCGTTGTTCGATGTTCCGCGCCGGCGTCGGGGCGCCCCGCCATCAAGCTCTCCGGCGTCCGGTGGGCGAGTTTGGAATTGAAGCGACGCCGGCCCTGTCTCATAGTAGCCGCAGAGCAGAACGGAGCGGCGTATGTATTTCGGCGTTGACTACTATCCGGAGCAATGGGTTCACCCCTACGGCGGCAGCGCCGAAAATCCCGAAGGCGCGTGGGAAACCGACGCCGAATTGATGGCCAGTATCGGTGTGAACGTCGTCCGCATGGGGGAGTTTTGCTGGGGACTGCTCGAACGCGAGGAGGGCAAGTTCGATTTCGACTGGCTGCGCCGCGTCATGGATATCATGGCCCGGCACGACATCAAGGTTGTGTTGGGCACGCCGACCGCCGCCCCGCCCATCTGGTTGGCGCGCAAGTATCCCGACATGTTGCCGGTGGACGAACGCGGCCTGGTGCGCCGCGAGGGTACCCGCCGCGCCGCCTGCTTCAACAATGACACCTTCTGGAACGCCTCCAAGCGCATCGTCGAGCAAATGGCCCGCGCCCTGGGGCAGCATCCGCAACTGATTGCCTGGCAAATTGACAGCGGACTGGGCGGTCACCAAACCGAGTGGTCCTTCAACGAGGACTCGCGCCTGGAATGGCAGAACTGGCTGCGCCTCAAATACAAAACCGTCGAAAACCTCAACAACCAGCTCGGCCTCCGTTACCTCGGCCAGGTCGTCAATTCCTTTGAGGAAGTCCCCATGCCCTGGCACGCGCCCACTCATCACAACCCGGCGCTGCTGCTCGATTGGTATCGGTTCTGTAGCGACACGATCATCGCCTACGCCCGGATGCAGGCCGAGGTCTTGCGCCAGATCACACCCCACATCCCCATCACCACCAACCTCCGCGCGCTCTACCGGCGCTTCGACCACTTTGACATGGCCGAACTGGTGGACTTCGTCTCGGTCGAGGGCAACGCCGCCATCAAAAACAAGTCCGCCGAACTGGCGTGCGAAATTGACATGCTCCGCTCGCTCAAAAAGGACAACATTCGCATGCCCGACGGCGACATCGGCTTCTGGGTCATTGAACAAAAAGCCGGGCAGGTCAACTGGCAGGATGTCAACTCGCTGGTGCGACCGGGCATCATCCGCCTGCTCACCTACCAACTGGTCTCGCGCGGGGCCACCGGCGTGTTCTTCTACCACTGGCGACAACCCCGCATCGGCAACGAGAAATTCTACGGCGCGGTCCTGCCCCACCACTTCCGCGCCGGCAACGACCGCGTCTTCAAGGAAATCACTCAAATCGGCGAGGAATTGCGCCTCCTGGCACCCGCCCTCGCGGGCACGAAGGTTGAGGCCGAGGTCTGCATCCTTTACAGCCACGACAACGATTGGGCGCTGCAACAACCCGTTCAGCCCACCAAACATTTCAAGCTGCGCGAGCACATCCAGCTCTTCTACAACGCCCTTCATGACCGGAACATCCTGGTGGACTTCGCGCGACCCTCCGAGGACCTCTCCCGCTACCGGCTGGTCTTCGCCCCATCCCTGCACCTGCTCTCCGGAGGCGAAGCCGACCGCCTCAAGCTCTACGTCCAAAACGGCGGCACGCTCGTGGCCACCTTCAACACCGGCCTGGTGGACGAACACCAGATCGCGCCCGACAGCGGTTACCCGCACGACCTGACCGATTTGTTCGGTATGGAGGTTCTGGAGTTTGACCCGTTGCCGCCCGGTGAGGAAAACCACCTCATTTTCAAGGGCACCTTCCCCGCCACGCACATGCACCCGGCGCGCCTCTGGTGCGACATCATCGAGCCGCAAGGCTGTCAGGTGCTCGCCACCTATGCGAAGGATTTTTACGCCGGGCGACCGGCTCTGACCATGCACACCTTCGGCCTGGGCCGCGCCATTTACTTCGGCACGATGAGCCACCAGCACTTCTACTACGACCTGGTCGCCTGGCTGCGCCAGTTGTGCAATCTGCATCCGCTCATCAAGGTGCCGGACACCGTCGAGGTCTGCCTTCGCCAGAAAAAGGGCAACAAAATCTTCTTCCTCCTCAACCACCAGAACACACCCGTGCGCATCCAGCTTTACCACCCGATGCACGATTACCTCACCGGCACCACCATCAGCGGCAGTTACGACCTGCCGCCTCACGGCGTGTTGGTCATTGACGAACACCTCCAAACCAAGGGCGCCACGACCTCCTCGATTCCCACCACGGCGGCCTGACTCACTCGACCGAATCGAAAGCGGCGTCACCCCCCGTTCGACCATGCCCCGCGCCGCTCGAAAAACTCAACCGCCAGCGGCAACCGCTCCCGTGCCCCGGCCCGGATCGCGCCGCGCCGCGGCCACCGCCGCCGCCCGACAACAGGCGCTGGCCGAATGGCACCGGCTCGATTACGCGCCCTTGGAAGTGGCGCGCACCCTCGCCGCCAAACCCGTGGGTGAAATCGTTTCACGCCTCGCTGCAAATCTCCGGCTCGACCAGCGGCGCGCTGAAATCGAGGTGCTGAGGGTGTGGAACCATCTCCTGGACCCCACACTCGTCGCGCACGCTCAACCCGTGGGCCTGCGCAACGGGACGCTGTTCGTCAACGTGGACAGCAGCGTGTGGCTGAGCGAAATCGTCCGCTACCGCCGCCACGAGATTCTGGAACGGCTGCAGCACAGCTTCGGGCGCGACCTGATCCGGCGCATCTCCTTCCGATTGGGTTGAATCGTGCCGCGACCCTCAGAGCGGCAGGAACTCCACGCGCAGGTCGCTGCCCTCGCAATGCAGCACCGCCACGCTCCGTTCCGCGCCCGCACGGGGTTTGCCCGAATAGCCGGGATTCAAAAACAGAACGCCGCCCAGCGTCTCGACAAATCGCTGATGCGTGTGACCGAAAACCACCACGCGCGGGCGCGCCCGCGCCAGTCGGGCGCGAAGCTCTCCGTTCATTTCGTGCGGCTGCAAAATATGCCGCAGAAAACAACGCACGCCATCCACCTCCGCCGTGCGCTCCAGGGGCAGATCAAGCCCCTCATCGGTATTCCCCAGCACCGCGCTCACCGGCGCAATCGCTTCCAACTCCGCCAGCAGCGACCACGGTCCGACGTCGCCCGCGTGCAGGATGTGCCTCACGCCGGCAAACAACCCGGCGACCTTCGGGTCCAGGAAGCCGTGTGTGTCGGAGATCACGCCGATCTTCATTGCCGGCCCTGGTGGTGGATCAGTCTGGTTCGGGCAACCGCCGCCGCCGCGGGCGGTTTCACGCCCGGGATTCCTCGGTTTCCGGTTTGGCCTCGGCCTCCGGTTCGGCCTCGCTGACGCCGGCGTGCTTTTCAGCGGGCGATTCGGCGGTTGCCGTCAGACGGTGGGCGCCAACGAACAGCGCCGTGAACAGCGCGCCGCTGAGCAGTGTGTTGCGGAAAAATTCCCACGTTTGCGGCCATCCCGCCGTCCCGCGCGTCAGCGCCGTCAGCCAACCCGCCAGCGTCCGGGTGTATTCGGGATTGTGGAACGGATTGAAAAACCACGACGCCGTGTTGGTGATCAGGTAGAAGAGGACCGCGCCCAACACGCCTCCGCCCAACAGGGCCAGGAACGGGGCGTGCGGCTTGAACCGTCGCCCCAGCGCGATCAACGCCGCGAACGCTGCGTAGTTGAAAAGCTGGCTAACCAGCGCGGGCGCCTCCCAAACGCTCCAACCCAGCTCCAGCGAGTAGTAAAAATTCAGCGCCACGTCGCTGAGCAGCAGCGCGCCCAGCGGCAGCCACCAGGCCATTGCGCCCGGGAAAAACACCCCCGCGCAAAACGCCAGCGCGTAAGCCGCGCTGAAATTTTCCGGTAACAGCCCCGGAACGCGCGAGAGCACAAACGCCATCATCAACGCCAGGGGCAACCACTTGCCTCGCATGGCGCGCATCATAGTCCGCCGACTGCCGTTGACAAGCGAGCCGTCGTTGCCCCTCCCGCGCGCAACTCGGAGAATCACCCTCTCGCAAGGTAAAGGGCCGGGTTGAGGTGAGTGCCCGGCAAAACATCGAACAACCAACACTGAACATTGAACATCGAACATCGAATCAGGTTGGGAAGCGCACGCGTCTTGCGTGCCGTTTTCGGCGTCCCGCCGAAAACACTTGTCTACGCCAGGACGCCAAGGCGTCAGGGGGGCGTTGGAGCGTCAGAGCTTTGGAGCGTGGGGCGTAGCGCAGATTGGTAATCTGCTGTGCCGCCGACCGGAAGTCGGCGAAACGAAAGCGGCGACAAGTCGCCGCATTCCAAGACGCTGTCGCGCCGGCGGGGCGCGGCGTGGGAATTCCCTCTCCCTCAAGGCAGAGGGCAAGGGTGAGGGTGAAGCTCCGCAAGCAGTTGGACAGCTTCCTGCCCACGGTGCGTTCTCCCTCACCCCGGCCCTCTCCCGCTGGGAGCGGGAGCGCGGGCGCGCGCGCGCCGCAAAACATCGAACAAGCCACACGGAACATCGAACAGCGAATGAGGATGAGTGGCGCACGGCGCCGGGCTAAGGGAAACACCGACCATTCAGCACCAGACCCGGCGTTGGCGAAGGCTTGAAGACTACTTCTCCCGCAACCAGCGCGCCACATCAGTTGCGGCATAGGTGATGAGGATGTCCGCCCCGGCGCGACGCATCGCCAGCAGACATTCGAGCGTCACGGCGCGCTCATCCAACCACCCGCGGGCGGCCGCGGCTTTGATCATGGAGAACTCGCCGCTCACCGCATAGGCAGCGGTTGGATAGCCGAACGTGGTTTTGACCCGGTGCAAAATGTCCAGATACGCGAGGGCGGGCTTGACCATGACGATGTCGGCGCCCTCTTGAATGTCCAGCGCCACCTCGCGCAACGCCTCGTTCGCGTTGGGCGGGTCCATCTGATAGGAGCGTCGGTCGCCGAACTTGGGCGCGGATTCGGCCGCCTCACGGAACGGGCCGTAGAACGCGGAGGCAAACTTCGCAGCGTAGGACATGATCGGCGTGTGAGTGAATCCGGCGGCGTCCAGCGCGGCGCGAATGGCGGCCACCCGCCCGTCCATCATGTCACTGGGCGCTACGATATCCGCCCCCGCTTCGGCGTGGCTCACCGCCGTGCGCGCGAGCAGCTTCAATGTGGGATCGTTGAGGATGCGCGCGGCGCGTCCGTTGCCGCGCACCACGCCGCAATGCCCGTGCGACATGTATTCGCACAGGCACACGTCGGTGATCACCAACAGATCGGGCACTTCCTTTTTGAGCAGTCGCACCGCCTGCTGGACGATACCGTTGCGCGCGTAAGCGCCGCTGGCGACGGCGTCTTTCTTTTCGGGAATGCCGAACAACAACACCGCCGGCACGCCCGCCGCATGCGCCGCGGCCGCGTCCCGAACCAGCTCGTCGGGCGAAACCTGGAACACGCCCGGCATCGCGGCCACGGGCTGACGCAGACGCCGACCGGGCCGCACAAACAGCGGCAAGACCAGTTGGCCCACATCGAGTCGTGTCTCGCAGACCAACCGCCGCAACGCCGCTGTCTGGCGCAACCGCCGCAGTCGCAGCGAGGGAAATTGCCCCAACGCGTTCAGACTCATGCGCCAATTCTGGATGCCGCGTTCCGAAGAAGCAAAGCGCAAACTCCGCGGGAACGCGGCGACGCCGGCAATCCTGTCACTCGGCGCGGGGCAACTGGCAGTCGTGCGTCCGGAGCGCCGACAAGTCGCCGCACTCCAAAACGCTGTTCCACTCGCGGGGCGCGGCGTGGGAACTCCCTCTCCCGCTGGGAGAGGGAGCGCGGGCGCGCGCCCCGCAAAACATCGAACAACCAACACTGAACATCGAACATCGAAGGAGGAACTCAGGAACGGGGGAAAGAAGAACAGGGGCGCACGGGCGTCACGCGGGAAGACCCAACTCTGAACTTTGAACCTTGAACTCTGAACTTTGAACAGGGCCGTGCGTGAGCACCGGGCGAACAAACGGCCAATGGCGGCTTGGGAATTCCCTCTCCCTTGAGGGAGAGGGACAGGGTGAGGGTGCGGCACCGCAGAGCGGTGAACATCGAACAACGAACACCCAACACCGAACATCGAAAGGGCTGGAGGAGTGTGGGAAACGGTTGCAGCGAAGGAGGCTTGTTTGCCCGGAGCGGGGCGGTTAGTTTTTGAGCGTTCGTTCAAGACCATGAAAACGCGCGTCAAAGAATTCTTCCCCGGCATTCCGAAAATTCCCTACGAGGGCCCGCAATCCAGAAACCCGCTGGCCTTCAAACATTACAACCCCGACGAGCTGGTCGAGGGCAAACCGATGCGCGAGCATCTGCGCTTCTCGGTCACCTACTGGCACACGATCCGCGGCCGCCTGGCCGACATGTTCGGCGTGGGCACGGCCGTGCGCCCGTGGGAGGACGGCACCGATTCGCTGCGCATGGCCGAAACGCGCGTGCGGGTCGCATTCGAGTTCATGGAAAAGCTCGGCGTACCGTTTTACGCGTTTCACGACCGGGACGTGGCGCCGGAAGGTCGCACGCTGCGCGAGACCAATCGCAACCTTGACCGCATCGTCAAGGTGCTCAAGCAGGAGCAGCAGCGCACCGGCATCCGCCTGCTCTGGGGCACGGCGTGCCTGTTTGCGCACCCGCGTTACGTGCACGGGGCGGCAACCAGTTGCAATGCCGACGTGTTCGCCTACGCGGCGGCGCAGGTCAAAAAGGCCATCGAGGTCACCCACGAGCTGGGCGGCGCAGGCTACGTGTTCTGGGGCGGACGCGAGGGATACTCCACGCTGTTGAACACCGACATGAAACGCGAGTTGGACCACCTGGCCACGTTTTTGCACATGGCGGTGGACTACAAAAAGAAGCTCGGTTTCCGCGGTCAGTTCTACATCGAGCCCAAACCCAAGGAGCCAACGAAACATCAATACGACTCCGACGCGGCGGCGTGCCTGAATTTCCTGCGCGAATACGACCTGCTCAAGGACTTCAAGCTCAACATCGAGACCAACCACGCCACGCTCGCGGGCCACACGATGCAACACGAACTGGAGGTCGCCATCGCCGCCAACGCGCTCGGCTCGATTGACGCCAACACGGGCGACCTGTTGCTGGGCTGGGACACCGACTAGTTCCCGACCAACATTTATCTGACCACTGAGATCATGCTCTGCATCCTCAAAATGGGCGGCTTCACCACCGGCGGCACAAACTTTGACGCCAAAGTGCGCCGCGAGAGCTTCGAGCCGGTGGATTTGTTTTACGCGCACATCGGCGCGATGGACGCCTTCGCGCGCGGGCTCAAAATCGCCAGCGCCATCCGGCGCGACGGGCGGCTGGCGGCGTTTGTGCGCGAACGCTACGCCTCCTGGGACAGCGGCATCGGCGCCAAAATCGAGCAGCGCAAGGTCGGCTTCGAGGAACTCGAAGCCTACATGCTCAAGAAGGGCGACATCACGCCCAACGTGAGCGGACGGCAGGAGCTGCTCGAAAACCTGATCAACGAATTCATTTGAGCGCGGCTGTCCCGGGGACGCGTGCGCCGAGGGGGCGTCGGTGCAACCGGGGGAACCAACGTTGAATCCGGCACAGGGCTGGTTCGGGGAATTGCTCGCCCGCCGACCGGTGATCACCGACGGCGCGTGGGGCACGGAATTACAGGCGGCCGGCCTGCCGCTGGGCGCCTTCCCGGAAGCGTGGAATCTCTCCCAACCCGAACGTGTGCTCGCAGTCGCCCGCGCCTACGTCGCCGCAGGCAGCCGCGTCATCCTCACCAACACCTTCAGTGCGAATCGCATCCGGCTGGCCGAAACTGACCTTGTCAGCCGCGTGGCCGAAATCAATCGGGAGGGCGTGCGCCTCTCGCGTGAAGCCGCAGGCGGGCGCGTCCGCGTGTTTGCCTCCATCGGGCCAACCGGGCGCTTGCTCCTCGACGGCAGCGTCTCGGAGGAGGCGTTGCGCGAAGCGTTTGACGAACAAGCCCGCGCGCTGGCCGAGGCCGGCGCCGACGCGCTCGTCATCGAGACGATGTCCGACCTGGCCGAGGCTGAAATTGCCGTGCGCGCCGCCAAAGCAACCGGTCTGCCGGTGGTGGCGTGCATGGCGTTTGATTCCGGGCGCGAGAAAGATCGTACGATGATGGGCGTCACCCCGGAGCAGGCGGCAGCAGCGCTGGAGGCGGCGGGTGCGGACGTGATCGGGGCCAACTGTGGCCAGGGCATCGAACGTTTCGCCGCGCTGGCCCGCCGGCTTCGCGCCGCGAGCGCGCGTCCGATCTGGCTCAAGCCCAACGCGGGTTTGCCGGTGTTGGTGGAGGGTCGCCCGGTGTATCGTCAAACGCCGGAGGCGTTCGCGGAAAAGGCGCTTGAACTGGCCACCGCCGGGGCGGATTTCATCGGCGGTTGTTGCGGCACGCGACCGGATTTCATTCGCGCCCTTTGCCAGCGGTTCGCCTGAACCCGGACAAATGCTCTGAACCACGAAACGCACAAAGACACGAAAAACGCGACTGACACGAAAAACCTGAAACGCCCAAAGTGACGCGGGAAATGAACGGCATTTCAACAAGCGGTCGGAATCCCCGGACGGAATTCAAGCCACGCGCTGGCTGCGGTTTCGCCCGGGATTGCTTTCGTGCCTTTCGTGTATTTCGTGGTTGCGCCACATCGCGGGCAGAATGAACGGACGGGAACGAATTCTGGCTTTGTTGGAGGGCCGACCGGTGGACCGGCTGCCCTTCATGCCCATCACGATGCAATTCGCGTGTGACCAGATCGGGGCGCGTTACCGCGATTACTGCACCGATTACCGCGTGTTGGTCGAGGGCCAGCTCCGCACCGCCGAGCGGTTTGGGTTCGATTACGTCAACACGATGTCCGACCCGGCGCGCGAAGCGGCTGATTGCGGCGCGGCGGTGGAATATTTTGACGATCAGCCCGTCGCGCTGGTCGAGGACCAGGCGTTGCTGGCGGACAAAACCCGGCTGGCGCACCTGAAAATTCCCGACCCGCTCGGCGGCGGACGCATGACCAACGGGATCCGGGCGCTCGCGCTCTACAAGGAAAAGGTTGCCGGCCAGTTGCTCATCGAGGGCTGGATCGAAGGCCCATGCGCCGAAGCGGCCGACCTGCGCGGCATCAACGCGCTCATGCTCGATTTTTACGACGACCCGGCGTTTGTGCGCGACCTGTTCGAGTTTGTCCTGGAGATGGAACTGCGCTTCGCCCGGGCGCAGGTCCAGGCGGGCGCCGAGTCCATCGGTATCGGCGACGCGGCGGCGTCGCTGGTCGGCCCGCAGATTTACCAAGAGTTCGTCTGGCCCTACGAAAAGAGGATGGTGGACGCGATCCATGCGGTGGGCGCGAAAGTGCGCCTGCACATTTGCGGTAACATCCGGCGCATCCTTGAAGGCATCGGACGGCTCGGTTGTGACATTGTGGATGTGGACTCGATGGTGCCGATGGCTGAGGCCCGTCAGAAAACCGGCCCGGATCAGGTGCTGCTGGGGAATCTCAATCCCGTGACCGTCATGCGCAACGGAACGCCCGAACTCGTTACGCAGGCCGTCGCCGAATGTCATCGGCAGGCCGCGCCGCGTTACATCGTGGGGGCCGGTTGCGAGATTCCGCGCGACACCCCGCCGGAAAACCTCCACGCGCTCGGACGTTACGCCTTCACCCACCGACCCGACGCGCCGGGTTGAATCGCGTTGCAAAACGCTCTCTCCCGTGGGATGCTTTGCCCCGGAACCGGACGGATGCGAACCGGTCGCCTGAAAATTTTGCGTGTTGTGAAAGTTGGCATTTTGGTTTCTCGCGAAGTCAAGGGGCTGGCTCTGGTGTTTGCCGCGCAACTGGCCGCTGCCACGCTGCCCGCCCAGACCACCAACCCCATCGTTTTCGGCGGCTTCGACCTGACGCGCTCCGGGGACGCTTCGTTCACGGAGGGCGCAAGTTTTTCGGAGGCGCGCGCCGCAGTGCTGAGCAACTATCCGGCGGCAACCTTCGTGAGCTTTCCCACCCTCACGGCATCGAATCTCGCGCCGGTCAACGTCCTGGTCATCGGCACCCCCGCGACCATCACCAACGAGATCACGCCGCTCGACGCCGACGAACAAACCGCCCTGCTCGACTTCGTGCACAACGGCGGGGCGGCCATTCTGTTCACCGACAACGATTCGTTCGCCTCGCAGGCGGCGGCAGCCAACGCGAGTTTCCTCTCCCCCTTCGGCCTGAGCGGTGGCGGCACGCTCATCAGCGAGGTGGTTGCCGAAGTGCCGGCGCCGGAGAATCACCCCGTCACCAGCGGGCCCTTCGGCAACGTGCAGTTCTTTGTTCAATTCGTGCCCGGCGCGATCACCAACCTCGGCCCGCACGCGACGGTGCTGGCCACCAATTACGAGGGCGTCGCCGCCGCGGTCATCAACCCCGGCCAGCTCGGCCCCGGCTCCGGCCCGGTCGTGTTCTTCTCCGATATCAGCGGTTTCTGGGACACCGACGGCTATTTCCCCACCAACGCGGCGCTGTTCCTCAACGCCGTCGAATTCGCCCGCTCGCCCTTGCCGCGCTGGCGCTTGAACATTGAACGGTTGGGCAACCAGGTGCTCCTGCGCTGGCCTGCAGCAGCGACCAATCTGCTGCTCGAAAGCACCACCAACCTCGCGCCCGGGACGGTCTGGACGCCGGTGCCGGAAGTGCCCGCGGTCATCGGCGACGAAAACGTCGTGACCAACGACGCCATCGGAATGCGATTTTACCGGTTGCGCGGCCCCGTGCCCTGACCCGCATCTCCGGGTGCAGGGCGCGCACGGCGGATTTCCCATGTCCCGGTCGGTCGCTTGACCCGTTCGCGCCTCGCGCTTAGTCTGATTACGTCACCGGGGAGCCGTTGGAACGGCTGAGAGGTCCGCTGGAGTGGACGACCCGTTGAACCTGATCCGGGTAATGCCGGCGTAGGGACGTGCAACCGCCCTTCGCCTTCCCCGTTTCAGCCCGGTGATGGGCCGTCGCTCCGCAAAACCAACGACCGATGATCGCGACCAAAAGCAGTTTCGAATCCGGCCAGGCGACCGACGCTGCAGCGACGGCAAACGCCGCGCCCGAGACCAACCCCGTCGCCGCTTACGCCAGCGCGTTGCCCAACAGCCGCCGCGTTTACGTCCAGGGCCAACTCCACCCCGACGTGCGCGTGCCCATGCGCGAAATCCAGCTCGCCCCCACCAAACTGGCTGACGGCCGCGTCGAGGTAAATGAACCGGTGCGCGTCTATGACACGCGCGGCCCCTGGGGCGACCCCGATTTCCACGGCGACGTCACGCGCGGCCTGCCGCCCTTGCGACGCGATTGGATTTTGCGCCGGGGCGACGTGGAGGAATACGACGGCCGACCGGTCCGCCCCGAAGACGACGGGTATCTGTCCGAGCAACACCGCGCCCTGGCCCGCGCCCGGCGTCAGGACGATCCCGGTTACCGCCTCGAAGGCCTGACCGCACCCCGCCGCCGTCCGCTCCGTGCCTCCAAAGGGCATCCGGTCACCCAACTCTGGTATGCGCGCCAGGGCATCATCACCCCGGAAATGGAATTCGTCGCCATCCGCGAAAACATGGGCGCCGCCCATGCTCGAGGGCAACCCGTCCAATCCGTCGGATCGGTCGGATATTCTCCATCCGTCTTCCGCCGTTTCCCCCAGCGCATCCCGCGTGAAATCACCCCGGAATTCGTCCGCCAGGAAGTCGCCGCCGGCCGCGCCATCATCCCGGCCAACATCAACCACCCCGAATCCGAGCCAATGATCATCGGGCGCAACTTCTTGGTCAAAATCCACGCCAACATCGGCAACTCGGCCAACGCCTCCAGCATCGAGGAAGAAGTCGAAAAAATGCGCTGGGCCATCCTCTGGGGCGCGGACACTGTCATGGACCTTTCCACCGGCAAAAACATCCACGCCACCCGCGAATGGATCATTCGCAACTCGCCCGTGCCCATTGGCACGGTGCCCATCTACCAGGCCCTCGAAAAAGTCGGTGGCCGCGCCGAGGAACTGACCTGGGAAATCTACCGCGACACGCTCATCGAACAGGCCGAGCAGGGCGTGGACTACATCACCGTGCACGCCGGCGTGCTGCTGCGTTTCATCCCGCTCACCGCCCGACGCCTCACCGGCATCGTCTCCCGCGGCGGCAGCATCATGGCCAAGTGGTGCCTGGCCCATCACCAGGAAAACTTCCTCTACACCCACTGGGACGAACTGTGCGAAATCTGCGCCGCCTACGACATCGCCTTCAGCATCGGCGACGGCCTGCGTCCCGGCTCGATCGCCGACGCCAACGACGAGGCCCAGTTCGCCGAACTCAAAGTCCAGGGCGAACTCACCCGGCGCGCGTGGGAACACGGCGTGCAGGTCATGAACGAAGGCCCGGGCCACATCCCCATGCACCTCATCGAGGAAAACATGCACAAGCAACTGGAGTGGTGCGGCGAAGCGCCCTTCTACACCCTCGGCCCGCTGACCACCGACATCGCCCCCGGCTACGACCACATCACCGCTGCCATCGGTGGCGCCATCGCCGCGATGAGCGGCGCCGATTTCCTCTGCTACGTGACCCCCGCCGAGCATCTTTCGCTTCCGACGGTCGAGGATGTGAAGGAAGGAGTCATCGCCTCCCGCATTGCGGCCCATGCCGCCGACATCGCCAAGGGGTGGCCCGGTGCCCTCGAACAGGACCGCGAGATGTCGGGCGCGCGCCGTCGGCTCGACTGGGCGGCGCAGGAAAAGATAACGGTGGATCCCGAAAAACTGCGCGAATATCGGGAACGCCGCGCCCCCAAGGC
>JAOAIM010000048.1:246-21296 GCA_026414705.1 Verrucomicrobiia bacterium | reverse complement strand
ATGTTCGATGTTGACTGTTCGTTGTTCGATGTTCCCCAAAGCGTGCGGTCGCCCTCCCTCTCCCAGCGGGAGAGGGGTGGGGTGAGGGAGAACGTGCCTTGAACGGTCGAAGCTCCAAACTCGCGCGAAGTTTCACCCTCACCCTGGCCCTCTCCCTCAAGGGAGAGGGAATCGCTCAAGCCCACAACGTCAATGCGCCAGCATTTTGCGCCAGCGGCAGCGTCGCTGAAGCTGCGACCACACCAACCTACGTTGCCTTACCGAAGCGACCGGTCGGAATCTCCCGCGTCGGTACCACGGCGCACCCGTCCACCGACTGCCGGTCGCCAACACAGCCGATTGCTAATCGGCGCGACAAAGCAGCGTCCGCCGCGTAGCGCAGACTGGTAGTCTGCCGGATCGCGGATTGAAAATCCGCGAGCCGCAAGGCGGTCGCTGTTGCCATCGTTCGCCCGCGTCAAGGCCGCCGCGCACGCCCGAGCCATTTTGATTCTCCGACGTTGCAGGTTTCGCCTCTGCATCTGTCGCCCTGGCGTTGAACGCATCTTTTCATCGCCCGCCAGCCTGCACCTGCTGCGCGCCGTCCACGTAGAACGGGATGTTGGCGTGCGCGGCGTGGCCCTGGCCGTCGAAGGCGTAAACGAAGAGCCGATAGGCGCCGGGCCTGGCGGGAGCGATGAGCCGGATTTCCGGCGCGCGCGGATTCGGGATCGCGCCCGGCACGGTGGGCGGTTTGTGCTCAAAGTCGCCGCCTTCTTTCAGGTCGGTGCTTTCCTCCAGCACCTCCCAGAGCCAGGTGAGCGCGTCGCCGTCGGGGTCTTCGACGGCAGCGCGTGCGCTGTAGGTTTGGCTGGCCACAAGTCGGACGTTGTCGTAGGCGGTGCGGCCATCGAGCCAGGCGCCGTGGATGCGCGGGCTGCGGTTTTTCGGTGGGCGACCGTTCCAGATTTCGTGCATCACGTCCACCGTGGCGGTTTCCTCACCGGTTTCCAAAAACATCCCATACCATGTGGGGGTGCGCTCCTGCTTTTGCCCCCACAAAAACACATACGAGCCGACGCACTGGCGCGTATCGGCGCGGATGACCGTCTCGTAACGCCTGCGATAGGCTTCGGCTTTGGTGGTGCTGTCGTTTTCGATCGGCGCGCCCCAGGCGGTCTTGGGCACTTCCCAATGCCCGGTCGCGCCCCATTCGGTGACCAGATACGGCCCGGTCCAGTCGCATTCCCGCAGATAACGCGGCAGGTTGACGATGTCGGCATACATTTGGATGCCGATCAGATCGAGGTCAGGCGCGCGCTTTTTGATTTCGCCGATGAGGTTTTTGTTGATGCCGGCCAGCGTGGTGAGCGTGGGATGGTTCGGATCGAGTTGGTGGATCATTTTGGAAATCTCGTTCACCGCGTCCCAGACGGCAGGGTTGCGCGCGTGCAGGTTCAACTCGTTGCCGATGACCCAGAACAAGAGCGCCGGATGGTCTTTGTGCTTCAAGACCTCCTCGCGCACGCGTGCCAATTGGCGGGCAACGGCGGCCTTGTCGTCATAATTGAACCCGTGCCGCTCGGCGCCCAACTCGATGCCCATCGCCACGGTCAGGCCGTTGCGCAAAGCGCGGTCGAGCACCGCGCGTCCGCTTTCGCGACCGTTCTCGACGCGCCAGGTGCGGAACGAATTGCCGCCGTGCTCAGCAAGCTTTTCCTGACTGCCGAATTCCAAACCCGCGCCGCGAATGATGTAAGGCTGGCCGCCACGGAACACCTGCCAACGGCCGTCCACCTGACGCACCTCGACCTTGATCGGGCCCGAGGGTGTCGCTGCCGAGCAGGAGCCGCTCGATGGCAGAATCCCTGCCAGCCCTGCCAGTGCGAACATGCGACACCGCCGCAGCGCGGGTTTCCAACCGGCTGCGCCGCCGCGTTCCAGTCGGCAGCTTTGGGGCGCGGTCGCAGAGGCATGCCGACTGCCAATCCGCGCCGCAGCAGACCGGCGTTGCGCGCTTTGAGCGGAACGCGGCGCTTTCAATCCCTGACGTGGCTGAGAAAGTTTTTCCAACGATGCGATCATAAAACCCCACTTGAAATCAGGTGGCGCGTTGGTGAACGAGTTCGGCGGCCAGTTCCTCGAGCGTGCGGCCCTTGGTTTCGGGCACGCGCGCCAGCACGAACACCAGGCCGATTGCGGCAAACGCGGCGTAAATCCAGAAGGTCGCGGCGCTGCCCCAGTTGGCCAGCTCCCACGGGAAGACCAGTTGCACCAGAAAGCTGACGGCGGAGTTGACGAAACCGACGAACGACACCGCCAGCCCGCGGACGCGGTTGGGGAACAACTCGGAGAACAAAATCCACATCACCGGCCCGACCGACACGGCGAACGAGGCCACGAACCCGAGGATGCCCAGCAAAATCAGCAGCGGCCGGGCCTGAATCGCGCGCTTGAGCAGGTCGCCTTCAAACTGCCGCGCCTGTTCGGCGCCCAGCGTTTCAACGAGCGCCCGTTTGAACGCCACGTCGCTGTCAAATGCGCGCCCTTGCAACGACACCAGGCGCGAGCCATCCAGGCCCTGCGGGAGATTTTCCAGCGCCTGCGGCGTCAACTCGTAGCGCGCGGCGGCGAAACTGCCACCCAGCACGAGCATCGAGACCGTGATGCCGGTCAGCCCCAATGCCAGCAGCGGCTTGCGGCCCAGCCGATCCACCAGCGCCATCGCCACGAGTGTGAACACCAGGTTGATCAGCCCGACGAGCACCGCCTGAGAAAATGCCGCGTCCTTGCCGATGCCCGACTGCTCGAAAATCATCGGCGCGTAGAAGAACACGGCGTTAATGCCGGTGATCTGCTGGATGACCGCGATGACCAGCCCGATCACCAACACCCGACGCAACGCCGGCAAAAACAGCTCCGACAGCGGCGTTTTCACCCGTCCGGCCTCCTCGGCGAGGCTGGCCTGAATGCTCTCGATTTGCTGGCGCGCTTCCGCTTCGTCGCCGCTCACGCGGGTCAGCAGCGCCTGCGCCTCGGCATCGCGCCCGCGCATGACCAGCCAGCGCGGGCTTTCGGGCACGCGCAGGAGGCTGAAGAAGTAGAACAATGCCGGGAACGTTTCGAGGCCGAGCATCCAGCGCCAGTTGTGCGGGCCGAATTGCAGGGCTTTGGCCCAGGCCGCCTCGGACTGGCCGAGCTTGAGCACGAGGTAGTTCGAGAAAAAAGCCGCCGAGATGCCGATGACGATGTTGAGTTGGTTGAACGAGACCATCTGGCCGCGCAGCCGCGCCGGGGCCATTTCGGCGATATACATTGGCGCGACAATGAGTGACGCGCCCACGGCGAAGCCGCCGAGCATCCGCGCTGCGACCAGGAACCCGAACGAGGTGGCGACGGCCGAAAGAATCGCCGAGGCGGTATAAACGAGCGCGGCCAAAAGGAGCACGCGCTTGCGCCCGATGGCGTCGCTCAGCGGCCCGGAGATCATCATGCCCAGCGTGGCCGTGAGCGTGAGGCAACTGACCGCCCAGCCGAGCTGGAGTTTCGAGAGGTTGAACTCCGGCTCGATGAACCCGACGACGCCGGAGATGACCGAGGCATCGAAGCCCATGAGGAAGCCGCCAAACGCGACGACCAGGGCGATACGCAGCGCGTAGCGATGGCTGGACTTCATGAGAGACACGCCCTGCTCAAAAATGGTTTTTCCCCGGGCAGCCCGGCAGCGGTGAGAGCCGCGTGCGCATCAAAGGGCTAGTACGAGTTGATGGCGAACACGTCGCCCTTGTTGGCGCGCAGGTCGGCCCATTTCCACGCTTCGACGTGCCCGTCACAAAACGCAAAGGTGGCGCGCTGGTCGTGCCGACAACCGGGCTGTTTGTAATTGGGCGCGCCGGTCCAACCGCTGTAGGGGTTGGGTTGTTTGGTGGTGACCTCGGTGAAATACTCAGCGGGCAATTTGTCCTGATTGCCGCCGCTCTTGGGCGTGCCCACGTCGCCAACCATCCACAACTGCGCCGGGCGACGCAGTTGGCTCAATCGCATGCTGCCCAGCGGCGCGGTGCCGTCGTAGGCGTAGCGAAATATGCCCAGTTGAATCGCATTGCCCTCCGCCGGGCCGTAGCCTTCGCAGGGCGACTGGTAAAACGCGACCGTGCCGGGGTGAATGTCGGAGTTTTTCACCGCCGGGCAGCGCCACACATGGTTGGAAATGGCACTGCGGGTGATGTAATTGCCCTCGTCCAGGATTTTGAACCACCAGTTGGAGGTGAACGCGGGCCAGGTGCCGGAGTTTAATGGCGGCAGGGCGCTGTTGTTGTCATCGGCATACATCATCAGCGCCAAACCGATCTGGCGGTTGTTGCTGGCACATTGGATGCCCTTGGCGCGGTTTTTGGCGCGGCCCAGCGCAGGCAGGAGCAGCGCCGCCAGAATGGCGATGATCGCAATGACCACCAGCAGCTCGATGAGCGTGAAGCCGCCGCTCGAGCGGTGTTCAACGGGCTGTTTGTTCCCTGATCGCATCTCCATCCTGCGTTGCGCGCGCGGGCGGTGCCAGCACCCACCCCAATGCCGGCGCCGCCGCGCGTTGTTGCATTCCCCCAAGCCCTACCGCACCTCCACGCGATAAAACCGCGCCAGCGCGTTGGGGTTGATGGGCACCGAGAAGGTAATCGTCCCGCCCGTGCCCGCGTTGGTCTGGACGTTGGTCCAGGCGGGCGGTGAGAGCGAGGGCGTCGCCTGCAACACGTAATCAAACCCGGATTGTGAAGCCACCTGGAAGGTCAGGTTGCCGCCGCTGCGCGTGACGTTTTGAATCTGCGGCGGGGTCGCGGCGATGTAGAAAAACACGTTGTCCACGTAAAAGTTGCCGCCCGTCACGCCCGGCCCCACGGTGGCGTCGTCGAGGAAGAGCAGTTGCTCCAACATGCTCATGACGGTGTTCGGGTTCGCCGCCGTGAAGGCGCTCAACGGGATGTCCAGGCTCACCCACTGGTTGCTGACGATCCGGCCGGTCGAGGGCGGGAAGTTCACCTGCGCCGGGCGGGTGGGGTTGAGGCTCACCAGTTGGATGCCGAACTGATTGGCGTTGGGCGTCCAGACGTCCACGTGGAACATGTTGTAGGGCGTCGCGTCAATGTGGTTGGGGTTGTAAAACTCCACGCCCCAGAACGTCAGCCCCAGCTTGCGCAACACGACGCTGCCGGGCGGGTTGGTGATGGTGAAGTTGCTCCCGCCGCCGCTCCAGGAGGCATACCAGTTGATGCCCGGATGATTGGGATAGACGCCGCTGCTGTTATACATGGCCAGCACGCGGCTGGCGGGGATGGTCGGCACGGGCGCGTTGTTGGTCGGAAAGTCAATCGGTGGCGGGCCGACCGGCGGGGCGTTGGTCGCCTGCAAATCATCGAAATACGCCGTGCCCGCGTTCTGGTCCACAAACAGACAAAAGAGCTTCACCTGCGTGGTCCCCGACGGCGCAATGCCCGCTGCGCGGGTGTAAACCCAGGTGTTGGGCGTGCTGTTGGCGTCGAGAAACGGCTGGGATTCGATGCCGGGAAACTGACCGTTGTTGGCGTTGCCAACCAGCGCACTGCCCGGCGGGATGTCCACCGTGCCGTCGCTCCAGACGATTTTCAGCAGCCCGAAGTTCGCGCCGCCCGGCAGGGTCGAGGGCGTGAGCATGTAACCCTGAAAATCCCACAATTCGCCAGGGGAAGCCGGGAAGGTCTGATACGCCCCGGGCACACCGAAGCCGCCAAAGCCGGGCAATTTCAACGACCCGCTGCCGGTCCGGACCGGGTCGGTGGGTGCGGTGCCGGCCGCCGCACCATTGAACGTGATCCACCCGCTCGTGCCCGATTCGAAGCCGGGGTTGTCGAGTAGGTTTTGAGCCAGGGCCACCGTCGCCGTCGCCAGCGTCACCGGCACCACCACCAACAACGGAGAAGCCAAATGGTTTTTCATGGGATGGCAATGGTTTGAGTTCAGTTTGCAACCGTCGCCCCGCGCCGCCGCGCGCCCAGGCTGAGCAGGCCCAGTCCCAGACCCCCGAGCAGCAGCGCCGACGGCTCGGGAATCGCCGTGATTTTCACAAAACCATACGGCGCCACGTCCGTGATCCACACGTTGACGCCCTTGGTCTGGAAGCCGTATTGCACGTGCCGCGCGGGGTCGGGCAGCGTGTTCAGGCTGATGCTGTAATCACCCGGCGTGGTGATGGCGATGATCGCCTGGTTGAAGGAGGAGTAATCCGGCGCGAAATCGCGAATGAACCCGTAAGCGGTGTGCGCCGGGGTGAACGTGTTGGCCAGCACGCTGAATTCGAAAGTGACCGTCTGTCCGCCGAGCAACCCGCCGTGCGTTTCCACATACATGTTGGCCTCCATGATCTTGTTGCCCGGCGCGCCCGGCCCGCCCCCGCCGATATACCAGAACGGACTCGGATCGCCGATCGAGTTCGGCGCCAGCGTCAGCACCGCCCCGGAAAACGTCGCCGGCAAGTCCGCCGTGCCCCACGGACTACCAAACACATACCCGCCGCCGTTCGCCGGCAACTCGAACACGTTCATGTAGCCCAGCCACGACGCGCTCGGATTGACCGTCACATACGTCGCCGCCCGCGCTGTCCAGGCCGTCCCGATCGCCAAACAACCGCCCAGCAAACAACCGAGGATTTGAGCTTTCTGTTTCATAAGCATGATCCCGTGTCAGTTCGTATCCATCATAAGTCCCGGAGACGAGCTGAATAGCTCCCAAAATGGGTAGTTTTGGCGGGGGCAGTCCGGACGGGCCTTACTGGGTGGAACGGAGCTTCAACACCGCCTCGGTGCGGGAGTGCACATGGAGCTTTTGGTAGATGTGCTTGAGATGCCAGCGCACCGCGGCGAGTGTGACGTTCAGCCGATCCGCGATTTCCTTGTTCGACATGCCCTGCACGACCAGCTCCAGTACCTCGCGCTCGCGGGCGGTGAGCTGGTTAACCGCCGCCATCGTCGCCGCCTGCTCACGAAAGTACCCGATCACCTTGCGCGCAATCTCGCCGCTCATCGCTCCGCCGCCCTGCATCACCTCACGCATGGCATTGAGCACCTCCTCGGGCGAGGAACGTTTGAGCAGGTAGCCCGAAGCCCCCGCCCGCAGCGCGCGAAAAATCCGATCCGGGTCCTCATACACCGTGACCATGATCGCCTGGGTGGAGGGCAGCAGCTCCTTGAGTTTGGCGACGCACTCGACGCCCGACATGTTCGGCAACTGGATGTCCATGAGCACCAGGTCGGGCTGGTGTTTGGGCAGCACCCGCAGCGCCTCCTCCGCCGTCGCACACGTGCACACACACCGAAAATCCGGCGAGAGATTCACGATCGTTTCCAATCCCTCGCGGGTCGTTTTGTTGTCCTCGACAATCGCAACTTTGATCATGTCGCGGTTTCCTGAATCGGCAGCCGGAACTCCACCGTTGTGCCCCCGCCCGGGACGCTCTGCACCCGGCACGCGCCACCCAACTGCTTCAACCGCTCGTGCATTCCGGCCAGACCGTTCCGCGCCGGGGCATTGTCGCCCACCGCAAAGCCGCACCCGTTGTCGCATACGCGAATATGCAACCAGCCATCGCGCGCCGCCATCGCCACGCGCACCTCCGAAGCGCCCGAATGCCGCACCGCGTTGTTGAGCGCCTCCCGAAACGCCAGAAACACGCTGTGCCGCACCCGCGCGTCCAGCGGCACATCTGGAAACGACTCGGCCACCTCCAACCGGCACGCAATCCCCGCCAGATTCAAAAACCGCTGCGCAAACAGCGAGTAATAACTGGCCAGCGATGCAACCGAGTCATACTTCGGGTTCACCGCCCAGACGATCTCGTCGAGGATGCTCACCAGACGCCGCGCCACGTCGGTGAGCTGTTCCAGATACCGTTCGCGCTGCTCGGCGGGCAACGACGGCGTGCGCGCCAGCGTGCCCAACATGCTCACCTCGGTCAGGGCCGCGCCCAGCTCATCGTGCAAATCCTGCGCCACGCGCGTGCGCTCCTGCTCAATGAGTTGTTTGCGTTCGGCCCGCTGCCGCTCCTGAATCTGTTTTTCGAGTTGTCGCGTGCGCTCGGCGACCTGCCGTTGCAACACCGCAACCCACGCAAACGCCCCCACGGCCACACACGCCAGCGCCCCGGCCATCCACAACACCTTCCGCAGCGTCCACCACGGCGGCGCCCGGATCACCGCCACGTCCGCCGCCGAACGCAGCAGCAGCCGAAACGCCTTTGCCCGCCATTCCTCGCCCGCGCGCCACTCGCCCGGCTCAATCCGGCAAATCCCCGTCACTTCCAGACGGCTGCCGTTCTTCAGGTCGGCAAACGGGTCTTCGCCCGCAGCGGTGTTGAGCCACGCGTGGAAAATGGACTCCCCCTCCTGCAACACCAGGTAACGTTCCGGGCCGTGTTGCGCGCGGTCGAGCAGATTGCCCGACACCCGCACCAACCGGCAGTCAAACGTGCCCTTGAGAGCCTCGTCGGGCGTGACGCGCACCGGCATCGGCACCGGGCCGGAGCCGATTTTCCGAAACACCGCGTCCTGAAGCACCGGCGTGTATTCGCCGCGCGCCGGAAAACCCAGCGCCTCAACCCGGTCGCCCAACTGCAGCGGCGACTTCTCGCGCGTTTGCACTTCCAGCCCGTGCTCGCCGTCGTCCAGAAACAACATTCGCCCCGGCTCGTGATACGTCACCGTACCGACCACGCGCACCCGATGACCAAAATTTTCCTGCGGTGTGAACTGCAACAGACTCCCCAACGGGCGCACGGGAATTTCGTAAGGGTCGGCCGGGGCGGGAATCTCCACGACCACGTCCTCGGGTCGCGGCACCAGCAGCCGGATGGCGAACAATTGCCGTTGCCGGTTGAATTGAGTCGAGCACACCCCGCGCACCCGTACGGTGGCGTCCACCAGTTGCTCAGGTTCGGCCACCGGCAACTGCGGGGCATACACCGAGAGCCGCCCACCGCCCGTGGCCAGATGGACCAGAAAATATGGCGCGCCCTCCGCCCGATACGCCGAGCGCACGATCCCGGCGATCTCGACAAACTGGCTGTCCTCCTGGCCGCTGGCCAGTTGCTCAAACGTCACCGGCCGTGGCGGAGGCAGCGACCCCGTGCCCACCAACGCAATGGATTCCGGCACCACAATCGGCGCGTATTCGCCCGGCCCGGTCACGCCCCGTACCTCGACGATTTGACCCGGATTGAAATGCACCGGCAGGCCCGTGTCATACAGGTAAATGCCCGCCGTCTCATCCTGGATGAACCGCGAAAAAAGGCTCTCGTTGAAAAACGTCACCACCCCGCGCAAATGCACCGGCACCTTGCGCGCGGCTTCCTCGGGGGAAAGTTGCCGCACTGCCGCCGCCGTCCGCAGCACCGTGACGTTGGTCTCCGCGCCCGCCGCGACGCCCGCCCGCGCCAAGACCCCGCCCGCGACCAGCCCGAAGGCGATCCCACGCTTCCAGCCCGATGCCAAACTCCAAACCACGATTGGCGGTCTGATGATTCGCCAGCGCGCACCGGATTTCCCGGCCCGACTCGCAGGGTAAGGCCTCCCTCGCGGGCGTCAATGAACCCCCCCGCACTACTCGCAAAGACGCACCGCCCGAAAAAAACGCGCAAACGACTCCACACCGACCCGGACCGTTTGCCGCAAGCCGCTGCCCGGCACGTTCGTCAGGCTCACCCAGTCCGGCAGCACCAGATTGGTCGTCGTCTGCACCTGATACATCGGCCCCAAAAACGTTTCAAAGCCCAGCGCGACCTGATTCCCATCCAACACCGCCGAGACCGGCACTCCGGCGACCGGGGCGCCCGCGCTTCCCAACTCCAGGTCATCAAACACCACCGCGCCGGCCGCCAATCCCGGCTGCCGAAAGACCATCTGCACGCGCACAAAGCTCGTTCCCGGAGGCGCCTCCAACCCTGATACCGTCCCGAGGAACTGGTGCGTGACCGGATCGAACTCGTTGGTCACCACCAGTGGCAGCCACACGCCCGCCGGGCTGTTGGAACGCACCGTGTCGGAACGAAACAACCGCAGCATCGTCCCGCCGCCGTCGCGAAAGCTCACCTCCAGCCACGCGCTGTTCGCGCCGGCGATCGCATCGCCCGAAGGCGTGCACGCCCAACCTCTGGCCGTGAAGCGCTGGCCCGCGCTGGCCGGCACATCCTGAAATGCGCCCGAGTAATTCTCCTGCCCGTTGAACTGACCGAACACCTTGAACGCGCGAGCGCCCGTGCGCACCGGCACGCTGTTGGTGCTCGCCACCAGCGTGTTAAAACCCGCCCCGTAAGCCGTCCACGGCGCCAGCGCGCCCGTTTCAAAACCCCCGTTGCTCAAGAGATTTCCCGGACACGGCGGCAAATTCGTCCGCGCAAACACCCGCACGTAATCCACCCGCATCCGTTGCGGAAACATCGTTGTCCCGTCGGGATAACCCGGCCAGTTGCCGCCCACCGCCACGTTCAGGAGCAAAAACTGCGGGCGATCAAACACCCACGGCGCACCCGAGGGCAGGTTCGTCGGCGTCACCGTGAAGTACCGTTGGCCGTCCACGAACCACTCGATCCGGTTCGTCGTCCACTCGACCGCGAACACGTGAAAATCGTCGGCAAACGCGACACCGCCCGGCAACGTGTAGGCCCCGCTGATGCCGCCGCCGCCCGAATAACCCGGCCCGTGCACCGTCCCGTGCACGATGTTTGGCTCGCGCCCGATGTTCTCCATGACGTCAATCTCGCCGCAGCTCGGCCAGCCCACCGACGTGATGTTCGTGCCCAACATCCAGAACGCAGGCCAGATGCCCTGACCGCGCGGAATCTGAATCCGCGCCTCGAACCGACCGTACAGCCACGATGCTTTCCCCTGCGTTTTGAGCCGCGCCGAGGTGTAATTGCTGCCCTGCCAGTTCTCCTGCCGCGCCTCGATGATCAAACAACCGCCCTCGATGCGCGCGTTGTTGGTGCGGCTGGTGTAGAACTGCCACTCATTGTTGCCCCAGCCGCCACCGCCCAGGTCGAAAGCCCATTTGTTCGTGTCGGGCGAACTGCCGTCGGGCCGGTCGAATTCATCTGACCACACCAGTCGCCAGGCCGTCGCGCCGGAGCTCAAGCCCGGCGCTGCCACGGCGAGCGTCAGGGCCGTCAAAATCGCCCCGCCTCGGGAAAACATCTTGAAGCACTGCATCATCGGCGTCGTCCCGCGACGCCTCACCATGTCAGAAAACGTCCCGTTGCCAAACTCCCAAAATGGGTAGTTTCGTGTCCGAACCCGGGCTTGGTCGCTTTGCCACATGGCTCAGGACCGCAATACCTCGCTCACGGCCATGACGACCGTTTCCACCTCCAGTCTCCTCATGCAGCGGAGATCAATCGGGCAGGTCCGACGAAAGCACGGGGCGCAAGGGACGCGGGCCGAAAGAATCCGGTGGCGCGAGTCGCCCGGCAACCCCGGCCCGGTCAGCTCCGGCGCCGTGCTCCCAAACAGCGCCACCACCGGCCTGCCCAACGCCGCCGCCACGTGCATCGGCCCGGTGTCGTTCGTCAGCAGCACGCGCGCGATTCGCAACAACGCCATCAATTCCCGCAACGACGTTTGCCCGGCCAGATTGCGCACAACCGCTCCGGCCGCCGCGCCAATCGCCGTGGCAATTTCAGTCGCAAGGCCCGCTTCTGCCGCGCCACCGAGCACCAGCCACACGCACCCGGTTCGACGCTGAATTTCCCGCGCCGCAGCCGTGAACCGTTCCGCCGGCCAACGTTTCGCCGGGCCGTATTCGGCGCCGGGATTCAACGCCAACAGCGGACGCGGCTCACGCTCCAGTCCGAATCGCGCTTTGACGGCTGCAACTTCCTCGTCCGCCACGCACAACAACGGCGCGACCGGCTGCGGATTCGCGCCGAGCGCCCCGACCAAATGCAGGTATTCATGGATTTGGTGGGCGGAAGCGTCGCGCGCCGCACCGTTGGAAGACGTTCGAACCGGCGAACTGCTCTGCCCTGCCCTGCCCACCTGTTGCCGGATTTCGCGCACGGAACGCTTGCGCATCGTCACGTGCCCGGGCCGCGTCGGCACGAGGTGCGTCAGAAGCCAGTTTCGCCACGGTCGCGCGTAGCCGACGCGCTGCGGGATGCGCGCCAGCCACATTTCCAGCGCCGCGCGAGGCGAGTTCGGCAGCACTAGAGCGGTGTCGAAACCCCGCCCGCGCAGCCGCCGCGCCACGGCCAGCGGGTTTTCGCCCGGCGCAACGGCCAACACTTCATCCAGAGCCGGATGTCCCTGCCAGAGTTCCGCCAGCTTGAGCGGCGCAAGCAGCGCGATGTGCGCTTCGGGGAAACCCTCGCGCAGCCGCAGCAGTGCGGGCGTCGTCATCACGGCGTCGCCGAGCCAGTTCACGCCGCGAATCAACAAACGGCGCGGATGCGCGGTGGAGGTTGGAGGACGCTCGGCCATGGCGACGTTCCCGCCTTCAACCCTGGCCCTCGACCGCTCGACTCAACGCCGGTTGCGGGTCGTTGCCGGACGCGCGCTCAACTTCGCGCCGCGACGGTTTCCAGCGGTCGTGCACCCAGAACCAGTTGGCCGGATCGCGTCGGATGGCAGCTTCAAACGCGCGGTTGATGTCGGCGGTGATTTCGCGCACGGGCCGTGCCGCGCCGTTCTCGCGCGTGGGAATTGGCTCGCCCAACTCGATGCGCCACTGCGCAAGCCCGATGCGATAACAAATGGCGGTGTAGAGCGGACACCGGTAACGAAGAGCAAACACGGCGGGCGCGGCGGAAGTGGAGCATTCGCGCCCGAAAAACGGCACGCGCACGCCGCCCCGGGCCGCGCGCTGATCGGCCAGCAGTCCGAGAATGATGCCGCGTCGGCGCATCACCGCCCGGAGCGCGGCGGCATCGCGCCGACGCTCAAAGTAAAGGCAACCGGTCTGCTCGCGCAGCGACTGAAGCAGCCGGTCGAGCGAGGGCTGGCGCAGCGCCCGATACGTCGTCACGCACTGGTAGGCGGGCATGAACTGCCCAAAGTGCGCATACAACTCAAAGTTTCCAAAATGACCAATGGCCACAATGAACGTCGGTGGGGGTTCGCCCGGCCGGGCCGGTGGCAACCGGTCGGCACCGACAAATTCCACGTGCCGCGCCAACTCTTCGGGCTTCATCCCGGCAGCTTTCACGGCGCTGGCGTAATTTTCGCCGAGCCGACGGAAATGTTCGCGCGCCAGCCGGCGGATTTGGGCGCGCGACATTTCCGCGCCGAAACACATCGTGAGGTTTTTGAGCGCGACGCGCCGGTGGCGCGCGTCGAGCCACCATGCCAGCACGCCGCCCGCGCGTCCGAGTCGCGCCACGACGCGCAGCGGCAACGCCTGCAACAGCGCAACCACCGCCCGGGCAATCCAGTAGAGCAGCCTTTCCATGTTCAGCCGGCGAGCGGCCCCGCTCTGCTGCTGTCCAGCACCGCCGACGGCCTGCGGATGCGCTCGCGCCGACGGCCTCACCGTCATCGTGCCCCAGCGGGTGCGGGGGCACCCAGGATCAGCTCCACCAACTCCACCGCGTCCCGGAAATCCGGGATCACCACGTCCGCGCCCACGCCCAACAGACGCTGGCGTTTCCATTCATCGAAGCGCCCGGAGCCATTGTGCGCCTCGTCACTGGCCACCGCCACGGCCAGGCCACCGACCTCCTTGGTGTTTTGGATTTCCACGTAACCGTCGCCAAAGGAGAGCAGTTGGGCGCCGGGGATGCGGTTCTCCCGCAGGATGCGCTCGATGACCATCTTCTTGGAAAACTTCTTGTAATCGTCGAGCGCGCCGTAGATGCGCGGGCCGAAGTACCGGGCGATGTCGAGCAGTCGCGCCTCCTCCTGAACAAACGGCTCGTCGGTCCCACTGGCCAGATACAGCGGCAAACCGCGCGCCGTCAGGTGCTCCAGCAGCCGACGCGCGCCGAAAACCAGCAGGTCGTCCGGCTGAATCGTGCCGCGACGCAGCCCTTCCTTGCGCGCCGCGATGCGTTCCTCCAGCCGGCGCAGATACTCGTGTTTATACCACAAGGGGTCACGCGGTGTTCCGCCCCGTTCCCGGATGCGCTCGGCAAGCTGGATCATCTGGTAAATTGTCTGCTTGCCGTTGAGCCGCATGATGTCCTCGTGACAGAGTTGGCGGCGGGCCGCTTCGGTTTCACCCGGCAGCGGCGGCAGGAACTCCGCAAACATCGGCACCATCACCTCCGGCCAACCCTCCCGGATCAGCGACAGGGTGCCGTCGAAATCAAACAGCACGTGGCTCACATCCGGTCGCGGCGCAAATCCCGGCGCGAACTCAATCCGACCCTTGAATTTCGCGGCGGCCATCATTTGCGGGCCAGTAAACGCGCTCTGCTCTGAAAGTTCAACCTTGCGCATGACCGCGGCCCTTTGATTTCGCCGCACCCAAGGCAACCCTGCTTCATGGCGTCGCCATCGGGGTTGCGGCCACGTCGTGCCGCGACTAATCTGCCGCATGACTTCCATCGCATTTCGACTTCTACTGCGCTGCGGAGTGGCGGTGTTGCTTGCCGGCTTCGGCGCATCGAGCTACGCGGCCGACGCCCGCACGCTGGCCGAACGGCTCGGTTACAAACCCACCGACAAACTGCTCATCGTCAACGGCGACGACGCCGGCATGTGCCACGCCGCCAACCGGGCCACGATCGAGTGCATGGAAAAAGGCCTGATGCGATCGGCCACGATCATGGTCCCGTGCCCGTGGTTTCCCGAAATCGCCGCCTACGCGAAGGCCAATCCCGACAAAGACTTCGGCATCCACCTCGTTCACACCTCCGAATGGGTGAAGTATCGCTGGGGGCCGGTGGCCGACCGTTCGCAGGTGCCGGGCCTGCTCGACCCCGACGGCTACCTCTGGCGCAACGTCCAAAGCGTCCATGCCAGGGCCAAACCCGAAGAAGCGTTGATTGAAGGCCGCGCCCAGATCCAACGCGCCCTGGCCGCGGGCGTGGACGTGACCCATTTGGACTCGCACATGGGCACGCTTCAACTTCACCCGGAGTTCTTCAAGGTCTATGTCCAACTGGCCGAGGAATTCGATCTGCCCCTACGCATGGCCTCGCAGGCGACGATGGAGCGCTTCGGCTGGCCGGAACTGCGCCGCCAGGTCGCCGCCAAGGGCATCGTGTTCCCGGACTATTTCATTTACGAAGAACTCAAGGACGAAAAGAACAACGTCCGCGGCTTCTGGCTCGACATTATCCGCAAACTTAAACCCGGCGTCACTGAACTTTACATCCACGCCGCATTGCCGACCGACGAGCTCAAGGCGATCACCGGCTCCTGGTCCATTCGCGCCCAGGAATACGAGGTCTTCACGCACGACCCGGAGATGAAACGCCTCATCGCCGAGCACAACATCATCCTCATCGGCTACCGGCCCCTGCGCGAGTTGCAGCGCGCCGAGCGAAAGAAGGGATCGGGCGGTTGACCGCGCGCCGCGTGAGCACCATCACGAGCGCTGCGGGCCGTTGTGCCGGGCCTACCGTTCCGCTTGATGGAACAACCATGCAGCGGGCACGGGTTGTTTCGTCAACTTCGGCCCCAGAACCTGCAGACTCAACGCGGCCGACCCGCCCGCCTGGAAATACTCGATCTCGATGGGATAAAACCCTGCGCGCACTGCAACCACACCGGACTTCTCCACGAACTTGTGCAAATCATCGTTGTCAATGAGCACTTCGCCGCCGAATCGCAGGCGCGAGCCGTCGTTGGAGCCCAACAGAAAGCAGTACACACCATCCTGCGGAATCCGCAGGTAGCCCCGCAGCCGCAATCCGAATGATTCTTCGCGCCGCGGCAGACTCAGCCCGGGTTGCTTGATCACGCCCGTCCGCACCGGCGGGAGCGTCGCGAAGTTCGGCAACCGCTTCCACGTCCCCTCGTAGTAGGCGTATTCCAAACCCGGCCTGACCTTTTCCAACGCGAGCGGGTTCGGGCTGCGCGGCGCAAGGGCCTGGATCGGTCGCGCCAGGATGTCGCGCAGCCCTTGCTCATAGGCGTCGAGGGTCGTACGGCTCTCATCCAGGCGGGTCAGCCCCGCGCGCCGGGCAACGCGCAGAAAGCGCTCCGCCCGTTCCACAAATTCCGGTTGCAACTCCAGCCGAAACGCGTCCGCGTTGAGCCGGTAGGGGAACGCCCGTTGGCGTTCCAGGATGGCGTAATCCACGCTGAGCCGGGCCGTTTGCACCCGCGCGAGCACGTCCGGCTGGCGGGCTACACGACGTTCCGCCTCCGCCCAGAGCGCGTCGGCCCGCGCCAGCAACGCGTCGCTCAGATACGGCGCGTCCGTCGGCCCGATCCAGATGTCGGCGTGCAGGTTTTGCCGCGCGACCGTGTCGTGAAGCAGGTCGAGGTAGCGCCGGATCGGGCGGGCCGCCGCGCCATAAACGCCCCGCAAAAACTCGTTGATCGCGCGCTCTTCATCGTAGGCCGGATTCCACAGGAGCTTCGCGTTGAGATAGCCACTCAGCGCCGACAGTTCGCCGTGCAGCGTGTTATACACGTCCTGCTCGAAAATGCCGCGCACGTTGTGGGCGACGAAGAACCGGATGTTGTCGTCGCGCACCCGCAGGTTTGGAAACGGCACCAGGTAGTGACTGAAACTGGTGACGTAATCCCAGACCCAGAGCCGGTCGGCCACGCGCGCCCAGTCGGCAATGTCCCGGCGAAACGCGGCGTTGGCCGGCGAATCGCACGTGGCCAGCGGATGCATGAAACAACACTCGATGGTGCAGAGCCGCACGATCACGTTGCGGCGCGGGCGGATCGTCTTCGGCGCTTTGCGCGTCCACTGGTAGGCGAGCGTTTCGATCGCCTTGTCCGGGAATTCGGCCTCGAGCGCCTCGGCGACACGATTGACCAGTTGCAGCACCGGCGCCATTTGAGATTCCTCCCGCTCGGCCAGTGCGGCGCAGCGCGGGCAGGTGCAGTAGTTGGCCCAGTCGTTTTGCGAGAGCGAATACACCTCGGCCTCCGGGTCGGCCCGCATCCGATCGCGCATCGCCTCGGTGCACAGGCGCACCACCTCCTCGTGCGTGCAACAGAGTTGCGTCCGCTCGCGCACGCGCACGCCGTTGACCTCGCTGAAGTATTCCGGGTGCGCGTCAAAATACTTCTCCGGCGGCACCAGCGTGTCGAACGTGTGCACAAACAAACCTGCGCCGAATCGCACCTTGCCACCGTGATGCGCCTCGAGCGACGCCGCGCTGCTGTTGACCCGATTGCGCGCGCACCAGGTGCCGTCGAAGCAGTCCGCCGTGAACGGCTCGCGATACTCGAGCACCGGCACGCGCGTTTCGTTCAGCGGCCCCAGCCGCACCGTGTCGCGCCGTGGGATGTGGCTGACCTGCGGCGTGAACCAGCGGCAGCCCAGGTGATCCTCCAGCAAACCATACACCCCGTAGAGCGTGCCGCGCGGTTCGCCGCCGGCGATCACCAGATGCGGCCCGACCGTGCGCAGCACATACCCCTCGCGTCCCAATGCGGCGAAATCCACCACCCCACCCAACGCGCGCAGATGGGCGCTGTCACCGACCAGAATCTGCCGCGCCGCCGGCGCCGCCGCGTCCGTGCGCACCGGCAGGGTCGCGCTCGACATTTCCCCAAGAAACCGCTGCAGCTCCTCAGCCGCGAACCGCGTCGCCGGCGGCGCGTTGGAGGCGATGACGATGACATAGTCCGAACGACCCGCCCGCGCGAGCGTGAGCCGTTGCGCAGAAACGTCGGTCGCGGCCAGCACCGTGACCAGCGTGATGAACATCAGGGCGGCGCGAAGTGGGAAAGTCTTCACCATGCGGCGAGCCTGACGCCAACCCGCGCGTTGTCAAGCGACGAGACGGCCGCACACGCGCGCTGCCGCTTGCGTCCGAAGGTCAGTTGAGACCCCGAGCCGCGCGCAGCACGCCTTCAACAATGGTGCGGCCCAACGGCTCGCCGTAGAAGCTCACGCTCGCCTCGTAGCCGCCCTTGCGCCATTCCTCGGCCGAGAGGATGTAACTGATCCATTCATCGGCCATGCCGCCGATGGTCGGGCACGCCACGCCCGTCGCTTCGCGCGCGCGGGCCTTGAGTTCCAAACCAAGTTCCGCCGCAAGCTCGCCCGGCACGCCCAGAATCAGCAAATCGCCCAGACGCACACAGGTGCTGCGCGTTTCCCCCGGCATCAGCGCCGCCAAAAATTCCCGCATCATCGCCTCGTTCAAACCGTATTCGGCGCCGCCGGTTTTCATGAAATCCGGATGCCAGCGCCGTTCCGGCAGCGCGATGCGCTCGGTGCGATACCCAAACGCCGTCACCTTGCGCGGTCGGATGCTCTGCCAGGCGCGCCAGGCCGCGATGCCCATCTCGCGCCCGTAGCGTTCGGCGCGTTCCCAGCGGCTGCCCGCTTCCGTCGGCGGCATCGGCGATTGATCCCCTTCCGCGCCGTTGTAGTAAAGCACGGTGACGCCCGCACCGATCAACGCTTCCATCGTGCGTTGCAAATGTCCCGGCCAGTCGCCCGAAAAGAGCATGTCCTCGGCATCCATGAACGTGGGATGCGCCGTCCAGTTGATCAGCGCGGCCAGCGGTTTGCCGTCCGGCGTGTCCAACCGCGTGACCACCAGCTCGGGGTCCACGGTGGTCAAGCCGCGGCGCCGATTGCGATTGCGCTCGCGCACCGTGACCGCCGTCGAAGCCGCCTGAACCTCGCGCAGTTCGCGCGCTGCTTCGCGGATCACTGCCGCCAGTTGCCCGGCGGTGTGGTCGAACAATTCCTTCTGAAACAGCCCGACTTGCGGGATGCGAAACGTGTTGCCCGGATGCAGCGCCATCATATCCAGGCTCGTGTGCGTGTGGCTGGGCAGAAGCATGATCTGGTCGGGCTGCCAGCCCTCACCGGACAAGCGCTCAACCACGGCGGCTTTGAATCGCGGCGGGAACGCCAGCACGTCGGCCGTGGCCAGCGCGAACCGACGCGCGCCCTGTTCCAGCACCAGCGCCTTTGCCCAAACCGTGTCGTGCACGCCCAGCGCCGGTTTGCTCATCCGCGCCCCGTAACCGCCCAGAGCCGCCTTGATCTCCGGCGGCGGCACCAGGCTCACGCGCGCTGTGCCAGCCCGCAAGGGCGCGTCCGTGCCCGCCCATACGTGAACAGCCACGACGACCAGGGCCAAACTCGACAGAAGCAGGGCGAACCGACCGCTCTGAAGCACCATGCCGTTGCCGCAAGGGGAAGTCTTCATGCCGGAAGCTGTGAACGAACCGGCCCCGGTTGCAAGGTCAAACACACCCGCCAGCCGGTTCCTCCCATTTAACCCATTTAACGCATTTAACCCTCTCACCCATTCCCCGTTTGCGACCAACGCCCTCGTGCGGCGGCATTTCAGCCGTTTTGCTCCGCATTGAGGCGCGGTTGAAAACAAATCTTGCGCACGCAGTCGCGGAAGTCTTCCGCGCCGCTGACGATGCGGATTTCCACGCGCATGAAGTAAATCGGCAGGTCGCGCCGGTCCAGTTTCGGAAATCGCACGGCATCTTTTTGCGTGGTCACGATCAGCTCCGCCTGCCGCTTTTTGCTGCGGTTGATGACGTTGAGCACCTCCTGTTGCGTGAAGCGGTGATGGTCGGCGAAACGCTTCGAATAGACCAGTTCCGCCCCCAGGCTCACCAGGCTCTGCTCGAAACTTTCCGGCGCCGCAATGCCGCTCAGCGCGGCAATCTTGCGCCCCCGCAACAATTCAAGCGGATGCCGCTGCCCGGAAAAAACGTCCTCCAGATACAGCGGATGATGCACGCACTCGATGATGGCGGCGTGCGGGTTGAGCCGCTGAATGCGCTGCCGCAGCTCGGCAGTCCGGCCGTCACTTTTGGTGATGAAAATCGTGTGAGCGCGCGCCAGGTGCGACGGCGGTTCGCGAAGTGTGCCACGCGGCAGCAAATGTTCGTTCCCAAAAGGCTGCTGCCGGTCCACCAGCACCACGTCGTGTCGCCGCCCGGCCAGTCGCCAGTATTGAAAACCGTCATCGAGCAGCAGCGTGTCGCAGCCGAATTTCTCAATCGCATAGCGCCCGCTTTTGACACGGTTTTTGTCCACCAGCACGACGACGTCTTTGAGGTTGGAAGCGAGCATGTGCGGCTCGTCACCGGCCATTTCGGAGTCGAGCAGCAGCGATTTGCCGTCGGAAACCACGCGCGGCGGGCTGGTATCCTCCCGCAGCAGCAATTTGTCGCGCAACCACTCGTGAAACGGCTTGGGCTTCGACCGATAGCCGCGCGAGAGGATGGCAACGTTGCGTCCGGCGTCGCGGAGTTCGCGGGCAAATTTTTCGACCACGGGCGTTTTGCCCGTGCCACCGACGGTGAGATTGCCGATTGCGATGACCTGCACGCCCAGCGTCGCGTCCCGAATCAGCCGCACGCTGTAGAGCCAGCGACGGAATTTGACGCCCAACGCAAAGGCCTTGGAGCACCCGAACAAAAACCCCCGCATCAGCCGCGCCTTCCAATCACGTCGCTGCTCGAAGATGACTTCGAGGACGAACGTTTCGAGATTTTCGATCCAGACGCGCAGGCGCTGTCGCATTGCGCCGAGTCTGCCAACCGGCTACCGGGGCGGCAAGCGGCGGGCGGCCCACCCACAGCGACCGCGCCTCACCGAGCAGGCGGTTGACTTTGAAGCGGGTGCGGTGTTCACTGCGCTGGCCTCGCATGATTGATTGGCTGCATTTCAAAAACGTCAAAGCCCTGCGGGACACTCGCCTGCCGCTGAGCCGCTTCACGCTGATCGTTGGCGCCAACGGCAGCGGCAAAAGCACCGTGCTGCAAGCAATTCAAGTCCTGGCACGTCGAACGACCTGGCAGCTTGATGGTGTGCGAACCGCCGGCGCGCCCGGAGACCAAGACGCGTCCATTCAGGGCGAGTTCGATGGCATAAGTTTTGGCATGACGTGGCGTCCACCGATCATCGTCCGAATGCCTGACGCGGTCATGCGAAAACTGCAC